>DATEPG010000618.1:0-19387 GCA_035273265.1 Polyangiaceae bacterium
GCCGCACTCGGTGGGCACATCAAGTACGCTGGCAACCCTGGTTGGCTGACGCTGGCACGAGGTCACGACAAACTGGCCACGCTCACCGAAGGATGGCGAGCTGCAAAATTGCAGCACAGTAGTGATCAACGATGAGCGTGCACGAACAGCTTTTTTCATCGGCGAACGGGTGCCCCCGCCTGCGCGGCGTTGCGTGCGTGCGCTCGCGGTCAGCTCGACAACACTGAGGCCTGCGAGGCGCGCTGCTGGATCGCGATCGCCCCCTACTTAGTGTTGGCGAGCCGAGCGCACGAAACTTGACGAAACCTGACGAAACCTGACGGAAAAATACTTCAAGATTCGGCTAGTTATCCGCTACTCGGGGGCGCGAAAGCGGTGCCAAAAGGCCACAACGAGCGATTGCTTGCCTGTGGCCATTGGAGTACGCCCCCAGGCGAGGAATTGCATATGACCGACCGCTCCCTTGATTCTTTTGGCACGCGCTCCGAGCTGGACGTAAACGGCAAGAAATACACGTATTTCAGCCTTCCAAAGTTTACCGCGGCCAGCGGCAAGGATGCCGCACGACTGCCTTACTCGTTGCGCATTCTGCTCGAGAATCTGCTCCGCTGCGAAGACGGCAAAGCGGTCGTCAAAAAGGACATCGAGGCGCTCGCCGGTTGGGACCCCAAAGCCGTGCCCGATACCGAGATCGCTTTCCACCCCGCGCGCGTCGTCTTGCAGGACTTCACGGGCGTGCCGGCAGTGGTCGACCTGGCCGCGATGCGCGACGCAATGGCGAAGATGGGAGGCGACCCATCCAAGATCAATCCGCTGTTCCCCTCCGAGCTCGTGATCGATCACTCGGTGCAGGTGGACTACTACGGCGCTGCGGACTCGCTGCTCAGGAATACGAACCGCGAGTACGAGCGCAATGAAGAGCGCTACGTGCTCCTCCGCTGGGCGCAAACGGCGTTCAACAATTTCCAGGTCGTGCCGCCCTCGACCGGCATCGTGCACCAGGTGAACTTGGAGTACTTGGCGCGGGTCATCTTCGACAAAGATGGCGTGGCCTACCCGGACACGATCGTCGGCACTGACAGCCACACGACGATGATCAACGGCATCGGCGTGCTCGGTTGGGGCGTGGGCGGTATCGAGGCCGAGGCGGCCATGCTCGGGCAGCCCATCAATCTGCTCATCCCGCAGGTGATCGGCTTCCGCTTGTTCGGCTCCATGCCAGAAGGCGCGACCGCGACCGACTTGGTGCTGACCATTACCCGCAAGCTGCGTGACAAAGGCGTAGTCGGCAAATTCGTAGAATTCTTCGGTGATGGGCTGGATCACTTGCCGCTGGCGGATCGCGCGACCATCGGCAACATGGCGCCGGAATTCGGCTCCACCTGCGGCATCTTCCCGATCGACGCGGAGACCATCAATTACGTGCGCTTGTCCGGCCGCAGCGAAGAACGCGCGCTGCTGATTGAAGCCTACGCCAAGGCGCAAGGCTTGTTCCGCGAGAAGGGCACGCCCGATCCGGTGTTCACCGACACGCTCGAACTCGACCTGTCCACGATCGTCCCGACCATGGCCGGGCCGCGTCGTCCGCACGACAAAGTAGCGCTCAAAGACGTCGGTGCGGGCTTCGCCAAGAACCTGGGCGAAATGGTGGCGCTCGCCAAAAACAAGGGCAAAGGCGCGCCCGCTCCGGCCAAGCCGGAAGATCTCACCACGCGCATCAAGACCTCGCTCGATGGCGCGAACTTCGAGGTCGGCCACGGCTCGGTAGTGATCGCGGCGATCACCTCTTGCACCAACACCTCGAACCCGTACGTGATGCTCGGCGCGGGGCTCTTGGCCAAGAACGCGGTGGCCAAAGGTTTGACCGTCAAGCCCTGGGTCAAGACCAGCCTCGCCCCCGGCTCCAAGGTGGTCACGCAATACCTGAAGGCCGCCGGCGTGCTGCCTAGTCTGGAATCCTTGCACTTCAACGTCGTGGGCTACGGCTGCACGACCTGCATCGGTAACAGCGGCCCCCTGCCAGAGACCATCAGCGCCGCGATCCACGAAGGCGATCTGGTTGCGGTCAGCGTGCTCAGCGGTAACCGCAACTTCGAGGGCCGGGTCAGCCCCGACGTACGCGCCAACTACCTGGCGAGCCCGCCGCTGGTCGTCGCCTACGCGCTTGCCGGTCGCATCGACATCGACTTCGCTTCCGAGCCGCTCGGTCAATCTCCGGATGGCACGAACGTGTTCCTGAAGGACATCTGGCCCTCGACCAAGGACATTTCCGAGACCGTGCAAACGCACGTGACCTCCAAGATGTACCGCGAGGAGTACGCGGAAGTGTTCGCGGGCGACGCTGCCTGGCGCGCCTTGCCCGTGCCCGAGGGCAGCCGCTTTTCCTGGTCGGAAGACAGCACCTACGTCCGGAAGCCCACGTTCTTCGAGGACATGAGCATCGAGCCCGCGCCCGTGAAGGACATCTCGGGGGCGCGCGTGCTGGCCGTGTTGGGCGACTCGGTGACCACGGATCACATCTCGCCTGCCGGTAACATCGCCAAGAATTCGGCGGCGGCCGCCTACCTCGTGGAGCACGGCGTGAAGCCGGCCGACTTCAATCAATACGGCGCGCGCCGCGGCAATCACGAGGTGATGATGCGCGGCACGTTCGCCAACGTGCGCCTGCGCAATCAGCTCGTGCCCGGCGTCGAGGGCAGCGTGACCCGCTACCTACCGACCAACGAGCAGACTTCGATCTTCGACGCCTCGGTCAAGTACAAGGCGGACAACACGCCGCTCTTGATCTTGGCGGGCAAGGAGTACGGCTCCGGTTCCTCGCGCGACTGGGCGGCCAAGGGCACCTTCATGCTCGGCGTGCGCGCCGTGATCGCCGAGTCGTACGAGCGCATCCACCGCAGCAACCTGATCGGCATGGGTTTGCTTCCCCTGCAGTACCTAGACGGCCAGAACCGCGAAAGCCTCGGTCTATCGGGCGAAGAAACCTTCGCCATTGCGGGCGTGGCCTCGGGCCTGGCGCCCGGGGTCAAGCTGACCGTGACGGCCAGCGCGCCTGACGGCTTCGAGAAGCAATTCGAGGTTTTGGCGCGGATCGACACGCTGGTCGAGCTCGACTACTACAAGCACGGTGGCATCCTTCAATTCGTGCTGCGGCAGCTGCTAAAAGGCGCCGCTTAGGCCCCCAGATACGGTCCCACGACAACCGCTCGCTTCAGAAATGCAGAATCAAAAAGCCCTCACGCTGTTCGACACCACTGTTGGCAAAAAGGCCGCTTTGGCCGTCAGCGGCGTGATTCTGTTTGGGTTCGTCATCGTCCACATGCTCGGCAACCTCCAGGTCCTCTTGGGCCCGGAGGTTTTCAATGGCTACGCCGAAGGCCTCAAAGCCAACGCGATCTTGCTCTGGGGCACGCGCGCGGTGTTGATCGCCGCTCTCGTCGTGCACACGGTGATCGTGCTCGACCTGTACGGCAAGAGCATCGCGGCGCGCCCAGTCGCGTACAAGGTCAAGAAGAACATCGCCACGACCTACGCGGGGCTGATGATGAAGTACACGGGGCCAATCCTGCTCGCGTACATCGTCTTCCACCTCGCGCACTTCACCTTCCCCGGTACCGCGCTCGGTGACTACGAGCATCTGCCGGAGGATGTGTACTCGAACTTCGTGCGCGCCTTTTCGATCCCCTGGGTCGTCGCGCTGTACGTGTTCGCGAACCTGATGCTCAGCCTGCACCTCTATCATGGAGCGTTCAGCATGCTGCAGTCGATCGGCTTCAACCATCCGCGCTACAACCGGCGCCTCAAGCTCGTCGCGCGCGGCCTGGCTTTCCTGGTGACCGCGGGCAACGTGTTCTTGCCGCTCACGGTGCTGCTAGGCCTCGTGAAGTGAGCGCTCGCGCCGATTCATTCGCCGTTCGAGCTCCGGAAACCGAAAGTAACTCCCGATGCAACTAGACGCACGCGCACCCACAGGTCCCATCGAAGCGCGCTGGAACGAGGCTCGCTTCAAGAGCAAGCTCGTCAACCCGGCCAACCGTCGCAAGTACAAGGTGATCGTGGTCGGCTCGGGCCTGGCGGGTGGCGCTGCTGCAGCCACGCTGGGCGAGCTCGGCTACAACGTGTCTTGCTTCTGCTACCAAGACAGCCCGCGTCGTGCCCACAGCATCGCCGCACAGGGCGGCATCAACGCCGCCAAGAACTATCAGAACGACGGCGATAGCGTGTATCGCCTGTTCTACGACACCGTAAAGGGCGGCGACTTTCGCGCGCGCGAGTCCAACGTGTATCGCTTGGCCGAGCTGAGCGTGAACATCATCGACCAGTGCGTGGCGCAGGGCGTGCCGTTCGCTCGCGAATACAGCGGCTTGCTCGGCAACCGCAGCTTCGGCGGCGCGCAGGTGGCACGCACCTTTTACGCCCGCGGCCAAACCGGTCAGCAGCTGCTGCTCGGCGCGTACCAGTCGTTGGCCAAGCAGATCGAAGCCAAGACCGTGAAGATGCATCCGCGCACCGAGATGCTGGACCTGATCACGGTCGACGGCGTGGCGCGCGGCATCGTCACGCGTGACCTGGTCAGCGGAAAGATCGAAGCGCACACGGCGGACGTGGTCGTGCTGTGCAGCGGCGGCTACGGCAACGTGTTCTACCTTTCGACCAACGCCAAGGGCTGCAACACCACCGCTACTTGGCGCTCCCACCGGCGCGGCGCGTACTTCGCGAACCCTTGCTTCACGCAAATCCACCCGACCTGCATTCCGCAGAGCGGGGACTATCAGTCCAAGCTTACCTTGATGAGCGAGTCCCTGCGCAACGACGGCCGCGTCTGGGTGCCGAAGAACGCCGCGGATTGCACGAAGGATCCCAAGACGATCCCGGAAGCCGATCGCGACTATTACCTCGAGCGGCTGTACCCGAGCTTCGGCAATTTGGTCCCGCGTGACATCGCTTCGCGTCGCGCCAAGGACATGTGCGACCAAGGCAAGGGCGTGGGTCCCGAAGTGGGGGGCGTCCGTCGCGGCGTGTATCTGGACTTCGGCGAAGCGGTCAAGCGCTTGGGGCGCGGCGCGGTGGCTGAGCGCTACGACAACTTGTTCCAGATGTACGAGCGCATCACCGGCGAAAATCCGTATGAAGTGCCGATGCGCATGTACCCGGCCATCCACTACACGATGGGTGGGCTGTGGGTGGACTACAACCTGCAAAGCACGATCACCGGCCTCTTCGTCGGTGGTGAAGCGAACTTCTCGGACCACGGCGCCAATCGCTTGGGCGCTAGCGCGCTCATGCAGGGTCTGGCGGACGGTTACTTCGTGCTGCCGGTCACCGTGCCCAATTACCTGGCGGGTGTGAAGCCGGGCGGCGTGGACGAATCGCACCCCGACGTTCGACGCACGGTGGCCGAGGTCGAAGCGCGTATCAAGCAGCTCCTGACCATCGGCGGCAAGCGCACGCCGGAGTCGTACCACCGCGAGCTCGGGACGCTGATGTGGGACCACTGCGGCATGGGCCGCACCGCGGACGGTCTGAAGTTCGCCTTGGGCAAGATCCCCGAGCTGCGCGAGCAGTTTTACAGCGATTTGAGCATCGTCGGCAGCGGTGAAGAGCTCAATGGCATGCTCGAAAAAGCCGGGCGCGTCGCGGATTTCTTCGAACTCGCCGAGCTCACCTGCATCGATGCACTCACGCGCGAAGAGTCCGCCGGTGGCCACTTCCGTGAAGAGCATCAAACGGACGAAGGCGAAGCCAAGCGCAACGACGACCTGTTCTCGTACGTGGCAGCTTGGGAATTCAGCGGTGCGACCAACGCCCCCAAGCTGAACAAAGAACCGCTCAATTTCGAATACGTGCATCCCAGCCAGAGGAGCTACAAGTAATGTCGCGCACGATGAACCTGGTGCTCAACGTCTGGCGCCAAAAGAGCCCGAAAGAGCCGGGCGGCTTCGTGCGCTACGAAGCCAAAGCCATCAACGACCACATGTCCTTCTTGGAGATGTTGGATGTCGTGAACGAAGGCCTGGCGCAAAAGGGCGAAGCGCCGATCGCCTTCGACCACGATTGCCGCGAAGGGATCTGCGGCGCCTGCGGCATGGTGATCAACGGCGTGCCGCACGGCCCAGCCAAGAGCACGACCACCTGCCAGCTGCACATGCGCTCGTTCAAAGACGGTGACGAGATCACGATCGAGCCCTGGCGCGCCGCCGCCTTCCCGGTCGTGCGCGACTTGGTGGTAGATCGCAGCGCGCTCGACCGCGTGATCCAAGCGGGTGGTTATATCTCGGTGCGCGCTGGCGCAGCGCCCGAAGCCAACTCGCTGCCCGTGCCCAAACTCGCCTCGGACGAGGCCTTCGAGGCGGCGGCATGCATCGCTTGCGGGGCCTGCGTGGCAGCCTGCCCGAACGCCTCCGCCGCTCTGTTCACCGCCGCCAAGATCTCGCACTTGGCGCTGCTTCCCCAAGGCGCCCCCGAGCGCGCCGATCGCGTGCGCAACATGGTCGCTCAAATGGACGCGGAGGGCTTTGGCCACTGCTCCAGTCATAAAGAGTGCGAAGCGGCCTGCCCCAAGGAGATCAGCATCGGCTTCATCGCCAAGATGAACCGCGAGCTGTTGGCTGCCATGGCTTCGGCGCCCAACCAGGTCAAGGGTCGAGACAAGGCTTGATGAGTTCGGCCAATCGCCGAAGCGGATGCGCTCTGATTCGGCGACGCCGAACGAAAATCGAGCTGAGCCCAGGAAATCCCACGCCGACCGGTAACCGCTCTCTCTGCGCGGCATAAGCCAGAAAACGTGGCGGAACCGGCGGCTTTGCGGGCGCGCCGGACGTCCTCTATACGGCAACTCCGCTACCGCTGGATTTCGGGTCGGGCTTCAGTACAAAGGCGAAACCATCGACATGCCGTGCTCACCCCCAGCCGGCCTGTGCAACGCCTGCCACAAGCTGCCGCCAATCGGTGCTGCGCCCGGGCGCATCTACGTTCCACAAGGACGCGATCCCAAGCGCGCGCCGTTCGACTGCTCCACGTTCTGACGACACGAGCGCGGCGCTCGCGTGCCTCGCCCGCTAGCCAAAAATCTGCCCAAAGAGGCAGCCCTACGGCTTCGGCTTCGGCGCAGCGGGGCGAGTGAAGGCGCCGGTCACGATCTGATACGCGACGGCGAGGGCGGCGTCGGGGCCGGTGCGTGGATCGACGGGGACCGTGCGGGCCACTCCGAGATCCACCTCTAGACCCGGGGCAGGGGCGTCTTTCGACGGAGGTGTATCGATCGGTACTTTGAGCGAGGGCGCGACCACCTTGGGTGCTGCGCCTTCGACTGGCGGCAGGTGGTTGTCGAGGTTCTCTTCGCGCACGACGCCGAAAGTTTGGGCGGGCGTGGCGCCGGAAATGAGCACGTCCGGGGTGACGCCTTGCTCTTGGATCGCCCGACCGTTGGGAGTGTAATAACGCAGGGTGGTCAGGCGCAGGCCCGCGCCATCGGGCAGATCGATGATGGTTTGAACCGAGCCTTTGCCGAACGTCTTGGCGCCGACCAAGGTTGCACGGTGATTGTCTTGGATACTGCCCGCGACCAGCTCGGCTGCGCTGGCGCTAAACTCGTTGACCAACACGGCGAGCGGCCCGCGCCGCGCGGCGCCGCCGCCGTCCGCCCGCACTTCGTCGACGATCTTGCCACGCCGGCGAGTGGTGTAGATCACGCCGCTGCTCAGGAAATCGTCGGCGATCGCGCTGGCTTCGTTGACTAAACCACCGGGGTTATTGCGCATGTCGAGGACGATGCCGGCCAAGTCAGCGCCGTTTTGGCGGCGTAGTTTGGCGTAGTGATCGAGGAACTCGGCGTGCGTCCCGGTCTGAAACGTCTTGATGCGCAGATAGCCGACGCCACCCTTGAGCAGCTTGCTCGACAGACTGGCGACCGTGATCACCTGACGAGTGAGCGTCAGGTAGAGCAGCTTTTCCGAGCCCGCGCGCCGGATCGTGAGCAGCACGTGGCTGCCGGGTTCGCCGCGCATTTGGCGCACGAGCTCGATCGAAGGCCGCGCGCGCACACTGATGTTGTCGATCGCCAAGATGCGATCGCCCGAGCGCACTCCGGCGCGCTCGGCGGGTGAGCCTTCGATGGGCGCGATCACGGTCACGTACTCATCGCCGAAGTCCACCTCGACACCGACGCCGCCGAAGTGGCCCTCGGTATCACCCTGAAAGATGGCGTAGTCCTCGGCGGGCATGTACGAGGAGTGCGGGTCGAGCTCAGCGACCATGCCCTTGATCGAGCCTTCGAGCAGGCGCTTCCGATCCACCGGGTCCACGTACTCGTTCTCGATCCAGACCAGGACCCGTCCCAATTGCTCGACGACGCGGTAAGGGCTCTCACGCTCACTGCCCGCCTGCGCCAGGTGGCTGACCAGCACCCCGAAAAAGGCCGCAAAAACCAGCGGTCCAAGCCGCGAAATACCTAGAAATGCGCGCAACCTGAGGGCCATCCCGGCTGACGATACACGTCGTGGCCCCGCCCTGTCCGCGTTCCTCCGCACTGGCTGACGAATTGCCTGGCCACCGCGCCGCCGCGCCCGTAAGAGCCGCGTTTTGTAGCGGTTTGGAGGGAAGTTTCCGGGTCAGCGCATTTCGCGATTGATTTCGCGAGCCTGTGGGTGATACTAGCTTTTTTCCCGGTGTCGGGTGACACCGCCCCACAGAGGTACACGCTTGGCCGACCACGATACCACCAAAACTGCCGGCAGCGATAAGCGCAAACAGAGTCTCTATTTCCCGGAAGCAATGCTCCAGGAAATCAAGGACGAAGCTGCGCGGCTAGATCGCTCGCTCTCTTGGGTTGTACAGCGAGCTTGGAAGATGGCTCGCCTCGAGATCAAAAAGATCCCGAGTGTGAACGACATCAGTGACGACGAGGAAGAAGTCGCTACCTGATTCCGCGGTCGCCTCGGAGTCATTCGCTCGAGGCGCCGACGGAACCCGGCTCTATTTCCATCGCCAGCTCAGGCGTGCCGAGTCGATCGGTGCGCCGGCTGGTGTCGATAGAACTGGTCCTTCGGGACTGACGGCACTGCTATGTGACGGGCTCGCCTGCGATGGCTTCATCTGGAAGTATCTGTGGGACGAGCTTGCCGGCTCGCTGAACGTCGCGCATTCCCACTACCGTGGGCATGGTCGCAGCGGTCTGCCAATTGATACCGATCAAATCGGTGTTCACGCCTTGGCGGAAGACGTGGATGCCGTGCGTCGCGAGCTCGGCGATCCGCCGGTGGTTCTGATTGGGCACTCACTCGGCACGCAGGTCGCGCTCGAAGCCTATCGCCGTCGACCGGAGGGCGTGGCTGCGCTCGTGCTGCTGTGCGGCAGCTTTGGTCGAGTGACCTACACCTTCAAGGGCAGCGAGATGCTGGCCTCGGTGCTGCCGAACCTGATCGAGTTTGCGACGATGCATCCGATCGCCGCGCGCGCCATCTGGTCGAGCGTTCCGCCCAAGGTGGCGATTGCGCTCGCTCGGCTCACCGGCGATATCAACCTCGCGCAGGTCCGCTTCGAGGACGTCGAGCCGTACTTTCAGCACGTGTCGATCGTGGACTTCGAATTGTTCCTACGCATGCTGCGCGCGGCAGGGGAGCACTCCGCGGAAGATCTGTTGGCTCAGGTGCAAGTCCCCGTTCTGGTGGTCGCGGGTGCCAAGGACTCCTTCACACCGGCTGCAGTTTCCGAGGCCATGGCCCAAGCAATTCCCGGTGCCGAGCTGTCGGTGATGGCGAGCGGCACACACCTTGCCCCACTCGAACACCATCGCGAAATCTCCCTGCGAATCGTAGAGTTTCTGTCCAAAAATCGCCTGCTTCACAGCTGAGCCGAGGGTCCCCGCGCGTGCCGCTGCCGCTCGATGCGTCCCGAGCGAACGCGGGACTTACGCCGCCCGGCACAAGTCAGTTACGCTGGGCGTTCATGGCGACAGATCGCTTGGAGTTGGATTTGGTTGGCGGCCTGCTCGGGCTGATCGTGCACGACTTGCGTAACCCGTTGTCGGCCCTGCACAGCAACGCGAGCTTCTTGCAGACTGCGCGCGACACCACCAGCGAGGACGCCAAAGAGGCGCTGGAAGACGTCTCCGCGTCGTGCGAAGCGCTGGGCCACATCATCGACAACGTAGAGCTGCTCTCGCTCGCGTTGCGTGGTGAGCGGCGCTTCGAGCAAAACTCGTTCACCGTGCGAGACTTGATCGCCGATGCCATGTCGCGCTCGCGCTCGCTCGCCGTCAGCTACGGCGTGCGCGTCGAGTTTACGCCCAGCGCGGACGTCGACGTCAAACTCGCGACCAGCCGTGAGATGCTCGGCCGCGCCCTCGGCAATTTGATCAAGAACGGGATCCAGCACGCTCAAGACGGCCTACCGGTTCGAGTTTCCGCTCGCGCGGAATCCACGCGCGTGGTGCTGCTCGTGGAAGATGGCGGCGCCGCGGTCGGGGATGGATTTCAGGACAAGGCGTTCACTGCCGAGGGTCAAGTGTCTGCCAAAGGCCAGGTGGGCGCGCGCTATAGCCGCGGTATTGGCCTTTACGCGGCTCGCTTGGCGGCGCAAGCCTCGGGGGCCGAGGTGCGCGCCGTAGCGCCCCCGAGTGGCAGCGGCAACGCGTTCGAGTTGAGCATTGCCCTTTGAACTGTTAAACGCCGCGCATGGGTGCGCAATGGAAGCAAAAGGGACGCGAGCAGGGCGCTGACGCCAAAGGCCGGCTTTTTACCAAGCTGGCCAAGGAAATCATGGTCGCCTCGCGCAACGGGGGGCCGGATCCGAACAGCAACTCGCGCCTACGCCTGGCGATCGAACAAGCCAAACGCGCCTCGATGACCCGCGAAACCCTGGAACGCGCGATCAAGAAGGGCGCGGGCTTGCTCGACGGCCAAGCCCAACACGAGACCGTATTCTACGAAGGCTTCGCGCCGCATCAGGTGCCGGTGATCGTCGAGTGTTTGACCGACAACAAGAATCGCACCGCGCCCAACATGCGGCTTTTGTTCAAGAAGGGGCAGCTCGGCGCCAGCGGCTCGGTGAGCTGGGACTTCAACCGCTGCGGCGCGGTAGAAGCGACGCCGCCCGCCGCAGGTGAGGACGCCGAGGAGGCCGCGATCGAAGCCGGCGCACAAGAGGTCGAGGCAGCGGAAGACGGCCTGTACCGTTTCATCACCGAAGCCACCGACTTGGACGTGGTCGTCAAAGCGCTCGGCGCGCGAGGTTGGGGCGTCACGGCAGCCAGTCAAATCTGGGTCGCCAAAAATCCCGTTCAGCTCGAGGGCGACGCGCGCGCCGAGGTCGAAGCCTTCTTGGCCGCGCTGGACGAAGACGACGACGTGCAGCACCTGTACGTCGGGTTGGCCTAGCCGTCAGGTCCGAGACAATTCTGCGATCAAGGCTGAAAGATCACCACGCCCTCCGGCGGCCGAAACAAGATCTTGCCCGTTTCTCCCGGGCAACCCCAGCACGTGCTCCAGTGTAAGCGTGGCCGGATCGAATCACTGTAGGCGAAGGCGACAGGTCCGGGCTCGGTCTTCATGAAGAAGCTGGCGGCGACCGAATACTCGTCGTCGGCGAGCACATGCAGCACGGCCACGAACGCATCCGCTTCGCCCGACTTACCGCAAACGAGCAGAAATTCCGCGCCTGCCGTTGGCCGCCAGATCAACGGCGCGACCGTGAACGAGAAACCCTTTTTGTCCCCGGGCCCGCGCGCCACGACCGTGTTGGCCGCGTCCGGCTCGCGGTAAAATTTCAAGCCCACGATGTTCGCGGTGTGCGGATCGCGCTTGAACACCTTCTCCAGCGCCTCGCTGCTGATCTTGCCGCGCGAGAAGGTGTCGCCCAACTTGGGCTCCGGTACGATCGCGGCGTTGGGTGCGCCTTTGCAGCAGCGAAAGCCCAGATCCGGGGCCTTGCTCTCGCTGTCTAGGGCGCGGCGAGCAGCACAGCGATGCTCGGGTCCGGGAGCGCCGGCCGCTGCGCCGCGCAGCAAGGCGCGCGCGCTGCTGCCCTCTTTGCTGGGAATTTCGCTGGCTACCCATTCACGCAGGCTACCGCCCATGGCGAGCACATCGAAGCCCGAAGCGCAGCCGAGCGGTTCGCTCGCGCAACGAGCGTCCCAAGTCTTGCCGGTTGCGTAGTCGCTGCTGGTTGGCCCTTTGCACGCGCGTTCCCACTCCAGCTCGGTGCACAAGCGCTCGCCGCGCTCGGCGCAGTTGCGCTTGGCTTCGTCGCGGCTGACGCCCGTCAGCGGCGGGCTCTTGCCGTCGTTCGGGAAGGGCGCGCGATCGATCTGGAACGGCCCGAGTTCGATCGACGTCAGGCGCGGTTCGAGCTCTGGGTTGCGACCGGGATCCCCCGGCCGGCTGCCGACGTTGAAGCTGCCGCCCGGGATCTCGACTCGCTCGTTGGGGAGTGGTTCGGGCACCTTGCGCGCGGGTGGGCTTGCGCTGGCCGCGCTGGCTGCGCTGGACGCGCTGGTCTGGCCCGGCTGTTTTTGCGCTGGATCGGCCTTCGGCTGCGGACAACCCAGCAGCGCCCCGAGCGCAGGGAGCCAGGCGAGGAATGAGCGGCGAACCCGTGACACGGCGCGAGCTTCCCCCGGAGTTCCCTGACCAAGCAAGGCTCTTCGACGGCTTTTTTTGCCCCCGATTCGAGGCACTCGCAAAATTTGTTAGACTCTCGGCGTGTCGATTGAAGCCCTCTCGCTGGCTGTGCCCGCCGAACGTCGCGCGCGCTTCCTTTCCCGCGCACTTGTCGTCGCCGAGCGAGCGCGCGCTTGCCAATCGTCGGCTGTCGAGCTCGAACTCGCGCTGCGTGTGCTTTCTGTGCTGTGCGGCGCGGTGTCGTCCGGCGCGCACGGCAGCGACTCATGAGCGCGATTCGCCTGTCCGGCCGAGTCCTGTACCTGACGGAAGATGCGCAGCTGCTGCGGGCTCAGCTCGCGGGCGAAAGCTTGACGTTCGACGCTGCGCGTCCGCTTTTGGCCAACATCTCTACGGACGAGCTGACGCCCGCCTGGGCTTGCTACTATTACGACCAAACCCTGGCCCGTTATTGCCTGGTCGGCTTGCGCGGCGGGCTAGTCGAGCGCGACGCGCTGCGCGACGGCGGCTTCCAGGTGATTGTCAGCGGACCGAGTAAAGGTTGCGGTAGCTCGCGCGAGACGGCGCCATATGCCGAGCTCGCGTGTGGGGTGCGAGTGGTGTTCGCGCCCAGCTTCGAAAAAATTTACCTGCAAAATTGTCAAAATATCGGGCTCCTGACCAGCACGGATTTTTCGCTGCTCGAGCGCTTGGAACAGGGCGATGCGATCGAGCTTGGCGCGTTCTCGCAGCAGCTGTCGCCGATCTCGCGGGCGATCGTCGAAGCGGGCGGGCTGTTTGCGTACAACCGAGCGCGCTTGGCCGGCGCGCTCGCGCCCGAGCTGCCGCGCCATCCGCTCAGGCCGATGACACTCGCCGAAAAGATCTTGGCCAGTCATGCCGTGTGCGATGCGGAGCGCGGTGAACTCGGGCTGCCCGCGGTCGCACCGGGCGATGCGCTATTTGCGCGCGCCGATTTGCGTTTCAGTCACGAATACGTGACGCCAATGGCCGAAGCCCTATTTCGTGCGGGATTTGGCCATGAAACGCGCGTCGCCGATCCGGACTCGCTCGTGCTATTTCGCGACCATCTGACGTTCCTCGAGAGCGTGATGCCCGAGCAGCACCGCGCGCTCGGCTTGGTCGAGCAGTCGCGCGAGCTCGTCTCCGTGCAGCGGGCGTTCGCGCTCCGTCACGGGGTGCGCCTGTTCGGTGAGGTCGAACGCGACGGCAAGCCGGCGGGCAGTGAAGCCATCTGTCACAACAAGGTGATCGAAGATTTGGCGTTGCCCGGTGAGCTGGTGATCGGCACGGACTCGCACACGTGCATGGCGGGCGTGCTCGGCTGTCTGGCATTTGGTGTCGGCAGCACGGATATGGCCAACGCTTGGCTGACGCGCGACGTCCGGGTCGACGTTCCGCAGAGCGTGCAGATCATCCTGCGGGGCGCGCTCGGGGCGGGCGTGTGCGCCAAAGACGTGATGTTGCTCTTGCTCGCCAGGCCAGAAATCAAGGCGGGCGGCGCGGTCGGTCAGGTCCTTGAATTCTCCGGACCCGGACTCGGGACGCTGCCGCTCGGCGAACGCGCAACGCTGACCAACATGGCCGTCGAGGCCGGCGCCTTCACCGGCATCATCGCGGCCGACGAGGTAGTGATCGAGTATTTGATGAACGTGCGAGGTCTGTCGCGCGAGGCCGTCGCCGCGCGCATCGTGCTCGCTGACGAAGGCGCACAGTACGCATTCAAAATCGAGCTGGATTTGTCGCAGGTGCCGGTCATGGTGGCGCTGCCGAGCGATCCGCGCAGCGGCATTCCGCTGGCGCAGCTCGAACGGCAGCTGGGCTCGGAGGTGCGCATCGACATCGCGTACGGCGGCTCATGCACGGGCGGCAAGACGAGCGATATGGATTTGTACGCGGCTGTGATTCGAGAGGCCCTCGAGCGTGGTCTGCGTGTGGCTCCCGGGGTGCTGTTCTATTTGCAGTTCGGCTCGCAGAGCGTGCGCCGTTACGCGGCCGAGCGTGGCTACATCGAGCTTTTCGAGCGCGTTGGCGCAAGTTTGCTCGATCCGTCCTGCGGCGCCTGCATTCGCGCAGGTCCCGGCACCTCGAGTTCGCCGGACCAGGTCACGGTCAGCGCCGTGAACCGCAACTTCCCTGGGCGTAGCGGTCCGGGGCGCGTCTATCTGGCAAGCCCACTGGTAATCGCTGCCAGCGCGATTGCGGGCAAGATTGTCAGCGGACTCAGGCAATGAGTCGTGCTAATCCGGCGACGATGCCCGAGAGCACCAGCTACCAACTCAGTCCCGGAATGTGGGCGCGCCTCGGCTACCAGGTTTTCGATGAAGAAGACGCGGTGGTCGAGACCGGGGAGAGCGAGCTGTGCTGCCTGATCGGTTACGGCGTGCTCTTTCCTGCGCTCGAAGAAAAGCTGGAGGGCCTGGCGCAAGGCTCCCAGCGCACGGTGTTGCTCCGCCCGGAGCAGGCCTTCGGCCTGCGCAAGCCAGAGGCCCAGGTTGAGGTCGACCGCGCCGACTTTCCGGAAGATGTCGCCGCCGGGGACTGCTACGAGGCGGAGGACGAAGACGGTCGCCCGGTGCTGCTCCAGGTCCTGGATGTGAGCGAGGATGCGGTCGTGGTCGACAGCAACCACCCCTTGGCTGGGCAAACCCTGCGTTTCGAGGTCGAGGCCCGGGAGGTCCGCCCGGCGACCGATGACGAGCTGGAGCGGGCGGAACTGCGCATTCTTGCCGAAGATCCGGACCCGCAACCGCTGATTACGCCTGAGAGCTTGCTTCGGGGGCCATCCCGGCGCTAGGAAAGGCCCCCGAGGGTCGTGGCCGACGGGCCGATGACCCGAACTACTTTTCGGATCCGATTGGGATCCGAGCAGACTGACACGGAGAGCTCATGCCGATTCCCGAGAATTTCAAGTACGACGTACGCGTGCGCGAGCGCATGCTCAAGCGCGGTTTGCTCACCGAGAGTGAACTGAGCAAGCACGTGGATGCGTTGGCTGACGTGACTGACCAAGTAGTCGAGGTCGAGCTCAAGCAGCCCGCCTTGGTCAAAGAGTCCGAGCGCGTCGAGCGCGTGGTGTCTCGCTCTGCACCGCGTCCGGTCGTGGCGCACGTGCCAGTCGTGCGTTCGCTCGAAAACGAACTGAACGACATCGACGACGACGAAGACGACGATCTCGACGACGAGGACGATGAGGACGAGGACGACGTCAAGGTGAAAGCCGCTGCGAAGGTCGCGGCTGCCGAGAAGGCGGCTGCTGCCGCTCCCGCCGTCGTCGCCGAACCTGCACCCGCCGCCGAACCGACGCCGGAAGCCGAGGCTACCGAAGAGGACGCGGAGAGCGACACGTGAGCCAAGGCCACGGCGAATCCGACTCGAGTTCGGCGTCACCGCCGGACGACTTACCCGCGGTGGACTTCACGACCTTCGTGTTGTCCCTGAGCCACTCGGCTCTGCTGCATCTGGGTGACGCTCCGCATCCGACCGACGGAATGAGTGAAGTGGATTTGCCGATGGCCCGCCAAACGATCGATCTTTTGGCGTTGATTCAAGAGAAGACCCACGGAAATCTGACGGGGGCCGAGGAGCAAATGCTGACGCAGGCGCTCTACGACCTCCGGCTCCGGTTCGTGGAAGTCTCGCAAAAGCACAAGTGACCGGCGGCCGTATCCTTCCGGCGGGCGCGCGCGCGAGCAGCGCGTGGGCTCTCGTGGCTTTGATCGCGCTCGTCGCTTTCGGCACGTTTGCGGGCTGCAAGCGCGCGCCGGCGGGGGCGGGCACGGGTTTAGCGCCGCTACCCTCGGGTGCGCTGCCCGTGGCCGCCACGGCGCTGCCCACCGCGTCGCCGTTACCGGCTCCGCTGCCCGGAGCGAGCGCGCCGCAAAGCTTCGCTGATCTTGCCGCCAAGGCCGATCCAGCGGTCGTGTTCGTGAAGACGCTACAAGAGCGTCGCGGTGCGTCGGGCCGCCGAAGGGTGGTCGGGCAGGGGGTCGGCAGCGCATTCGTCTACGATCCCAATGGCCTGATCATCACGAACAACCACGTGATCGAAGAGGCCAGCGAGATTCGCGTGATCTTCGGGCGCAAGCGGGAGGTCAAGGCGACGATCGTGGGCCGCGATCCGCGCACGGATATCGCCGTGCTGCGCGTCGAGGAAAAGAATCTACCCTATTTGCCTCTCGGCGATTCGAACGCGCTGCGCGTGGGCGACTGGGTAGTTGCAATCGGCAACCCGTTCGCGCTGTCGCACACGGTCTCTGCAGGGATCTTGTCGGCCAAGGGTCGCACGATCTCGGACGTGAAGGGCTTGGACGAGTCGGGCTACTACGATTTTCTGCAGACCGATGCCAGCATCAACCCGGGCAACTCCGGCGGACCGTTGCTCGACACGGCTGGCAACGTGGTCGGGATCAACACCGCGATCCGCGCAAATTCGAACAACATCGGATTTGCGATCCCGATCAACATGGTCAAGGAGCTCTTGCCGCGTGTGCTGAAAGATGGGCACATCAAGCGCAGCGCGATCGGCGTGCACGTGTCTTCGGTATTGCCCGATGACCTGGAGCGCCTCAAGCTGAGCGACGAAAACGGCGCCCTCGTGCGCGTGATCGTCCCGGGCGGTCCTGCGGATCGCGCCGGTTTGCAGATCGACGACGTCATCCAGGCGTTCGAAGGGGAGGCGCTGACCGGGCCCGAGCGGCTGCGTTGGGTGGCGAGTTTGGCCGGTGTAGGAAAACCGGTGACCTTGCGCGTCGTGCGCGGCGGGCGGACGTTCGACTTGAAGCTGACCCTAGTGGAGTTACCGGACGAACCCGGCGCGAGCCCAGACGACGGACCTTAGCCCGCCGCGGGTGCGGCATTTTATCCCGTTTCTGGAAAATCTCGCCATGTGCAGCTCGTTCTGGTCGTTTCGATGCATTCCCGTGGGGAGCCAGAGCGAAACGCGGGCGTACACTGGAGCGTGATGGCATCCCAGGCCCGCGACACCCTGCCCTCGCTTGCCTCCCTCGTGGACGCGGGATCATTGCCGTCGCAGCCTGAAATCGCCCTGGTCGAGCCGAGCACTGATCGAAATGTCACGGGCGTGAATAGTCCTGCCTCCTTGGCGTCAAACCGAACGAGCCGAGAGCTCGAAGCGGAGCAGGATCGTGCCCTCATCGAAAGTGCCCAAAAAGGCGATAAACTCGCGTTCAAGCAGCTGGTGCAGCGCCACCAGCGGCGAGCGTTCGCAATCGCCCTCGGCCTGCTCCGGGACGAGCAGGATGCCCGAGAGGTCGTCCAAGAGGCATTTCTGCGTGTCCACCGCGGCCTCGATTCCTTCCACGGCGGATCGACGTTCTTTACCTGGCTGTACCGGATCGTCACCAATCTCTCGATCGATCTCATGCGCAAGCCAGCACGGCGTGAAGCCGAGCTGGACGAGAGCCGTGAATTCGACGAGGCGGATATCCCACTGCTCAGCCGCATCGATGGCGCGGACCCGCTCGATGTCTTGCGGCGTGCCGAGATTCGAAACAAGCTCGAAGCCGCGCTCGACGCGCTTCCGGTCTACCATCGCGGTGTCATCGTGATGCGCGAAGTCGAAGGCCTGAGCTACGAAGAGATGGCGGAGGCCATGGGCGTGTCCAAGGGCACGATCATGAGTCGCCTGTTCCACGCTCGTCAAAAGCTGCAGTGCGCCTTGGCTGATTGCTACGCTGAAGAAGTCGCACCCTCGATCCGGAGGCCAGCCCCGTGAGCGTCTCGCGCGAGCAGTTGATGCGCTATCACGACGGAGAGCTATCCGAGGCGGAAGCGCGCCTCGTAGAAGCAGCGCTCGAGCAAGAACCCGCGCTGCTGGACGAGCTCGAGGCGTACAGCAAGCTCGGAAGCTTCGTTCGGGCTTGGGATCAGGCGAACGCGAACAAGCTGGCCTCGTTCGATGTCAGCGAGAGCGTGATGGCAGCACTCGAGCCTCCTCGCGCTCGCGTTCATTCTCTGCTGCCACGCATCGCAACCTGGGTTTCGCTGAGCGCGGCGATCGCCGCGGGCTCCGCGCTGGTGGTTCGCTCCTGGTCCACGGCACCGCTCGCGCCGCCCGGTGCGCCCTCTGCCCAAAGCGCTGAGCTCGCCTTGCCGAGCGCTACCGCGCCCGGACTGGCGGCCGTGCTCGGCGTCGGGAATGAAGGCGAAGCGAAACCCCCGCCGGCGACGATCGAGTCGGTCGATTTCGGTTCGAACACGGGCGAGGTCTTCGTAGTATCCACGGATTCATCGGAAACCCCCGTGGTCTGGATGCCCGACGACGCGGAGCCCGATGAGGACAATGAGGACAGGTCCGAGTCGTTATGAAGCGTGCCTCGCTTGCGCTCTGTTCGTTGGTCGCAGTACTGACGCTGCCGGCCTACGCCGACAACTCCAAAGCAGCGGCTGGCGCGGCCAACGCGCCTAGCGCGAGCGGCAGCGCGCCCGTGCCCTCGGCGCGACCAGGAGCCGAACGGCCGCTCGTCGCCGAAGTGCTGATCCTGCACGCCACCAACGAGCAAAAGGGCATCGATCCGCGCATCGGCAAGCTGCCCGAACTCGGAAAATTGCCTTTTTCCAACTACGACAGCTACCAAGTCCTCGATCGCGCGCGCTTGCCGCTCAAGAAGGACGCCCCGCAGAACGTGAAGCTTCCCAATGGTCGCACCTTGCAGGTCCGACTGCTGGATGAGCTCGGGCCCGACTCCGTGCGGCTATCGGCCAGCATCAATCGTCCCAGTGGCAAGGAATTTTTGCCGCTCTTGGAA
>DATEPG010000619.1:0-29916 GCA_035273265.1 Polyangiaceae bacterium
TCTCAGCGACAACGTGATCAGGGATGCCGTCCAAATCGCTATAGATGACACGCTTTCGAGCTGGCTCAGCCATGACGAACGAGTTTAGCAGCGGCAGCTGCCGGCGTCCTAACGAGGGAAGCCCCCCAAAGTCAGGCTACCCGCGTCCGCTCAAACCCCAATGATATCGCGGTATACAGCCCGCGTTGCGCCCCCGCGCAACAAACACGAAAAACGCGGAGTTGGCGAAAGCTGACTCCGCGCTCCGAGCTGCAGCGTCGAGAGTCAGCCGGCTTCGGGTCGATTGCAGGGCGCGCTCGAAGGAGTGCAGAGCGTATGAAGCGAGTGAGGAAGCGTCAGCGCTGCATACGATCTCACTCGTGGCGCAGTGCCTCGCTCACTGGCTCGTCGCGCTGCCACGGAGGGCGGATGCCGCTCGCGGTCGCTGCTAGCACGAGGGCTCGTCGCGCTGGCGACGAGAGTGCGCACAGCACTCGGTATGGGCCTTGCGAAGAGCTCTCGAATGGACACCACGAACACACAAGCACCCGCGAGCACGAACCCTTCGCAGCGTGGATCTTCGAAGCTCGGCCTGGGGATTTTTTTGGTCTTCCTGGCGGCGCTGCTCGCCCTCGCCGCCACCGTCTTGATCTGGTTTGGCATCTTCCCCGGACTAATCGCGATTGGCGTGGCAATTCCGCTCGCGATTGTTGGTAGCCGGCTAATGCGCAAGGGCGAGCCTGCCACGACCCTTCCGGAGTGAGCTTAGCGCCCTCGAACGGCTAAGCTCCGACGGATGCGCAGCGAGGGCCGGCGACACGTTTGGCTCTACGGGCGCGCTCCTGAAGGGCGAAGCCCGCTCGCGTTGGCGAGCGGTTCCCATATGCCGAGTGACATGGATAGCGCGTCTTCCACGCACTTTGCCATGTGCCACCAGCGCGCTGGAATGTACAGACAATCCCCTGCGATTAGACGCGCGGTTTGCAGCGGGGACTTCTCGACTAGAAAGCGAGAAAAGTCCGGATTTGTTCCGTCGGGCACGCGGCGGTCGACGGTGTTTTCTCGGAAATAGTAGTCCTTCACGCCAGCGGTTTGAACGATGAAGACGTCTTCAGCGTCGTAGTGCCAGCCGAAACCGTGCGTGCCGCCCGGCGTGGCGAACACTTGCAGGTGCGCGCGCCTGCCCAGGCTGCCTGCGAAAGAGGAAGTGAAGTCGCCCAAGGCAGCGTCGTGGCGCTCGCAACGCCGGAGGCAAAGGCCGATGCCACGTCGCATGAGTCGATTGAGCTCGACCAGTGAGCGTGGGGCAGGGTCCTGCGTGAGCTTGCCCGCGGCCACGACGAGCACGTCAGGAGATGGCCTCGCGCGGAGGAGGCGCCCGAGGCTATCCCAACCGCAACTCTCGAGCACGTCCCTCGCTACGCCTGGACGAGCCCAAGCCTGCTTGTTCAGAACGGAGTTCTGCCACTCTGCCAACGACATGGGTGCAAGCCAGTCCCTCAACACACACGTACTCTACGAGAAGGCTGCTGATTCGCACTTGGAAAAGACCGACGGCCGCGCTGCAAATGTGCCACCTATCTAATCACCCTCGCGGGTTTGCGTTACCACTTACTCGGTTGTGTCGGGTGAAATTACCCGGCGAGTCGGCGCGGTAATTGCCAACGCGTCGATCGCCAATCAGCTGATCAACTGAGCTCGCCCCCGCCCGGCCAAGGCCGCTCGAGGCGCCCGTGGTCACGACGACTTCACCCTTCAATTATGCCACGGATGGCCCTGAACACGGGGCATGCTCGCCATTAGCCCAGCGCGTGCTCGTGTCTGGCGTCGAGATTGCTGTCCTGTTCCGCCGCGTTCCTGAACCACTCGTAGGTTTTCCTCAAGCCGTGCTCGAGCGGGACTGGGTCACCGAACGCCAGCCTGAAGCGCGTGTTATCCAGCACGGTGTACTCCACGTCGCCCGGGCGCGGCGGTCCGTCGTCGTCGTCGGGCATGATCTGCGGGCGCGCGATGAGCGCGAGTTGGGTTGCCAATTCGCGCGTCGACGTCGGCTGACCCGTGGCAATGTTGATCAGGCGCTCTTGCAGGCGACCCTCCAGCGCCGCGATGTTGGCTCGCGCTACGTCGTCGACAAATACGTAGTCGCGCACGCAGCCAGCGTCGCCGCTCACTTTGCGTGCATTGATACGCAGGCGCTGCGAGCGCAACAAAAGTCCGGAAAAGATCGCGACCAGGCCGGCTTCCCCATGTGGATCCTGACGCGGGCCATACACGTTCGAATAGCGCAGAACGTTCGACTCCAAGCGGTGCTGGGCACGGTACACGGCCAGCAACTGCTCGAGGGCGAGCTTGCTAATCGCATACGGACTGATCGGCGCTGGCCGGGTCTCTTCCGACGCGCGCTTTCCCTCCGGCACGTTGCCGTACATCGCCCCGCCCGTGCTCGCGAACACCAACCGCTGCACGCCAACCGCGACGCACGCGTCGAGCAAATTGATGCCCCCGAGAATATTGATGCTGGCGTCCAGATGCGGATCACGCATGCTGATCGCGACGCTGGACTGGGCCGCATGATGGCTGACGGCTTGGGGGCGCACCGCTTCGAGCACGCGCAGCACAGCCTCGCGGTCCCGCAGATCGGCGACGAACAGACGAGCTTGGGACGGCACGTTCGCGCGCTTGCCGGTGCTCAAGTCGTCCAGCACCGACACGAGGTGCCCTGCGCGCAATGCATGTTCGACGACATGGCTACCAATGAAACCTGCCCCGCCGGTCACCAATACCTTCATCGCCACCTGCTTTCATGCGCGTACCGCCGCCTACGCAGCAAGCTCCGAATGATCCAGTACGAACGCACGGGTTGGGCTCGGGTGGGCCCGGACCCCAATTGCGATAGATGGCGAGTAAGCATCCGATACAACTACCGAAGCAGCCAGCGTACCGAAGCAGTGGGCTATTTCACGCGGGAACGCTCCGCTCTCGCAACTAATCGGGCAAACACTGGTCGTCGCGCCCGAGTTGTGTAGCCGCGCATTCGCCTCGATGGTGTCGCTTTGTCGCGCGCTCGAGGCGCCACCGGCCAACGATCCTCCGCTGAGCCACACGTTGGACTCGCGCGCTGGATCGGCACGATACTGCTTGGATCCTTTGGTGCGAGCGCAGGGCAGGGCAGGTCGCGCCCCGCCAGCTCGCATCGACGATGCGGTCTCTACGGCTTTGTACCACCCACTGCCAGTAGTCGGCCTGGGCGGCTCCGCGGGTTGCATCCAGGCGCTGCAACGTTTCTTCGAGTCAACGCCATCGCGTTTCGTGTTTTGGGGCATCGCCCGCGTGCGCGCGGCGATGCCCGTCTATTCCCATCAGCCGATGAGGGCGTTCGAGGCGACCACGGAGGCTGGCTCTTCTATTGGGCCATCAGGCTGTTTTGCTCGACCTTCACGCGGCTGTCGGTGCAGAAGGTGCAGCTCGGGCCATAGAAATACTTGCGGTTCGCGGTGTCGCCCATCAGGTGAACTCTGAACCACGCGGCAGCCATGGAAAGGGAGACCCCGCTGGCTCCCGTGTACACCCAGCTCCCGTGGTCTGCGTTCAGCTCGTTGATGAAGAAGGCAGGCTGGTCCTTGACGCTCAGGAAGACATCCCGTACGCCGTCGCACTTCACCACCGCGTCCTTGCCGCCGCAGAAAAAGAGCATCGGGGTGTGAACACCGGTAAGCGCCCTCGTGCCGCAAATCGTTGCCAAGGCTTTGTAGCGCGGTTCTGCGGCGACCATGCAGGTCGACATCCCGCCTTCCGAGTGGCCGAGCTGTCCGATGTTGGCTGTGTCGAGACGGTGATAGTAGGCGCTGCTCGCGTCTTCCGACTGCTGGAGGAGCCAGTTCAATCCGGAGATCGTGGGCAGCGGCTCGCCTCTGGAGGTGGTGGTACTGAGCGAGGCAATCACCACGAAACCATGCGAGGCCAGATGATTCATCATCGGCAAGTACTGTCCACACCACTTGTTGGCGCCGGAGTCGACGACACAGAGCGGGGCGTTCGGCTCCGGATTGTCGGTGTGACCGTTCGCCCAAACCAGGATGGGATGGCAGTACCCGCTGCTCGCTAGGTTCTTCGGACGATAGATATTGAATCGCTGTTGCTGGTCGCCGTAGATGGGATCGGGCGTGTAGCCCGCCAAGGGTCCCACGCCCTTATCGGCTGCGACCTCGAACGGGCCCTTGGCCGTGGGATTGGCGGTGGGCCAGGCCTTCCCGCCCACGCAACCACCCACCGGTCCGACGCCACCGCCACCACCACTGGTGCTTCCCGCTTGGCCGCTGCCAGCCCCTCCGGATCGACCTCCGCTCGCGCTGCCCGCTGTTCCAACATTCCCCGTTCCGCCTCCGGGTGCCCCTGCCTGGCCGGTCGTCGAGCCGCCGCTCGAATTGCCACTCGTCCCGCTGGTCGAAATACCTGCTGTTCCGCCGGTCGAATTGCCGGTCGTCCCGCCTGTTGGACTCCCTGTCGGACTCCCTGCGGCTCCGCCCTTTGGACTTCCGGCCGTCCCACCCGTCGGGCTGCCGGTCGTCCCGCCCTCTTTGCCGCTGCCGCCAGCTCCAGAAGGGCCGTTGCCGTCGGACGCGCAGGCGGGAATTAAGAAGGCTAGGCAGATCCCGGAAATCGAGCGGTGTGTCCGCATCATGGTAAACATGATTGCAATTGCTCGTTGCTCTCCCGAATTGTCATATCGACTGATGAAAACCATCGTCCGGGGGCCAAGCTCCCCAGTCGCGTGGACGATCGACCGGGCCGGGCACCCAAAGGCGACGCAGCGAAGCGACATCCAGAGAGGCTGGCCTGCCAACGCAATTGCGCCTCATGCAACTAGGAGCAGCCGCCCAGAGCTCCAGTTTCAGCGCGTTCCAGCGTCGAGCTGACGCCAGCTCGCTATGGCTCGCGCTCGCGTCGCGCCTGTTCGGCGAACACTCGATCGACCGTAGAAGCGAAGTCCTTCGCTTCGAGCAGACTGAACCCTCGTAGCACTAGGCCGGGAAATTGCTGCACGAGTGCCCGCAGACCAATCGCCCCCTGGAGGCCTCCCAGCGACGGCGGTACCTGGTCTGAGTGGACTTGGCAAGTGATGAGCCCCTCCACGTGAGACCGGTACGCCGTAAGCTCCAAGTCGAAGCCGATCTGCCCCTGCTTGGACCAGCCGGGTACCACGGCTTGCACCTGAAGCTCCTCGAACACGTCGTCTCCAAGCGGTTGACCGAAGGCGTCACGCCGCCCGGCGAGACAGTCCCTTAGGTTCGTTCGGCGATTCGACAGGACCCAGGTTCGTAGCGTTGCGCGATCCGCGGCCGTGGGAAACTCGACGTCGTGACCACGAGAAAGGTCGAACGTGGCGGACGAGGTCGACCCCGAGTCATGCGCCGCCCCGCAGTATTGAGCGTCTGAACTCGAGTCCAGAAACAAATATGGCCCCACCGACCCGCGCAATTCGAGCCGATTGCTGAACAGCAGCGCGTTCTGTGGCTCAGGCAACGGTTGAATGGTGAGCGTGCCCGCCGCATCGAGTCGCTCTGCGACCGCGCCCATCACCGCTTGAACGACCAGATTGTCGCTGTCCGAAGGCTCGCTCTCCGCGCCGGGCTCGGGACAAGTCTTCACCACGTGAGCGACGCCCGCTGTCGATCGAAATCGGTACACGCCGCCGCTCGCCAAGAAAGTCGCTCCCGAAAATTCACCGCGAACCTTCAACTGACCCGAAGCGTACTCCAGCCAATAGGAGCGCTGACCAAGCTTGGGTGAATCGCCCCAGGCCACGAAGTACTCAGAGTCAGCAGCAGCGAGCTGACGCGCCGTACCCGCCGAAGGAGCGCTATTCGGCTCGCGCGAGCAGGCGGAGATCCCGGCCGTGGCTAGCACCACCCAGAGCAGCGCGTGCACCCGCATTCTCGGGAAAGTAGCCGAACCCGGTGGAAAGATCACTACGATAGACCATGGCAGGCCTGCGCTTCCGGCCGCGAGCGTCGATCGGCTGGCTCGAGCGTTACTTCTTCGTCGAGAAACTCTGGGCGACGATGTTGGTCGCGTAGAACGGTTTGGGGCTGCCCTGGATCCCCTGGTTTTTCATCAGCTTCGCGATTTCGGGCATGCTGGCGATCTGACGCAAAAGGTCGGTCGACTTCGCCAAGTAGTGGACGATCACGCGCTCGTCGACGAGTGAACGGTGGACGCCGTAACCGATGACGCCAGAAGCCGCTCGTACTTCCCCGTTCCGATCGAATTGGGTGCGCCAGGCTTCGTAGTCTTTGACCTTGAAGCGCAAGAATACGTCGTAAGTTTTTTGTTCCGGCCACGGGTTGGGCACTTGGTATGCGTCGTCCCGCGCCACGAAAAGCTCGCTGGCGGTTGCGAACAACCCACCAGCCTTGGCCTTTTCGGCGTCGACCCAGGCACTCAACTTTTCGTTGGATCGGCCAACGATGTGTAAAATCACCATCTCGGTTTGGTCTTGGCCCTGAGAGAGCACGTACGCGATGGCGCTCGCCTTCTCCAGATCAGGGCGCATCCCGTCGATGCTGACGGCGACCGCCTTGGGTTCTTTGACTTTGAGAATGGCGAAGATGCTGTGGGTCCCTCCGCTCTCGACGGTTTGCTTGGCATCCGCGGGCGCTGCCGGTGGGTCTTGGCCCGCGCTGGGTGCCGCGGGCGCCGCCTCCGCAGGCGCCGCTGCCGGCTCGGTCGCCAAGGGCGGGGGGGCCGCAGCCGGCGGCTGTGAGCCGCCGCAACCTGACGCGATCAACAGGAAACACAATCCGGTGAGGACTCGCATGGGCCCAGCATAAAACCTCTCCTGGTCCGGAGTTGCAACCGGCAACGCGTTGATCAGGCCGTGATGCGCTAGACAGCTTTGCAACAACTCGATCGTCGAGAAGTCCAATTGTCGTTACGCTGCAACTAAGGATCATCTCTCGATGTCGCCCGAAGAAGATTTAACTTGCAGTAGGGTGCCCACTCGGGGTCGGATGCGACGGCATGCGTTGGACGACTGCTCTGTTGTTTGCATCGCTACCCGTGCTGTTCGCAGACCCGGCAGCTGCCGATTGGCGTCTGCACCTCACGGGTGCCGGGGCCAAGGCGGTGCGAGGCTATCAAAAGGATGAGTTCGGATTCGGGGCCTACGGGGCTGCGGCGCTCGAGTACGCGATCATCAAGGAACTCGGGGTTCAGTTCGAACTAGGAGGAACTTGGTTGGCCAAGGGAGATGCGTCCGCCCTGGGCTATCCATCCGACTGGGGCTGGGCCAATACGCTATTTCTCGGGGGCCGAGCTCGTCCGTTTGCAGGTTCGTACGACGGATCGTCGGTCGCGTCCGCGGCGGGGCTTTGGGCTTCGGCGGCCGGTGGCCTGGTTTTTACGGGGACTTTGGTGCGCAGCGGTCTCGACGCCGGGCTGGGCTGGGATCTGCTGTTCAACCGTGGTCGTCTCGGTGTGGGCCCGATGCTCGGCTATCTGCACATCTTCGAGAGCGACAGCTCACCGCGTCCCACTGACGCGAGCGTGCTGATCTTCGGCGTGCACATGGAGCTGTTTGCCGATCGTTCGCACAGGGGCGCTGACGACGGCGACCGTGACGGTGACGGAGTCAAGAACTCACTCGACGCCTGCCCCGACTCGCCGGAGGACTTCGACGAGTTCCAAGACGAGGATGGCTGCCCCGATACCGACAATGACCGCGACGGTATCAGCGATGCCGTCGACAAGTGTCCACTAGCGCCCGAGGACATCGATTCTCATCAGGACGAAGACGGCTGCCCCGACCCAGACAATGATTCAGACGGCATCTTGGACGTCGAAGATCTTTGTCCGAACGAGAAAGAAACGCTCAATGGCTACGCGGACCACGATGGCTGCCCGGACGTCGAGCAAATCCGCGTCGTCGGTGAGAAGATCGTACTCGACGAGCAGGTGCTGTTCGAGACCAATCTGTCCGAGATCCGCCCGGAGAGTCACAAGTTGCTGGAGCGCCTGGTCAAGCTCCTGAACGAGCATCCGGAATACACCAAGGTTAGCGTCGACGGACACACGGATGAACGCGGCTCCGAGGAGCTGAACGAACGCTTGAGCGAGGAGCGCGCAAAGTCGGTGATGAATTTCCTGGTTGCGCATGGCGTCTCGGCGTCTCGGCTCAGCGCTCATGGCTTTGGTGCCTCGCTGCCGCGCATCGAGCGCAGCGACCCGCTCGCTTACACGCTGAACCGCCGCGTGGAATTCCGCGTGACCCGCGAGCGCGCCGTCGCGCACGACGCCGACGCGACCGAACTCAGAGCGCCCCCAGCACCACGGCCGGCAGCACCTGCTGGCGAGGTGAAGCCATGAAAACGTCCATCTTGCTTTGCGTGCTGGCCGCGGCGTTTGCTGCCCAGTCTCTGGCCGGTTGCTCTGAAATTGGGCTGGTGGGTGGCAAATGCGATCAGCAGCAGGTGCAGGTGTCCGGACGCTGTCTGGATAGCTGCCCAGAGGGACAGAGCGCGTGCTCTGGGCAATGCGTGGATCTCGAGCACGACGAGGACCACTGCGGAAGCTGTGACAACGCCTGTAGTCCGCAGCAGTCCTGTCTCGGTGGCGAATGTGTGGATTCTGGGACCGGCGGCAGTAGCGGCACAGGCACGGGCGGCACAGGCACGGGCGGCACAGGCACAGGCGGTGTTGTTGGTATGAGCGGAGCGGCTGGCGAGAGCCCTGCTGGCTCCGCCGGCCAAGGCGGGGAGGGCGGCATGTCGCCGCCCGTTTGCGAGCCCCCGTTCAACACGCCCGAGCAGTGCGGCAGCTGTGACGTGCAGTGCACCGCGGATAAACCCGTATGCGGGCAAGTGGGCGCCGGCTACGAGTGCCAGCCGATGTGCGAGCCATCGACTGAGTCGTGCGACGGGAGTTGCACCGATCTCGACAACGATCCGGATCATTGCGGTTCGTGCGATAAAGTTTGTGAGAGTGGCTACTGCTTCCAGGGAATGTGTGTGGGCGGCACTTTTGGACACGTGGTGCTGATGTGCATCGACTACGAAGAAACCGCGCGCTCTTCACCGAGCCAGCGTCTGCTCGGCAATTCGGTGCTTCTGCCGGGCGCACGCTTGGCGCGCGTCCTGGCCTTCGAC
The DNA here is from genome assembly GCA_035273265.1 of Polyangiaceae bacterium. Lineage (GTDB taxonomy): Bacteria > Myxococcota_A > Polyangia > Polyangiales > Polyangiaceae > PMG-095. The sequence goes on from DATEPG010000619.1 coordinate 9,123, forward strand.
GGCTTCACGCCGCCCGCCCTGCGCGACAACGTCGATCTCACGCTGAGCTGGGCAGCTGGCGATGGCGGCGGAAGCTATCTCCTGACGCACGAGAGCGATCCGGACGAGATCCCGAATCGCCTGACGATCGAGAACTTCGACACCTTCCTGGTCTATTCTCAGCCGGACGCGCCAAGTGGAACGCTCGCCACGCTCGGTGCCGCCTGGCAAGCGAAGATCGATACCTTCGTCGCTGACGGGGGCACGGTGGTCGTGCTGAGTGGTGGAGAGATGCGGGAGTTCATAGGGCAAGCCGGTTTGCTGAACGTGACCGTCGAGACGGAAGTGACGGGCAGTCCCTTGTTCAACCGCACCCCCACCGACGCAGTCGGTCTCAACGTGCTCTCGCCCTTCCAGGCGCGTGCAAATACCTGTCGCTTCACGACGACGGACCTTCCCAGCGCGACTCTGTCGTACGTAATCACGGGCGATCCTGCGCCAGCTCCCCTGAGCGCGCCGGTGGTCGTGCACCGCACCTTTCCTCGGCCGTAGGCTAGGGTCTGTCTCTGAATTCAGTCCCCCGTAAACGTGCCCGTCCCGACGTTCGGCGCGTGCTATGGGGCGCGGCCCGACGGCACCTGGAAGCTCTGTAGATGTTCGGCGGTCGGCAATCGGCCCTCGACCAGCCCCAGCACGACCTCGGCGGCCGCCTTGGCGCGCGCCGCTCGAGCGTCCAGGAAACTGGCCATGGCTCGCGTTTCCGCGTCGTTGGGCACCAACGTCAGCGTCACGGATAAGCGCGGTCCGACGACCTCGAGCCGTGCGCTGTGAGCGGTGCGCACGGCTGCCGAGCGCATCGCCTTGTTGAACTCCTGCCGCTCCGGGCGCGTCGGTAGGGCAACGCCGGTCTCGAAACGAACCTCGAGCGCGCGCTGCTTCAAGGCCTGCGAAATGGCGGCCGCACCGGCGGCATCTTTGGCCAAGAACAAAAGTCGTCGGCTCGAGTCGAGAATGGTCCCGGAGGACTGGCTACCGCAGAAAAGCGCATTCTTGTTGATCGCGTCCAGCACGCGCTGGCGACTCGTTTCGTCCGGTGATAGCTCGACGGACGCAAACTCCATCGCAAAGCCGCACTGGCCGCCCTTGGCCACCGCCACTTCCTCCGCTTCGGTCGGTTCCTGGAACAGCGAGGCGAGCTGCGCCACCTCCGACCCTGGTGGCTGAGAAGTGCTGAGCCGCTCGAGCAGGCTCGGTACTTCGCGGGCATATGCGGCCAGGTAGCCATTGTTGACGGCCAGCAGTAGTCGAGAACGCGCGCCGTCCCGACACACCGAACGCGCATCACCGCTCTCGTCGTCGTTGCAATAGGCGCGATGCACTCCGGACGGAGTCGGTGAGAGCGCCGGGTAGAGCAGCTTTTCACGGAACGAGTCGTCGGCTACCGCCAAGAGCGCGAACCCGGACGGTACCGACTCGTACGCATATTCGACTTCGTACACGGCGGCTCCGCTACGAACCTGCGGAGTCAGTGCTTTGCCGCAGGCCAAACCTCGTACGATTTGCGCTTTGGCCTGTGTGAGCTCTTCGAGCTCCACCGGGACCTCGTTCATCAGCTCGAAGAACAGGTCACGTCCGCCGCAGGCCGCCCCGGCGGCGGAGAAGTAAGCGGCGTCCGGGATATCTTCCGGCCGCATGCGCAGGGAAGATTGGATGCGACGCTGAAAGGTGTTGCGCCGAAGTGCTGTCGTGGTCGATGGCAGCTGCTCGAGGCCGATCGGCATCTCCTTCGATTTTGCCGTGACCCGCACTGACGCTGGATCCCCGGGTGTGGGGGGTGGAGCGACAGTGATCGGATTTTGGTTGGGGCTCGGGGTCGTTCCGGGCCGCGTGGCGCGCCACACCAAGAGCGGTCCCTCGTCCGAGACCAAGCCCCACAGCTCCGGAGAACGACCCACGTGGCGGATATCGATATCGCGGCCATCGACGGTAATGATGGGTTTGACGAGCCTCAGGATCTGCGAGTAATCGGTGTGAGCCGTGTCGTGGCGCGTACCCACGGTTTGCACCGGGCGTCGCCCTCGGATGAACCAGCCGTAGTTGGCGGCCAGGTTGTCCTTGCCCGCGATGCGGTTGCTGAGGACCCAGTGCTTGCCTTCGTTGGCGACCATGCCCGCGCGGCCGCCGATCCTCTGATCGACGCAACTGGAGTGCTGAATCATGCGCGCCGTGCTGGCCATTTTTTCGTCGGGCGGCAAAGTGCACGGATCGATGCGCACGGCGGCTTGCTCCCAAATCAGTTGCAGGATGCGCGGCGTTGGCAAGATCGCGTGCAGCTGATCGGCGATTCGCTGTGCACCTTCCGCGGTGACGTCGAAGCGAACGCCCAGGATGGTGAGCGCGTCCGTGGTCACCTGGATGCGAGCCCGCCTGCCTTTATAGTTGGACGTGATCGTCGTCCATTCCGGGGGATCCAGCGCGCCCCGGGCCACCGCCTGCACGATCAAATCTTCCCGCGCCCGGCTGTGGTTGGCGGGAAATTTTTCGAGCACGGCCGATAGGCGCGCGCGCTTTTCGTCTCGGCTCAAGGTCGACTTCGAGAGCTCGATCAGTTGCCCGAGCTCCGGGGTGAGCCCGGCTTCTGCAGACGGTGCTGGTGCCAGCGTGGGCAGGTTGGCGCTGACCACGGCCTGGGTCCCAGGTGTGCTCCGCTTGCTACAACCGCTCGAGAGCATGCACGCCGCCAACACAACGCACCGGAAGAGTTTCGATGGCATCGGCATAGTGGGTGTTTGCAGATGAGTCCATTGTCGCGATCCGGTCAAGAACGACCCGCGTCGTTCACGCCGTGCTGCGAAACAGCAATGCCCAATCCCCATGCGAGCCCAATGCGAAGGGCGGACTGACGCCCTAATACTGACCAGGCGTTGGCGAGAACTAAGCCCTTACTTTCGCTGAGACACTGTGCGAGTGTTCCCGCATCGTGTTTAGGCTGAGCCCATCGCTACGGATAGTTCCTGCCGTCGCCGTCGCCGTTGCCTTCGGGTTTGGCGCAGGGCCCGCGTGCGCCGAGTCCGAAAGCCCACCCAAAGCGTCCACGCTGGCGGCGAACGGAACCAATGCGGTACCGCACTCGAGCTCTTCAATCCGAGGCTTCGACGTGCTGGCGACGGCTGGCTGGGGGACGAGCACGGGTACGCTTCTGAACTTGGAGCTCGCACCCTACGGCGCGAGCTTCGGCGTCGACCTGGGCTACACGTGGGCGGTCGGCTTCCGCCTGGGCGCCCACCTGACCAACTCGCTCGGCCAAGGAGTGCGGCAACATCGAGACCCGCGCATCGGACGCGAGTACGACTTCACGGCCAATGCCTCGAGCGTCAGCGGCGGGCTCTCCATCGGCTGGGACGTGCCACTGTATTCCTTCGTGCTTCGCTATTCCCTGAGCCTCGGTGTCACATCCATGCACTGGGATTTCCAAGAGGTCCCCGAAAACGCCGTACGCTTCGACGCGAACAACCCGAGCGTCGGCTTTCACGTCGGGCCGGGTGTCGCGCTACTTTGGCCGTACCGCTGGTTTGAAGCGGGCGTCGGCTTCGACTATTTGGCCCAAATAAAAGACACCATCCCGAGCGGAGTCGTCGGCAAGCTACTCATCGGAGTGCGACCGTGAGGCGCGCAGCTGCGCAGGCGATTCGGGCGGCCTCAGCTCTGATTCTCGCCAACTCGGCCGCCGCACACGCCGAGCCAACGGCTCCCAGCGTTGGCGTGAAGGAGCCCCCTGCCAATGCCGTGGGCAGTTTGCAAAGCCCCGCACACATCAACACGCGCTTCTCGGCGTACAGCTTGCCGGCGCAGCAGTGGAGCCTCGAAGCTGGCGCGCTCGGTGTCGGCAACGGTGACGTTTACGCCGTGATGACCGTCGGCTACGGACTCGGCAAGGGCGTGCAGCTGAACGCCAACCTCGCGCACGCCAGCGTGGGGCTCTTGAACCTAACCGCGGGCTGGCACTTCATCGACACGCGCTACTTCGATTTGGGAGCCCGGCTGGGCGCTTGGTACGGCCACGGGGAATGGTTCTGGATCGCGACCCCCACGGCAAAAAAGATCCTTTCCAAGATTGATCTATTTAGTTTGCCTCTCGAGCTGACCGCCAGCAGCACACCGACGAGCTGGCTCGAGCTCGATCTCGGCTTGCAGTACACCTACGCGAGGCTGTTCGGGGCGGGCTCGAACGAAGAATCCGTGTTTACGGATAACCAGCTCGGGATGGAGCAATTTTTTGCGCGTCCCGGAGCGCGCTTCTTCCTGGCAGACAACACGGCGCTCGAGTTCTTCGCCAAGCTCCCTCTCTACAGCGCGATCCCGATCGAGGGTGGGCCAAACCGCACGGTGCCGTTCGAGCGCACCTGGTGGCTGGAGGGCGGGCTGAGGTCGCGCTTCGCTCGCACGCTCTACGGCTCGGTCCGGCTCCACTACGCCGCGATTTCAGACGTGCTGTACGGCGCCCGTTTGTACCCTTCCTTTGAAATCGAGGTCCGTCCGTAACTGCGGTGCGTGAATCGCTGGCCAGCGGCAGAGCTCAGGTCTGCTCGGGCTTTTCCTGTAGCGTGCGCAGCGCTTCTTTCACTTGAGGAGAAATCGCCATCAGGTTCACCTCGCGTTGCGGGAACGGCATGCCAATCTTTTGCTCGCTGAATCGCCGGTTGACGAGCACCGTCAACTCGCTGCGAACCGAGGCAAAATCATCGAAACTGACCCAAGCGAGCATTTGGAAGTCGAGCGAGCTGTCGCCGTGACGAAGAAAGAGCGCGTTCGGGGGTGGTTCGCTCAGCACCTTCGGATGCGAGCGTCCGACCTCGCGCAAGAGTGAAAGGACTTGCTCCGGGTCGATCCCATACTCCACGCCGACGTCGATTTCGATCCGGCGAGTCTGATCGGACAGCGTCCAATTGATGACCTGATCGGCAATCAGCTTCGAGTTCGGCACGATCACCTCGGCGCCTTGATTGGTACGCACCGTGCTCGCACGGAAGCCGATCGTGCGCACTTCACCCATCAGGTCCCCGACTTGAATCTTATCGCGCACCTTCAATGGACCGCCGAACATGAGGATCAACCCGGCCACGAAGTTTTGAACCAGGTCTTGAAGACCGAAGCCGATGCCGACGCCCAGAGCGCCCGCCAGCACCGTCAGCCGATCGAAGTGGATGCCGGCCGCGGCCAGCGTGAGGAAGAACCCGAGCAAGAGCGCGACGTAGTAGACGCTCGATGAAGCGACCTGCCGGTTGCCCTCGGTCAGCTCGAGCCGGGGCAGGACGTCTTGCTCGAGTAGGAAGCGAATGAAGCGCGCCGTGTAGTAGGCAAGCGCCCCCCCCAGGACCAGAATTGCCAGGTCGCCGATGGAAACCTTGAGCGCACCAACCTCCAACGAAGCGCTCAGCACCGCGCTCAGGGTCTGCTTGACGGAGTCCTCGAGCGTCAAAAAGCGGAGTGACAGGTTTGCCCAGAAGAGCAGCGCCCCCCAGCGTAGCGCTCGAATTACGACGGAAACCACGCGCGCCCGGTAGTTTCTGATGAAGTTGACGCGCTGCAAGAGGACGCTCTGAGTCAGAATCCAGACCATGCCCCCGACCGCCTTGAGCGCGGCCGTGACGATCAGGCCGAGGTACATCGAGACCAGCACGCCACCGCCCAGGATTTCCGCGACGCTGCCGTAGCCAAAAACAGCGCCGAGTAAGCCGATGCCTGCGCCGAAAAGCCAGACCCAAGCCACGCCGCGGTAAAACCTCCCCCAGTGTTCGGAGAACGGCGAGGCTTGCCAGCGCCAGCGACGCAGCGTAGCGCCGAGCATCAGTGAAGTCATCAGCAGCTCGAGCGTGAGGACGATGCGCTCGAGCGGTGCGACCTGGATGAAGAACAAGCGCAACGTGTCGAGCAACATGAAGCCACCGAGAAGGTAGCCAATGCGGCGCAGCCGCGGCTCGAGCCAGCGCGGAAACAGCACCAGCGCAGAAGCCATTGCGAGTGCGTAAACGGCGAGCACCGCCGCGGTCGGCGCCGCCTTGTAAAACAAAGAGGTCGCTACCATGCTGACCAGTAGCGCAGCGGCAACCGGATGAGCGACCGTGTGGCGAGCGATGCGACCTTCGTGTTCGTCGCCTACCCACGCGCTGGCTCGGGACCGCAAACTCACCAGCCCGAGCAGCACGATCACGCCGAAGATGCCGTGCATCACCAGCTGCTGACCATTCTGATCGATGAAGATCGCCCCGGTGTGCAATAGGTGTCGGCTCGTTCCGAGCGCGGTGCCGAGAGGATCGGCGACTTTCGTCACGTCCCTCAGCGCTCGCCAGATCGAGAAATCGTGCTCCGTTGCGTCCTTTTGCAGATCAGGGCCGTCGCGTTCGGCCGTGCGCAGCACCGATTCCGAGAGCTCTCTCATCTCCGCGAGGGTGGACTGCAGCGGAATGATGATGGCGTCCGGCCGCGCCAATGCCAGCTCCGCGCGCTGGCCTTCCTTGATCACGTCGTCGATCTGTTGGCGAATCTCCAGCGGAACTTCCGCCGCTGCTGCCAGCTCTTTGACTCGCAGCCAGAAGGCCAAAAGCTCGTCCGCGCGCTTGCGATCGGACGCCACGCGCTTGCTTAGATCGTCGACCTGCGCTTGCAAAGCGTCGATCTGCCTCATGTCCTCGACGAACGAGTAGCGAATGTCCCTGACCCACGCGGCCCTTCGCGAACGTCGGATGCCGTCCGTTGCCACGGCCACGCGCGACGCGAGTAGCGCGCGTCGCGCAGGCAGCCTAGCAGCGGCCTGCTCGAGTTCACGCGGGACGGTGGCGCGCGCGCTGATGCTCTGGAAATCGCGCAGGGCTGCCCGCCCGCGGGTGACGAGATCGGCGCTCGATTTGAGCGCGTCTTCTGGGCGTGGCTCGTTTTTTGTGTCCGCCTTGGCTGGTGCCGGTTTGGCACTCGAGGCTGGCTGGCTGTCTCCTTCACTGGCCGCGCCGGAAGCAGCCGGTCCTGAAGCTTTCTCGGTCGCACAGGCGACGCCGAGCAACGAGCATGCGAGCGCCGCGACCTTGAGCAAGCGAAGTGTTGAAGCTCTCATGAGTAAATCAGCACTCTGCTGTCAGCGCTCGATGTAACGAGCTTTTTCCAGCTCGGCGACGTAGGTCCAGCGCGGGGATACGAGCTTGGCGAAGACGAGCAAGCGATCGCCCGACTCCAGGTAGCCGCCGGTCTCCGGCCCGGCGATGCGCGCTGCGAGCGCGGGATCGTCGACGGCGGGCAAATCCAGGCCTTGGTCGGGGTCGCTGACGCGCGGTAGCACGATCGCCTCCAAGTCATCGCTGACCGCAATCTTGCCGTCCTCGCTGACGAGATAGGCCCGGCGAAATCCCGGGAGATCCAGGGCCAGCCGCTTCGCCAGCGACGACACGCGCAGATCGCTGCCCGCAACGCCGAGGAACGCACCTTGGGTGTGGAGGGCGAACACCGCCGAGATGCGCAGGGTCCGCTTCGTCGCGTCGATCACGGGACGCGTCCAGTGCATGCCGGGTTCGCCCGCGGCCATCTGATACCAGGGGCGCTTGCGCGGATCGGCGACCACCTCGCGCGCGGGAAATTGCGCGAACGTGCCGTCCTCCAGGCCGACGAAGGCTCGTAGCAGCCCAGCGCGACCGGCAGCCAGCGCGGCATTTTGGCTGACGATAGAGCCCTTCTGATCCGCGTTCGGCAACGAGTCTACGACGGCTTCGCGTAGCCAGCGCTCGATGTGCGCGAGCTTTGCCGCATTCGCCGGCAGCTCCGCGTCCGGAGTCCTGCCCGGCCAAGTCACCACGATGTCTTCGAAGCTCACGGGCGCGCCTCCGGACGGCTCGAACGGTGACAACGGCGGCAGCGATCGCGGGCGGTTGGAAAAATCTCGCGGATTGCGATCGAGTAGCTCGATGGTTGCCGCGCCGATGGCTTCGACGCCGGTGGCAAGATCGCTCAACTCGACGTCGACTTCGTGCGCGCGACTGCTCACCGCGACCAGCACACGCCGCGAGCTCTCCAGCTCGCGCGCCTGCCGCTCGGTCTGCCGCGCGTCGCGCACGACGGACAAGACGATCGCCGCGCTGGTCAAGAAGCCGAAAAAGGAGAGTATGCCAAACGCGAGCGCGGGACGGCGCGCGGCCGCTCGCACCAGCCGTCGCGCCAAACCTTCCTCGTAGACCGAGACCGGCTCGTCACGGATGAAGCGTCGCACGTCGTCCGCCATCGCTCGAACGCTCGGGTAGCGGTCCGCGGGCTCCTTTTGAGTCGCACGCGAAACGATCGCAGCGAGTGCTGGATGGATCGGACGTTCCTCGATATCGATCGGTGTTGCCAGCTGATTCTGCACGGCTTCGGACAGCGCTGCCATGGCGGAGGTGTGCGAGCGGGCTGGTCGCAGCGTGGCCAGCTCTTGCAGCATGACCGCGAGCGAATACTGATCCGCAGCCGGTCCGATGCGATCGATCAAGCCGAGGGCTTGCTCGGGTGGCATGTATTGCGCCGTTCCCATCACCTCGCCTTGACGGGTCGCCGTCGACGAGAGAGCGGGTTCTTGCTCGGCTTGGGGAGCGACCATGGTAGCCGAGTGCCCGAGCGCCTCGTGATCGAGGGCCGTGGCCGGCGAAAGCGGCTCACCTTCGCCCGGTTGCCGCTCGGTCGCCAGATCGATCGCGCTGCCAACGACGCGGGCGAGCCCCCAGTCCATCACGTAGACTTCCCGGTAGCGGCCGAGCATGACGTTGTCGGGCTTGAGATCGCGGTGGATGACGCCGCGCGCATGCGCGAAATGAATCGCTTCGCACACGCCGAGCAAAGTACCGATGCGCTCTTTCAACGAATACTCGCCGCGCATCGCGCGCGCCTCTTTCGGCGCTTCGGCGGCGGTCTCGATGTAGCTCGACATCGTCGTGCCTTCGAGCAGCTGCATGGTAATCGCCGGCGCACCACCCTCCGAATGCTCGAAGCTGTACAGCGGAACGATGTTTGGATGCTCCAGCTGCGCGCCGATCTGCGCTTCGAGAATGAATCGGCGCATCAAGCCCTGATCCTTCTCGAGCCCTTCTCGCAGCCGTTTGAGCGCAACGACACGACCGAGGCCGTGATCGTGAGCGACGAAAACGCTGCCCATGCCACCTTCCCCGAGCAAATTCTGCACCTCGAAGCGGGTCGCCGCTCCGTCGCGATTTCGGCGCGAACTGGCGTCGATATCGACGAGGACCTTGTCGCCCTTACGCGAGGGCACACTCGTTGTCATGCTAGCGGGACAATACTCGATTCCCGTCCCGAGCGAACTGGTCTCGGGATCCGGAGCGAATGTTCGGTTGGTTGCCGTTGCGCCGCGCCACTCCGCGAGTGAAGATTCGACAGATTGAGCCTGAACGACGGGACTATCCGAGGCGTGCATTCGATTCCGTAGGCTGGGCGCTTGCGGGCACCGTTGGCGATCGGCGATAGTTCGGGCGGTGGCAATGCATTCCCCAGCCGGCCGGGTCGAGGCCGCGCGCAGGGTGGCCTGTGTCGGGCTGCTCGCGATCATTGGGCTGTTTGCGTGTAACCGTTCAGCGCAGTCCAGCCGTGCTGGCGCAGGTTCGCCCGCGCTCGACACCGCCCAGCCGGCCGCCAGCGCGCAGCCTCCGAGCATCGCTCCCAACCGCTTGCGTGGTCAGGCCATTGCGCTCTCCCTCGACGAATCCACCTTGTTCGTCGCGGACGAGGAGCACGAGGTGCTGTTCGCGTTGCCCGTCGATCCGCTGAGGTTGCAGGACGCACGCGTGATTGCTCTGCCCGGTCCCCCGGCGCAGGTCGTGGCGCTCGGCGATCGGCTGTATGTCACCGTCCGCACCCTGCCGACCGCGGCAGGGCGCAGCGCGCGTGAGCGCATTCGCGGCGCGCTACCGCAGGCTTCGCAAATCACGAGCGGGCCGCCGCCTCGTGCGGGGGCGACGCCCAAGCGCAATACGCGAGCCGTCCCCTATGATCCGAGTGTGCTGCGCCAGAGTGAGGGTGGGTTGTTGCTTGCGCTGGGTCGCGATGCACAGTCAGGTTGGGTCGAGGTCGGTCGGGCAGTGTTGGCTCCCGACGCCTGGGGGCTCGCAATCACGCCCGACCAGCGCCACGCTTTGGTGAGCAGCCCGTGGCCAGCGGTCAGAGGGCTGGGACGCGCTCGCCGAAGTCGACGCGCTCGCCGCCGACCCGGCGCTAGCGATCGTGCGCGTGCACCGGTTGGGCGCGGCCTACGATACCTTCGGCCAATTTCCCGAGCGCGGCGGTGCCCCGTCCGGCATTGCGCTCTCCCGGGACGAGCGCACGGCGTACGTGTACTGTCGCACGACGTTCGACGTGCTGCGCATCGAGCTCGACACGGGCGAAAAGCAGTATCTGCACCTTGCGGAAGACGGACTACCGGCAGATGCCGCGTACGGCCGGCGGCTGTTCAGCTCCGCCTCGAGCCCATCGCTGAGCGGTGGGCTGGCTTGCGGAGCGTGCCACCCCGAAGGCCGTGACGATGGCTACGTGTGGCGCGAGGGCAAGATCGGTGTCGATGAAGCCACGCCGCGCTTCGTCGCATTGCGTTCGAATCTGAAACAGGCGGACGAGGCCGCGAGCGAGCCACCCGCGCTGTACGCTCGGCAAACACCGATGCTCGCGGGACGCATGCAAACCAACGGCCCGTTCGGCTGGCACGGCGAACAAGAGGGCATCGCCGCGCGCCTGTTCGCCGGCTTTCAGCTGCACCGGGCCGGATGGGACGTCGGAAGCGGCACTCCCGACACCGGCCAGGACCTGGCTAAAGCCGACTACTTGGCTGATTTTCTGCGCTCCGGTTTGCTGCCGCCGCCGACCGTGATGCGCGCGCCGAGTGCCCTCGAAGAGCAGGGCAAGCGCCTATTCGAGAGCAGTCAAACAGGCTGCGTGAGCTGTCACGTGCCCAGCACACAGTTCACCGATCGGGGACTGGCAAAGCTGCGTGGTTTGCCGGCAGGTGCGGACTTCAACCACGAGCCAGACGTCAGTTTCAAAACCCCGAGTCTCTGGTTCGTCGGTGGTACACCGCCCTATCTGCACGACGGCAGCGCCGCAAACCTCGAAGACCTATTACTGACGAACGACGATCGCATGGGGCACACCAAGCAATTGAAGCAAGACGAACGCAACGCGCTCGCCGCCTACTTGAGGGTCCTATGACGGCGCGAGCGCTGCGGGTGATCACGGCGGTGCTGTTGTTGAGCGCAGTTGCGCCGTGGGTGCTAGCGGGCCCGGCTGCGGTGGATTCGACTGACCCAAGCGCCGCGTCGGTGCTCACGCCGAATGGTCCGCCGAGCTCCACGCCAGCCACCATCGAGGGCCAGGAAATTCCCCGCGAGGCGTCGGCGCCACCGCAAGCGAGTGACTGGGCGTCGGGGCGAGCGGTGCGAGTAACTCGCGGAAATCCGGGGCCTTGCACGTTGCTGGTGGTCCGCGAGTGGCTCCGTGTGCGCTGCCCCACGTTGATCGGTGCCGGCCTCGTCGCGGGGGACCCACGCGGCGTGCAGATCACGAGTTCAGGAAGCCCGTTCGCGGACGGCACGGCGTCCCTCGGCATCCGGAATCAAGCCGTAACCACGCTCGTGCTCCCTCTGCAACGGGGGCAAGTGCGCTTGTTTTCGTTTTTGCAACTCGGCGAGGAGTACGCCTCCGCGGCCTCTCACACTTGCCGGTTACTGCCCGTTACGCCGCGCAATTTGCGGCGATTTGAGGTCTACGATGAACCGATTGCAAGATCGCAAGGGCTTGGCACTGGTGCTGAGCGTCGCCCTGGTCACTTGGGGATGCGGTAGCTCGGGGGCCGAGGGTGGCTCGGCAGGCAGCTCCAGCGCGCGGGTTGGCGGGGCGGCGAACGTGAACGGCGGCGCAATGAACGGAGCTGGCGGAACGAGTGCCGCGGTTCAGATGAGCGGGGCCCCGGGCAACGCAGGGGCCTTTGCTACCGGAGGTGCTGCAGGTTCCAGCGCGGCAGGCCGGGGGAACGAGGGCGGCGCGGCTGCTAGTGGGACCGGCGCGACCGGCGGCGCAGCTCAGTCGGCTGGCGATTGCACGCCTGGCAAGTGGCCAGCCGCCGATCCGACTGCCACCGGACCCTTTGCGACGATCACGGAAAATGAAGTCGGGCCCGAGGCGGGTGAAGCCGACGCAGACACCGGCATCGTGCCCAAGTTCACGCTCTTTAGGCCGAAGGACCTCTCACCCAACGGGCTGTGCCATCCGCTGATCACCTGGGGCAACGGCACCGGTTCCACGCCCAACTTGTACCGCTCACTGCTCGGCTTGTTTGCTTCTCACGGATTCGTGGTGATCGCTTCGAATAGCAAGAACGTCTCTCGAGGTGACCCGAAACCGATGTTAGTCGGCGTGACCTGGATCTTGCAGCAGAACGAGGACCCGTCCAGCGCGCTCCATCATCACATCGATCGGACTCGGATCGGAGCTACCGGTCATTCACAAGGGGCGATGGCGACCAGCCAAGCCGCGGGTGATCCTCGTATCACGACCAACGTGCCCATCGAAGGGGCCATGGTGCAACGAAACCTGAACGGTCCTTCCATGTTCTTTTGCGGCGGCCTCGACGACATCGTTGGTTGTGATGGTGCGAAGAATGCGCTGAATGCCGTGACGACGCTGCCTGCGATGTACGCCGAGTACCTCAGCGTCGATCATGGGAATTGGATGAGCTTCAACAACAAGCCCAGCGTCGTTTACGGCGCAATCACGGCCTGGATGCGCGTGCACCTCATGGCGGACGACTCACTTCGGCCGTGGTTCTACGGCGAGACCTGCCTCTTGTGCACGGACGCCGGCTGGCAAGTCCAAAAAAAGAATATGGCTCCCTGAACAAATCCCCGTCCGCTTTCGTGGCAACGGGTTCGTGGCCTCTCGGCTCGTGCGTGTGCGATTTTTCGTGAGGTAAAAATGTAAAGCGGCGCCCGCCAGCTGTCCCGCTGAGCGTGTCGCGATGACACAGATCGCGTTGATCACGAGACAAACCCGGTGTCGAACAACGCCACGATTGGAGCGCGGCGCAGTTGTGGCGATAATGGTTTGTTGCGCAATTTGTTTCCTCTGCATGAATGCAGCGTGCACTCCCTCCGATGGAGTGAGGTGGATCGCACCTGAGTCGTCTTGGTCACGCATGCAAGCGTTGCCGAGAGAGTCTGCAAACGTAACTTGTCAGGAGAATGCTTATGAAGCTCAGAAATCTAGCGGTTGTATTTTGCGCGGCCTCCGCACTGCTTGCAGCTTGCGGAACCGATGATGATCCCCCGGTAAACACGGGCGGCACCGGCGGGAGAGCCAGTGCGGGCGCCTCGGGCAAAGCTGGCGGAACGGGCACCGCAGGCAAAGGTGGCGGGACCAGCACCGCAGGCAAAGGCGGCGGCGCGGGCCTCGATACCGCAGGCGCAGCTGGTGAAGGCGGCAACTCCGACATCGCTGGCGCCGGCGGCGAAGGCGGTGCTGCGTCGATCAGCAAGACGTTTACGGTGACCCTGGAGAACGTTGCGCCGGTCAAGCAGTTCACGAGCGCGGGCGTGTTCGATACCCCGGTCGGTGATCTCGCTGCCGGCCCCGCGGTGCCGGGCAAGACCTACAAGTTCACCGTCGACGCGGGTCGCAAGCAGAAGCTCTTCTTCGCCACCATGCTTGCTGCCACGAACGACGCGTTCTTCGCGCCGAGCGGCGAGGGCATCCCGCTTTACCTCGATAACGGTATGCCGATCACGGCGGACGTGACGAGCCAAGTGTACCTATGGGATGCCGGCACCGAGCTCAACGAAGAACCGTTCATCGGCCCCAACACCGTGACCAACCAAGGGACGGCCAACACGGGCATCGTCGACACGAACACCAAGGTGCGTAAAATGAGCGCGGCTACGGAAGGTTTCATCTTCGCGTACCCGGCGGTTGCCAGCTTGATCAAAGTCACCGTGACGCACACCACGGGTACGCTGTTCGATATCACGATCGATAACCTGTCCACGGCCGCACTCACGACCGGCGATCTGGTCAGCCACCCATCGCCGCTGTCCCCCGGCGTTTGGGCAGTGAGCAATGCAGCAAACGCGCTGTTCACCGATCAGCAGCCAGCTCCTGCGCACGGCCTCGAGGCCCTGGCAGAAGACGGCAAGCCCGCGACGCTGGGCACCTATCTGGATGCCAATGCGGGCATTACCTACCCGGCCTCACCGGGTGCGTGGCTGCTGCACAAGTCCGGCACCAAGCCGCTGTTCACCTCGGGTGCAGAAGACCAAGGCAAGGGCCTCGAAGCCCTGGCCGAAGACGGCAACGCGGCGCCGCTCGGCGCAAACCTCGAGTCCCTCAGCGGCTACGTGAAGGGTGCGATATTCAACAAACCCGTCGGCGCTGCGACGCCAGGCCCCATCCCGCCCGGCTCGAAGTACCAATTCACGTTCGAAGGGAGCCCCGGCGATTCGCTCTCTTTCGCGAGTATGCTCGCGGCGACGAACGACGTGTTCCTGGGCCCGAAGGAGAGCGGCATCCCGTTGTTCGGTTCCGACGGCGTGGCCCTCACTGGCGACATCAGCGACCAAGTGTGGCTGTGGGACGCGGGGACCGAAGGCAACGAGCAGCCGGGCATCGGCCTCAACACGGTCACCAATCAGCTGACAGCCAACACCGGTACGACCGGCGAAGGCAAAGTGCAGTTGCTGAGTGCCGTCGCGACCGATAGCTACGACTACCCGTCCGCGCAATCGGTGCTCAAGGTGACGGTCTCGGTGAAGTGACCCGAGTGAAAAACGCGGAGCTGGCTGAAAGCTGGCTCCGCGTTTTTTACGATTTATGCGCGGGTCTCTCGTCGGTTGCTGGCGAAAAGTTGTAGCTATGCTGCGTGCCGCGGCTAGCTGCGGCGACCGCTAGCTGGAGCCACGACATCGGGGCGCCCTCTGCCGTTGCTGTGATCGCCGGCGAATATCGGTTTTTCCGAAACGCACCACAGGAACGTGAGGAAAGATGGCGTTAGTTTGACAAAACTCCATCAAGCCATCTCTACACCAAAGCGCGAATACAGCCCGACTTCGCTGACTGACCATTGCTTGATCCGGACGTCTGGACATGCTCAATCATGACGATGTCTTGCTCACGTCAGTTTCGTAGGCTGGTAGTTGCCGCTTCGGCGTCTCTCGTCGCTGGAACCCTGATCGGCTGCTCTGACGCTTCTCGCAACGACAACGGAAGCGCTGGCTCATCGACTGCTGGGACCTCGACCGCAGCTGGAAGCAGCAACGTCTCCGGCTCGGGCGGCGTTCCGGGCTTGGCGGGCGCTCCCGGCGGCAGCGGCGCTCCTGCTGCGAGTGGCGCTCCAGGCGCGAGCGGCGGCGTCGGCATCGGCGGTGCTCCCGGTGCGAGTGGAGCTCCCGCCTCGAGCGGTGCCCCCGGCGCAAGCGGCGGCAGCGCTGGTACCACCCACATGGCAGGTGGCGGTGCGGGTGGCTCGGCCTCGGCCGGCGCCCCCAACGCTTGCCCGCCTGCTGCACCTTTGACCGGTGGCACCAAATACTGCTCGAACAAAACGGGCAACGCGGGCGCGGGCTACTCCTTCGAGATTTGGGCGGAAGGCAACGGGACGGGCTGCATGACCGTCTACGGTGTGGACGCCAAGTTTGGTGCGACGTGGGGTAACGCCGAAGACTTCTTGGCTCGCGTTGGCCTGAGCTTCGATCAGACCAAGACCCCGGCCCAAATCGGCACCCTCTCAGCCGAGTTTGCGGAGACCAAGACGGGCAACGACGGCTTGGTTTATGTTGGGATCTACGGCTGGACCGTGGACCCGCTGCGCGAATACTACATCCTCGACGACTGGGGAAACACGAAGCCGGCTGGGCTTGCATCTGACGGCACTCCGCGTGACAGCGTAGGCACGATCACGGTCGACGGGGCAGTCTACGATGTCTGGAAGAAGACGCGTACGAACAAGCCGGCCATTACCGGCGACAACAAGACCTTCGATCAGTATTTCAGCATCCGACAGACGGCTCGTCAGTGCGGACGCATCTCGATATCCGAACACTTTTCCAAGTGGAGCGCACTAGGCCTACCGCTAGGAAAGCTGTACGAGGCGAAGATCCTGGTCGAGGCCCAAGCGAGTACGGGGTCGATCGAGTTCACGACCGCAACGGTGACGGTCAAATGAGTCAAATGAAGTGAGCCGCTCGCGGATCCCTGGTACCCTGGCTTTGGTTGGAGGGATTCGATGAGCAAAAGTGAGATGTTCAGGGCTCAGCCGGGGTACCTCCCAACTGCGCTGCTGTGCCTGGCGGTGCTGGCCAACGCGTGCAGCAGCGATCCGCTTCATGCGCCCACGCAAGCGGTTCCGATCGCCGGCTGCGAAATGCTCGACATCGTCCCGTGCGATACGCTCCAAACCGACTGCCAGCAGTCGCGCCTCGAGCTCGCGGCGTGCCTGCGAGAAACGACAGCGGTCGATCTGCCGCGGATCACCGTCATGACCGAGCAGGCTTACGTCGACTACCTGAAGTCCCTCTACGAGGGGCGGGAGTTGGTGACGAACCACTTCGAAATTGCGATGACCTGGCTTGGCTTGGCCCAACCCGGTTCGTTCAGCTTCGTGCCGCCTGACGAGCAGAAAATGGCCGAGTGGTTCGGGACCTATCGCTGGCGCCAAAAGGACGTCTTGATCATCGATCACGGCAAGCCCGCCGATGACCAAGCGTCGAACGTCGCGCTCGTGGCAGCGTTGATCCGATCGCTGCGTGACCGAGACATCAACATCGGCATGTGGACTACGGAGGTGGCAGTCTTCGATGTGGACTCCAACTGGGGCGCCGACGCCATGTACTTCGGCGAATCGCGGTTTTTTTCGAATCGATACCAAGCCGCGCTGGATGGACTCGACAGTTCCCGACTCGACGAGTTCGCGCAGATTAACGATAGCATTCGCGAAGACATCGCTTGGATCCGCACGCAATCATCGCCTTACGTGGCGACCAACGATCGCTTCCCGCACAACTTCGGCGCGCGCGCAACCTACCTCGCCTGGCAAAGAGGCGGCGTGGACGCGGTGAACGCGCTGTACCACGACAAACTCATCACCCACCAGCTGATGGCCAGTGAAACAGTGGAGGCGCCAGCGCCAACGCTGAAGTATCACACCAGGCCACGTGCGCCGGAGGAATGGGACCAGCTGCCGATCGTCACGGCTCTGGGCGCATGGGGTCTGTATTTATCGCTCAGCCAAAATTTGGAGTCGGACGCAGCCTGGTCGCTCGCTCTCAACTGGAGCGGTGAGCAGCTTTTCGCTTACAAGGCGATCGAGCCGAGCCTCGACACGGCGCTCGTCTGGCAGCTAGAGATGGCGGACGAGGCGTCCGCCTCGGCTCTGGAGGCAGCTTTGCTGCTCGGCACCCTGGGCGCGCAGGTCCAGCGCATTGGCACCTTCGTAACGCTAGCGATTGCGACCAACCAAGACCCGCTCGATTGGGCGTTCGTCGCGGACTAGGGTCTGTCCCTGACTTCAGGTCCCCCCGTCAACGTGCCCGTGCCCGGAAGGTGGGAGCTGACTTTCCCTGGGATGGCGCGCGTGCTCCATAGGGGAATTGATCGACTCCAATTGGACGATCGCAAGTGGGGGAAGATCGCTGCGATCCTGGCAGAAAAGCGGGGCCCAGGTCGCCGAGGCGCGCCAATCTCTGGTAGAACTGCGCGCCCAGATGCGCACCCTGCACCGCTTGGCCGTCGGACTTGCCGTTTTCGGATTTTCACTGCCGGCCTTGGCTGGCGGCCGCATGATCGTCGCTGAGCCGATGCAGGGCGAGAAAGTGCGGGTCGACGGCGACCTGCGCGAGTGGCCGAACAAGATGACGGAGCTGGGCGACACCCTATCCGGAACCGCGGGTGGCGATCCACGCGCCGCGGTGACCATCGGCTACGACGACCTGAACCTTTACATCGTGCTCAAGATCTTCGACAAGCGCATCGTGCGCAGCGCTGCAGCTGGCGCGAACGAAGACCACGCTGGGCTCAGCCTCGCGTTTCCGCGGGGTCGGGACTTCAATACCTACGAGATCGAGCTGTATCCCGGTAACCCAGGCAAGGTGGCCGGCGTGGTCAAGTTGAAGGGAGCCGCGCTGACCAGCGCCAAGATCGTGGAGGCACCGAGTACCGGCGGCCTGCACGTCGAGGCGCAGATCCCGTGGTCCGCCTTCCCGGACGCAGCCAAGGTGCGGGTGGGCTTGCGTGCCGCGGTCACGTACACGGACGCCGACGGCTCTGGCTCCATTTCGGGCGTGATCAGCACTGCCACCGGCCGCGCTGGCAAAGCCCTGCCGCCCTTGCTGCTGGAGGCGGAAGAAGGACTGGAGAGCCAACTGCTCAAGCCCAAAGGGTTGAGCTCTGCCTCGCGCGAAGCATTCGGCAACGTGTCGGGTGATGCCATGTACGAGCGCGTCGCGGTGTTCGGAGACAGTCTGGCCATTGTTGGTCCACACTATCGAGGCGGCAAAGAGTTCTATTTCGCCAATCTGGGCGTCAAAGACGCCAGCATGGTCACGCGCCTCGAGCTGGTCGACTTCGACGGCGACGGTCGCGACGAGATCGTGATTCAAAAGCGCGTTGGCGCTCCCGACAAATATCGGGAGATTGTGACCGTGACCAAAGTGGGTTCGGACGACACTCCGTTCCAGGCCTTTGCTCAGGAAGTGGGCATCAAGACCGCTGACGGCAAGATAGAAAATCGCGTTTCGTTCAAGAACAACGCGCTCGAAGTGGCACAAGGAGAGTCCGAAGGCTTCGATCCCGCCACCTATGCCGAAGTGACTCCCAGCGACATGGGCTCGGCGCTCCTGCCCTGGGAGAGCGTCGGCAGTCGCACGTTCAAGTGGGTTGGCAAAGGCTTCGAGCAGGCGGAGCAGACCGCTGGTGTGCCCAAGGGTACGTCAAAGAGCGCAAAAACTAGCAAAAAGAGCGGCAAAACCGGACCCGTCAAAGAAGCCGAGCCAGCTGCGCCACCCCCGCCGCGCGCGCCGAGCCCGGATGAACTGTTGGATCGCGTCTACGCTCTCTATCGGAAAGACCGCGGCGTGGGCGGGGGACGGCCGAGCTTTGACTTCGTGACCGACGTTGCGGGGGATCGCGGACCGGAGCGTGTGCTCGTGCACGGCAAAGATCTGGTGGTCTTCGGCAAAGGCTTTCGACAAGGGCTGAGTTACGCTTTCATCACCATCGGCGTGACCGAGCCGAAAGACATCGTCGATGTCACCGCCCGCGACGTCACCGGTGACGGAAAGGCCGAGATCATCGTGCGCGCGGTATTGCACGCCAAAGCCAGCAAAGCCCTCGGTGGGGATATGGTCGAACGCCGAGCGTTGATGATCTACGGCATCAAGGGCGACGCCTTGGCGCGCGTGTTCGCGGCCGAAACTAGCCGCGCCGTGGGGGACAACGAGGTACTGGGCGCGGTGGCCTTCGAACCCGGCACGCGTGGCCTCGACATCGAGCTGCGCCCCGCGCGCGCCTTAGGTTGGACCGAGAAGAGCTATCCCTTTCCGCCCGACACCACCACTGCCGGCGGGCTGGAGCCGTTGCTTCTGCCGTGGGGTGACGCTGCCAAGCGCCGCTACCGCTGGGACGGCAGCGCCTACGTGCTGCAATAAACCTGCGTTCGCTCGCCAAAGGGCACTGGCCGACAAATTTGTCGGTCGTTGCCGAAGCGACGCGACTGGGTGCGTTTCGGCTCACTACACCGCCGTCAAAAAAACGCCGAAAAGCCCGGAGGAACCAGTCCTCCTGACAGCTTTGTCGGCCCAAGTCGGGTCTTCTGACAAAATTGTCGGACTCACGTTTCCGGCACGATTTCGGCCTGGTTTCGCGCACTTGAATGAGCAGGTTTTAGGGGCGATGCGCCCCACTGGCACAGACGTTGCTGAAGGGGGACTTCGATGGCGCAGCCGCTCACGGAGTCGAGACCCCAGTTCGGTGGGCGCGCGGTCGTCGCCTTGCTCGAGGCGGTCCCGAGTGAACTAGCGGACCTGCTCCACGCGCACGACGCCGTTCCGATTGCCGTGCCTTCGGTCTCCGAGGCGCTGTACGTGGAGCTCGAAGAAGTTCGTTGTTTGATCGACGACCTGGTGGCGAAAAAATTCGAGGTTGCCCTGTTCATGTCGGGCAGCGCTGTCTCGTCGCTTTTCGAATGCGCCCAAGAACTCGGGCGGCGCGCGGCACTGATCAGTGCGCTGCGAGCGCTCACCATCACCTGCCGCGGCCCGAAGGCAATGGCCGGTCTTCGTCGCCATGGCCTGAATGCCAAGCCCGAGGTCGGCGCACTGCAGACTACGAACAGCCTGCTGCGCACCCTTCAAGATCTCGACCTAGCCAACAAAGGCGTGGTGCGATTCAACGGCGAGCCGAACGACACGCTCGCCAAGAGCCTGTGCGCGCAAGGCGCCAACCTACGCGAGATTTCGCTGCAGCTGAGACGCTCACCCAAAGATACGGCAGCGGCAGAGGTGCTGGTGCGCATGCTCGTCGGCGGCGCGGTGCAGGCGCTGGTAGTCAGCTGTGAAATCCAGTTTCTACATCTCTACCAAGTGGCAAGAACGTTGGATCGAGCCCGCGAACTCGTCTACGCGCTGCGCAAGCGCGTGACGGTGGTCGCCGTCGGCGCGTCCTCCTGCGATGTGCTCGAAGCTCACGGTGTGAAGCCCCACCCCATGCCCGCGCAGCCTCAGATGCTGATCATGGCGCTGATGCATTTCCTGGACACGAGCAC
>DATEPG010000620.1:0-2632 GCA_035273265.1 Polyangiaceae bacterium
CCACTGCGCCCATTTCGTCAACCACGTACTCGGCATCGAGGCCCGCTTGACATGCGGGCAGCTGCTGGGACGCCCCGGCGCCGCGGCCAACATTCGTGTGCACGAGACCTTCGCGGTTTGTCCATCGGTAGGAAGGTTCGCCGACCGACCGGCGCAAGCGTGCCTTGCGTTCGTCGTGCACGGCAGCGCGGTGAACCTCGCGGCGCAGCAGATGAGCAACGTGCCCAAGAAGCACATCGGCATTTTGTGCGACGGCGAGATCTGGCACTACTCCAATGGTCAGCGAAAGGTCGTGCGGCAGACGCCGGAAGAATTCGAACGACACTTCTCGGGCGCTGGCTTCGCGCTATTCTTCGGTACGTTTCCCTCGGGGGCGCGAGCCCTTGCGGTGCCCGGGACGCGCAAGGCCGCAGACAACGCCGCAGCGGCGGCGCAACTCGAGCTGGGGCAGCTCGATAACGTGGACGTGGCGACCTGGCAGCAGTTCCTGATCGTGCGACAGCTCCTATCGGGTCCCAACATCCGCCGGCTGCTCGACGGCAATTTTGGCCCAAAAACCGAGGAAGCAACGGAAGCGTTCCAGATCTCCGCGGGGATATCGAGCACCGGCATCGTCGACGCCGTCACCAACCGCGCCGCGATCGAGCGAGGCTTCGTGCCGCGTGTCGGTGCCACGACGAGGCATGCGCTCTCGCGCGTTACTCCCGCCCTGACCGTCGCGGCGGTCGATGCGCTGCAACGTCTCGGCTCGACCAGCGTCTTCTACACCGAGGAGGTGTTGGACGTCGAAGGGCAGCGTGTCGTCGCTCGACTCGAGCCGCACAAGCACAACGAAGGCACTCAGCTTCGTTTTTGGCACCGCGGGATCACGCTCTATGGCTTCCAAGACAGCTAGGCTTGCCGCGTACCAGCTTGGGCACGCGGCGCGTTGCAGCCTCGATTTCAACGCACGTTGCGGTTTGGTAAGCCCGCGCGCGCGAGTTTCGACCGGCCCAATTACTATTGCTCCGCTCATGCCGAGTGTTAAGAAAACGCTGTCTGCACCACCGTGCTCGATGCGCTCATCGAGCTCGTCCATCCCCAGAGGAGCAAATAAATGCGAAAAAACCTGACCTGGCTGAGTCTGATTTCTGCGTTTACCCTCTCTTGCGCCGGTAGCGATCCGGACCGCTGTGCGTTTCAGGCACAGGACGGCAGCTGCGCGGTCACGGCTTCGAGCACGGGGGCCCTCGAGTGCAAGCTCGACGACAGCGCTTTGTGCAGTACGGTGACCGCGTTCGTCGAGAGCCGCGCTGGCGGAGCCGCGAGCAGCAGCTCCGCTCTGATCGACACTGGAGCGACTGTCGGGGGGCTTTCACAGCTCCGTCTTTCTCGCGTTTGCGAGCCTGACGGCACCTTCATGTGCACTTGTTGCAGTGTGAAGGCCGGTTGCTACCCCTGTCCGAAGAACTAGCGGTCGTGATATGTGCTGCGAGTGGTTCCTCGCATCCTGCTGGTCGTTGGCGCATCGTTGATTGCCAGCGGCTGCTGGTTGTTCCTCTCGGATTCACCCCACACCGAGAGCAAACGAACTGCGAGCCTGCCCGCGGTTCAGCCGGCGTCGGTTCGCGAGTTGCCGTCGAACACGGCCATCCTACTCGCGGGCCGCCTGCTGGCCCGCGAAGCCCTGGGCCCGCAGGGCTTCGTGGTTTACGAAAAAGAGCGCTATTTGCGGACCGAGACCGAAGGCGCCAGCAAAGGCAAGCAGCAGTGGCTAGCGATCTCGGTGCCCCGCTCCTTGATCGGTGTCGAGCTGAACGGTGCCCAGGTGCCCGTCTGTAATCGCGACTATTCGATCCAAAGTCCACCGCAGCGATGGCAATCCGAGGTTCTGCCGACATCTCGAGATCTGTTCACATCGACCATTCGCCTCCGCGGTTTCAAATCGGGCGACGAATTGACGGTGGACGGTCGCGTCGTTGGTTCGCCGTCGATTGGGACGCAGTGCATCGAGGCCAAATCCATCTTTGGCGGAGGGCCGCGCGCCTACCAGGAGTCCGTGCGTCACGGTATCATCGTGTTCAAGGTCGTGGGCACCATCTTCGCGGTGCTCGGCGGCGTGATGCTCGGGATCGGCTGGTGGCTTTGGCGTCGGCTGAGTGCGAAGCGCGGCCGAGTTTCAGGTTCGCTCTGACTGGAGTTGGCGGGCTCCGCCGCTCCAGAGCGGCGCTCATTTCGAGAACATGCGCCGTTCCCCCTTGAACGAGTATTCGGCGTAGGCTGCGCTGACGCGCGGGCCAGTGACATACACGCGAATTCGCGGCTCGTCTTGACCCATCTCGATGAACAGGTAAATCACCTTACCGCCTTCGACCGAGACTACGTCCAGCGTATCTCGAACCATGAACGGCACCTTGCTGTAGTCGATGGCGTTCACGTCGAACAGCTCTGAACCAAGATCGCGCAACTCGCTGCTGCTCATCGAGATGGGCGTTGGGGCAGAAACCACGCCAGCACGATAGCTATACTCGTCCATGTGCGCCGGGTTCTTCGGGTCTTGCGCCTTCAGCGCGACTCGATCCGGGTAGATCACCACTTGCACCGCCTTGAGCGGGGTTCCAATGGCCGCCGAGAGCTGCTTCGGAATCGAGCT
>DATEPG010000621.1:0-4616 GCA_035273265.1 Polyangiaceae bacterium
TGGACGGCGAGCGGGTGCGCGGTCCGGGCGCGGAGCTCGGCTTGGTGTTCCAACGTCAGAGTTTGTTCCCGTGGCTAACAGTCCTGGAAAACGTGCGCTTTCCGCACACGCTGCGCTGTCAGCGCGTGCGGACGGCGGACCACCAAGAGCTCGCGAATCGCGCCGTGTTGGTGGACAATTTGTTGCGGCTGGTCGGGCTGTGGGACTTTCGTAACAGCTACCCAGCCGAGCTCAGTGGCGGCATGCAGCAGCGCGCGGGCATCGCCCGTGCCTTGGTGGCGAGGCCCGACGTGCTGCTCATGGATGAGCCGTTCGGCGCTCTCGATTCACAAACGCGGGAAGAGATGCAAGAGCTGCTGTTACACGTGAATGCGCTGCACCGCACGACCACCTTGTTCGTCACGCACGACGTCGACGAAGCGCTGTTGCTTTCCGATCGCGTCATCGTGCTGTCACCGCGGCCCGGGCGAATCATCGGCGATATCACCGTCCCATTCGCGCGTGCTCGCCGCACGGCGGATCTCAAGCTCGACCCTGATTTCTTGTCAATCAAGCGACAACTCGTCGGCCTGCTGCGGCACGAGACCCAGCGCGGTCCGGCCTTGGAAAGTCTGAACGGAAGGTAACCATGCGACGAAGAAATCTGCTCGCCACCCTAGCCGCCCTCGTAGGCACACTCGCCGGCTGTTCCAAGCCGGACTCGCCGCCGAGTGCGGGCGCGTCGTCCGGTGCCGCCACGGCGGCACCGAATGCGAGTGCGGGCGTTCTCGAGCCGGCAAAACCCGTCACGCTCACCGTGGGACACGACCTGTGGGTCGGCTACTCCGGCGTGTTCATCGCTAACGAGCTCGGCTATTTCAAGGACGCCGGGCTCGACGTGAAGCTCAAGCCCTTCTCCAACCCGGGGGACACCTTGCCTGCCCTGGTCGCCGGCCAGCTCGACATTGGCCTGACCACGCTGCAGAATTTGGCCGTGCTCAACGGCAACAGCGAGACCGATGTCGTAGCGATCGGCTTGCTCGACAGTTCGAACGGCGCCGACGCCGTGGTGGCCAAAAAGCAGTACGCCTCACTCAAGGATCTGAAGGGCAAAACGGTCGCGCTGACTCTGGGCGAAGTGAATCATTTCTTGTTCTTGGTTGGTCTCAAACAAGCGGGGCTCGACCCGGCCGCCTTCAAGATCACCAGCATGAGCGCGGACGACGCCGGCGCCGCCTTCGTAGCGGGCAAAGTAGACGCCGCGGTGACCTGGGAACCTTGGGTGAGCAAAGCCAACAAGAGCAACGGTCACGTAATCTTCTCCAGCGCCAGCGTGCCGGACACGATCATGGATTCGGTGGCAGTGCGTCGAAGTCACCTGAAGGAACGAGGCGTTGCGTATTCAGCGATCCTCAAGGCGATCGACCGCGGGGTCGCTCTGTTGAAGAGCGATCCGAACAAGGCCACGCCCATCATCGGCAAGTACCTGAGCGCCCCCGCCGAGGACGTGAAGGGGATGCTGCTCGGCGACAAGATCTACGGAACGTCCGAAAACAAGGAGCTTTTTGGTCCGAGCGGAGACACGGGACCCGCCTTCAAGTCGATGAAGTCGGTCGTCGACTTTGCGCTCGAGTCCAAGCTCGTCAAGAAGGCGCCCTCGCCAGCCGCGCTCTTCGAACCCAGCCTGGTCCGCCAGTGACCCCGGGACATGAGACTCCCTTCATGCTACGAGCTCTGGAGATCGCGCTCGCAGCGCAGGTAGAGGGCGAACCGCCCTTCGGTGCCCTGCTCGTCAATAGCTCGGGTGAGATCGTGGCCGAGGCCAGCGACGAAGTCCGGCGCGGCGGTGACTTCAGCTTGCACGCCGAAGTCACCGTCGTGCGCCGCGCGTGCCAAAAGCTCGGGCCGGACCTGAGTGGTTGTACGCTGTACACCACCGTGGAGCCGTGCCCCATGTGCTTCACCTCGGCGTGGCTTGCTCACGTGCACGGCATCGTATTCGGCGCCAGC
Organism: Polyangiaceae bacterium; assembly: GCA_035273265.1. Taxonomy (GTDB): domain Bacteria; phylum Myxococcota_A; class Polyangia; order Polyangiales; family Polyangiaceae; genus PMG-095. The sequence goes on from DATEPG010000621.1 coordinate 1,990, forward strand.
ATGGAGGCCGTGTTTCTCGCTACCGGCGGTGAGCAGCGCGAACTACGCGTACCTGCGGCGCAGATGAATGCGCTGTCCGGCGAGCCGTTGGTCTTGCGGAGCGGCGTCCTAGCCCAGCGCTGTCTCGCGCCATTTCAAAGCACGGCCAGGGCCGCACCATGAACGCGGAATTGCAAGAGCCCGAACGTCGGCGCGACAACACAGCCCTGCTACTGATCGACTTTCAGCGTGATTTCTGCGAGCCGGGCGGCTACGTGGACCAATTTGCGGACGTCGGGTTCGCGCGCGAACTCTTGCCCCGAGCCCAGCGTTTGCTGCAGCTCGCGCGCTCGCTCGAGCTGTGCGTGGTGCATACCCGCGAGGGTTACGCGGCGGATCTGTCCGATTGCAGTTGGCAGCGTCAGATCCGCAGCGTTCGAGCCGGTGCGCCCATCGGTGGCAACGGGCCGCTCGGACGCTTCCTGATCCGCGGCGAGCCCGGCCACGCGCTGGTGAGCGAACTCGAGCCAATTGCCGGCGAAATCGTGGTCGACAAACCGAGCTACGGCGCGTTTTACAACACGGGCCTGGAGACCGAGCTGCGCGAACGCGGCGTTCAGCATCTCTATTTCAGCGGTGTCACGGCCGACGTATGCGTCCACACCACGCTACGCGAAGCCACGGACCGCGGTTTCTTCTGTCACTATGTGACCGACGCCATCTCGACCTTCGATCCCGAACTGCGCCTCGCGTGCGAACGCATGGTCGAGGTCGAAGGCGGGATTTGGGGCCGCCTAACCAAAACGGCCGACGTACTCGCAGAGTTCTCCGCGCTCGTCGGCCTCGCCTCCCCTAACCCGTGACCTCGCTACCGATCGCCGAGACCTCGCTCGAAATCTCAGCTCGCGTACTCGCGTGCGTAGGCGCCGGGGGTCGTGCCGACTAGACGCCGAAAGTGTCGGTTCAACTGGCTCTGATCGTAGAGCCCGACTCGCTGCGCGACTTGGCTCGGCTTCACGCCTGCCGCCAGGAGCTCCTTCGCGCGCATGATGCGCAGCCGCGTGAGGTAGGCATGAGGTGGCAGGCCGACTTCCGCTCGGAAGGCGCGGCACAGGTGGAACTTGTCGCTGCCGGCGTGGTCGGCAAGCGCGTCGAGCGTCACCTCGGCATCGAGGCGGTCGCGCAGGTGCTCGATCGCGCGGCGCACTGCACGCGTCTGTTCGCACCTCGCGCCCTGGATGGTTGCGAACGCCAAGGTCGCCTCGGTGACAGCGACCTCCAGGGCCAGCCGACCGGCACCGGCCTTCACTGCGTCGTGCAAGCGCTGGAACGCCGCGCCGCGCGGATCACCCGGCTCGAGATGTGAATGGATGCGAACGTCGTCGTTTTCGCCGTCCCAAGCGCGGGGCAACACGACGATTTGATAAGTCGCGGTGCCCTCTCGCGCGAGGTCACGCACGACGTCGCCGGGCGCCTGGATTCGGAGCGAGCCAGGCGCGCTCGACCACACCTTGCCGCGGGTCAAAAAGGAGGAACGCCCCGCCTCGACGCGGGTGATCGTGTACGACTCCTTCATTCCGACGTAGAGCTCGTCGCTCGACCAGCGCAGCGCGCGGAGGCCGGGAACGGACACGGGGAGGATATGTTTGCGAGCCACCACATCAGCATCTTACGCGCGCGCGGGCGGGGCGCTTGGGCATTCTTGGCGCCACTCGCGAATTTCCTGCCAAGAATCGCCAAGGCGGGGCCAGCCTCGTTGGCTATGTCTGAACCATGCACGAAAACAAGGTCGCGCTGGTCACCGGCGCCAACAAGGGAATCGGTCACGCCATCGCCAGCGCTCTCGCCGCGCGCGGTCTCACGGTGTTCGTCGGCGCACGAGATACCGCGCGTGGCGAAGCCGCCGCCCACCGCATCGTCGGTGATGCTCGCGCCTGCCCGCTGGACGTCACCCGCGCCGACTCGATCGCTGCCGCCGTCAGCCGCATCCAGCGCGAGTTCGGGCGCCTCGACGTGCTCGTCAACAATGCTGGCATCGCAACGTTCGGCACAGCGAGTACGACCCGCCTCGACGACGTCCGCGCCGTGTTCGAAACCAACGTCTTCGGCGTGATCGCCGTAACTCAGGCCATGCTGCCGCTCCTCTGCGCTGCGCCCGCGGGCCGCATCGTCAACGTCTCCACCCGTCTCGGCTCGCTCACCGCCATCACAGATCCCGCCTTCCCGATGCGCGGCATCGGCGGCGTCGCCTACGGCCCCTCGAAGAGCGCGCTCAACGCCATTACCGTGGCATTTGCACAGGAGCTCGCTGACACGAAGATCAAGGTCAACGCAGCGTGCCCCGGACACACCGCGACCGACCTGAACGGCCACAGCGGACAGCGAACGGTTGACGAAGCAGCCAAACAGCCAGTGCGGCTCGCGTTGCTCGGTGACGACGGACCCACAGGCACGTTCTCGAACGACGCCGGCACGATCCCGTGGTGAAAGCTGGATGAGCGGGCGAGAAGGCAGCGCTCGGGGATTTCTAGCAGAGCACGCTCCACCAACGTCGTCTCGTATTCCCCCCCCTCGCCTGTTCCGCCCCAGATGATACGCTGAGGCGAGAATGGACGTCCTCGCAGATGTACTCTCGGTGACCCGCCTGG
>DATEPG010000622.1:0-39205 GCA_035273265.1 Polyangiaceae bacterium
CGCCGCCCGCGGCGTATCCCACGACCGCGCCGCCGGAGCCGATCCAAGCGGAAGCGACCCTCGCGCCTGTCGCAGCGAGCGAGACTCCCGCAGCCTTCAGCCATCCGCGCGGCAGCCGAGTGGGCCAGCTGATGGGAGGCATGGCGTGGAACGTTGGTTTTCCCGTCGGGAGCGTGAGCAATTTTACTGGCGACCCGAGCGCAAGCGGCCTCGAATTCCTACTCAAGTACTGGATCCATCCGCAAATCACGATCGGCGGAAGCGTCGACTGGCAAACCTACGCGGACCAGCGACCGCGTACGACGTATCAGCGCGAGAACGGTGCCATCACGGCAACGGCTTACAACAGCGTGCTCTTGGGTGCGATCCGAGCGGGTGGTGACTTTTACTTCCTCGCGGACGGGCCAGTCCTGCCCTACGCGGGTGCCAACGTCGGCTTCGGCTGGTCCACGCTGCAAACAGCGGCCTCGGATCTCGCAATTTACGACAATCAATCGTCGATCGTTCTAGGTTTAGGGGCTGGCGTGTTGATCGATCCGAGCCCCCGGGCTCCGAAGATCCTGCTTGGTGGCCGCTATTCCGCCGAGCCGGTCGTGTCGTTCCTCAGCAGCGTGCACGACATCCAAACGATTGTGCTTCAACTCGGCGTGATCGGCCGCTAGCTCGTTTTTCCGACCCGCACACCGCTCAGCCTTTGGGCCGACACCAAAACCGCGAATTGAGCTTTTATTTCAGCTGGTTGTGCGACTCACGCCAGCTGACCCCCCGGACACGCGGTTCCAGACTATAAGGCCCGTGCCCGATGACGGACCCCGCCAAAGATCCCAGGATCGTTCTCGCCGCGCTGGCGCGAAGCCATCCCGTGCTCGAGCTCGGGACCTTGGATTTGTGCTTCCTGGCGGCTCTGCATCTGCAGGCAGAGGGCGCCGCGCTCTCGGCGTTCAATGAGGAGAAATTGAGCGAGGTCTTCGAGCAAGTGTGCACACTGCTCGAGCCGCGGGCGGACAACCCGAAGCGGCGTGCAACCCACGCCATTCAGCGTTTACGCGATCAAAAGCTGCTCGCTCGCGTCGACGGCGCGGGCGTGCTGCGCGCGGGCGAATTCGCGCTGACGCGGCTTTCGGCCAGCATCGTCGAATCGTATCTCGAGGACGAATCACTGACGCGAGAGAACTTGACCCAGCTCACCCGCAGCTTGCGCGTGAGCTTGGCCGAGATCCTGACTCGGGCGGCAGAGGCCGAGGACCCAGCTGCTTGGAAGAACGGCGTCGAAGCGCCGCTGCGTGTCAGCGTCAGCGATTTGGTGAGCGGTATCGAGCGCCGCCAGCGAAGCTTGGACTTGGAGCAGCAAGCGTTTCAAGCACAAATCGCCAAGCTCTTGGAAGCAGATTGGTTCGGCGCGGTCGACCAGTGCCTCGAGCTACTCGAGAGCACCAGCCGCACGCTCACGGAGCTGAACGAAATTCTGCTGCGCGACGCCCACGAGCTGTCATCCGTGCTGCAGGACATTCAGGAAATCACGGTCAACGCGCAGGCGGAAGGCGCCGAGGCAGCGGTCGAGCGCGTGATGGAGCAAGTCGATCGCATCCGCGCCTGGGGCGCCGCGCGCCAAAGAGCGTGGTCCGAGTACTATCAGTACGTGCATCGCTATTTGTGTGACGTCGTGCGGCTCGATCCGTCACGCGCGCTGATCCAGCGCTTGCGCGAGCAACTCTCGCAGCATACCTCCCGTCCCTTCGCCTTGGCGGTCGCGGCCGCGGCTTCGCCGCGTTTGTTGCGAGAACTCGAGCCTTTCAAGGACGACAAACCGAAGGTGAGTCGGCCACGCGCCGAGCGCGAGCGCGCGCCGACCGACAACGACGCGGTCGATCAACATGCGCTGGTCGAAGAGCTCGTGCAAGGTGCGTTGTCTCGCGGGCCGGCTGGGCTATGTGAGGTGACGCAGCAAGTAAACGCCGACACACCCAGCGAGCTGCAATTCGTCACCGCTGGCCGCGTCGCGCAGGTGGTGGCTCGCTTGGCGCGCACGACGATCGATCGCGACCGGCCTTGGGTCAGCGTGCAGGACGGTTTGGTGATTGAAGAATGGAAGATCGCAAAAGGCGGGGCCCGTGACTGACACCCGCTACCTCGCGCTGGGTGACGTGGTCGCAGACGATCTCTTCCCCGATGTCGATCTGGCGTTGCGCCGCGGGCGGCATATCGATCGCGAAGACAACCTTTGGTATACATTTTTGGTCGATGCGCAGGCCTTATTGGAGGCCTTTTACCGGCGTTTCGGTTGTGAGCTGACGCACCCCGCAGACGGCTATTTTTACCTGCTTCCCACCGGCGACAAGCTCGGGCGCCGTCACCTTTCGGTGCCGGAAATGCTGGTCGGCCAGGCCTTGACCCTGCTCTACCTCGACCCGGCGACCTTACAATCCGGCGGCGTGATCAAGCGAGCCGACGCGCTCTCGCATTTGGCGGCGGTAATGGGTAGCGACGCGCTGACGCGCGCCTTCAACCCCAAACGCAAGCGCGTCGACGAGCGCGTGGCGCAAGAGACGGTGCGCGGCAAGTTCGCCGAGGCGCTGCGGCGCTTGGCCGCGCTCGGCTTCGTCGACTTGCTCGACGCCGAGGCGTTGCGATTGCGGCCCGGCCTGCTGCGTTTCGCCGAACCGGTGCGCGGTCGCGGCTCGCCAGCGGAAGCCTTGGAGAGGTTGGTAGCGCGTGGCGAGCTAGTGCTCGGCGACGGCGAGCTCGACATCGACGATGACGGTGAGGAGTCCCAGGAGGACTCGAGTGAAGAAGGCGAAGCCCTAACGTCAGCGGAGCCATTCCAGCTGCCGAGCGAAGTCTTGAGCGATTTCGCCGATTTCGGCGAGGACATGCCGCTCGCCGAAGCATTTGCTGAACCGCTGCCCGAGCTCGAACCGCTCCCCGAACCCGAACCGCTCCCCGAACCCGAACCGCTCCCCGAGCCCGAACCACTCCCCGAGCCCGCGCCCCTTCCCGAGCACGAGCCGCTCTCGGAGTCGTCGAGCGAACCCCCGCCGACGCCGGAGGACGAAACGTGACGCGCGCGCGAGCGACTGCGCTCGCTCTGGTCAACTGGAAAGGCGTTTTCTACGAACGCTATCTACTCGACCCAAACGTGACGGCCCTCGAGGGGGCCAACGGCGCGGGCAAGACCACGGTGATGATCGCCGCCTACGTGGTGCTCATGCCGGACATGTCGCGATTGCGCTTCACCAACTTGGGCGAAAGCGGAGCCACCGGCGGCGACAAAGGGATTTGGGGGCGCCTCGGCGAGCCCGGCAGCGCCTCGTACGCGGCGCTCGAAATCGAGCTAGCCGGCGGCACGCGACTCGTAGCCGGCGTGGAATTGACGCGCAAGAGCGAGCCGAGCGTGGAAGCCGCGCCGTTCCTGATCAGCGGTCTGAACCCCGAATATCGCATGCAAGATCTGTTGCTGCAGCGCCGTGACGGGGCCGACGAAGTGCCGACTCGCGCCGAACTGAGCGAAAATGCCCGCGCCCTGGGCGGCACCTTGCACGGCTACGGCACCGCCAAGGAGTACTTCGCCGCTCTCTTCGAGCAAGGCATCAGCCCGCTGCGGCTGAGCACGGACGAGGACCGGAACAAGTTCAACGAGATGCTGCGCACCAGCATGACCGGCGGCATCTCGCGCGCGTTGACTTCGGAGCTGCGCTCCTTCCTGCTGCGCGAAGAGAGCGGCTTGGGCGACACCCTCACCCGCATGCGCGGCAACTTGGACGCCTGCCGGCGCACACGCGTCGAGGTCAGCGAGGCTCAACGCCTGGAACACGAGATCGCCGGCGTGTACGAGGTCGGACAAAGCATGTTCGGTGCCGCGCTGCTAGCGACGCGCGAGGAAGCTCGTGAACTCGAGCTCGTGGTCGAGACCGCGCGCACCGCCGAGCTCGGCTTGACGGACGAGCTCAGTGCGCTCGACGCGACCGCCCAGGAGCGCACGCTGCGCCACGCAGCGCTCACCGAACGGCTCAAGCAAAAGCGCGCTGAACTCAAGAAATCCTTAGAAAATCAGGCGCTCCTCGGCCATGCACGGGCGTTGGTGGTGGAGCGCTCGGCGCTCGAGGCCGAACGCCAGGCGCGCGACCGCGCCGAACTATTGTCCCGCTCCGAGCGCGAACGCGCGGCCGCGGAGCGTGCCCAACGGCTCGCGACACGCGATCAGGCGCGCCAGGCCTACGAACGGAGCGCACAAGGCCTGGCCGACGTCCAGAAGGGGCTGGATGAGTTGCATCGCAACGCGCATCGCGAGCGCCGGGCCAAAGGTCGCTTGCAGGAGCTCCGCGAGCTGCTGTCCGAACCGAACTTCCCCATCAGCGAAGTCGCGGCCTGTACAGAACGCGCAGCGCGCGAGATCGAACGTATCGACGCCGAGCGCTTGCAGTTCGCGCGTGACGCAGAGTTGATTGAGCTGCGTCATAGTGAGCACGCCGCCGCCACGCGTTCACTCTCGTTGATCATCGCTCAGCCGACCAGCGATCTGGGCTACGAGCGCGCCCAACGCGAGCTCACGCGCTTGGCGCGACTCGACGAACTCGCCACGCGCGCCCCCGCACTCGCGACTGCTCTGCGCGAAACCGAGGGGCTGGCCGCGCGTCAGGCCAGCGCGCGCCGGCGCGCACGAGCGCTGGGCTTCAGCGAGGAACAAAACCCGACCAGCGAAGTCATCGCCCAAGCGTTGACCGCCGCGGAAGCAGAACTTTCGAGCGCGCAAGAATCCCTACGCGACGCACGCACCGCGATCGAGCGTTCGAGCGTCGAGCAGAGCGCGGCCGAAACCGAGCTACGCGAGCTAGAAGCTCGCTCTGCACGCCGAAGCGCCGCTTACGCCGTGCTCTCCAATGTCGAGGCAAACAGCGACCCTTGGACCTGGGAGGCCGCCCAGGAACTGTGCCTGCGACTGGAAGCCGAATACGAGGAGCTGCGCGCCGGAGACCGCAAGCTGTCAGCGGAACGCGAAGTTGCCTTACGGCAAGCGGCGGAGTTCGAATCTCAGGGCGGCTCCTTTCATCCGGAACTCTTACGCCTGAGGGACGAACTCGACGCCGAGCTCTTGGTGCAGCGCTTCGATGACATCGACCCCGAACGAGCGGCCGAACTCGAAGCCCGGCTCGGTCCACTGCTGAACGCCTTGGTCGTCAGCGATCCCGAAGCGGTGGCCGCGAAGCTCGCGGGCCGACCGCGCGAGCTCGAGAGCGTTTGGCTGGTCGCGGCCGACGCGCAGTTTCTCGAGCAGTCCGGAGATCCAGCGACGCACGACGTAGTCGTGGTGCACGGCGTCGGCTCGCGCATCACACGCCTGCCGGCTAAACCGATGCTCGGGCGGCGAGCGCGTCTGGCTCGCGCCCAGAGCCTACGCGAAGAAGCCGAGAGCATCGCAAGTCGGCTGGACAGCAGTGAGCGGCGTTGCCGAAGGCTGGAAGCGACGCTCCGAGAGCTTCGCCCGATCATCGCCGACCCGAGCATCATCGGGGGGGAGCGGCTCGGTCCGCTGCGGGAGGCGTGCCACGAGCGCCTCGAACGACTTCGTGATCGGCGACGCGAGCTGGAGCTCACACAAAGTCGTGCCACGAGCCAGATCGCCGAATTGGACCCGCGTGTCGGCAGTCTGCGCGCGCTGCTCGTGGATGCATTTCTGCTCGATGGCCGCGACCATGCCGAGGCCTACGCGGCACTGACCGCAGGCATCGCCGAAGGCGAAGCGGCGCGGCGTGAGCTCGGGCGCGTCAGCGAAGCGCGCAAAACACTGGAGGTCACCCTCCAGGCGTTGCGTTTTCCTCCAGGTGCGCCGGAAACCTTGCGAGCACTCCAGGACCAGCGCGAAGCGCTCGACCGAGAGCGCGATCGCTGGTTCAAGATCGGCGAAGCGCTGGCGGAAGTTCGCGAACTCTTCAGCTACTTCGAGTCAAACGCCGAACAACGCGCGGAGCAGGGAGTGGCGCTCGTACCCGCGCTCGAGGAGCAGCACGCGGCGGCCAGTCAGGCGTTGGCCGAGAGCGAAAGCACTCTAGAGGCAGCGGAGAGCGTGCGCGAACAGGCCACGCTCGCCTGGCAGCAGGTGGAGGCCGAGCGCGCGGCGTTGGTCGCGCAGTGTGTTCGCCTCGATACGGAGCTGGCGCGAGTCGGAGTCAGCGATTTTTCGGCGTTCGATCTGCGTTCGCACGATCATGCGTTGGCCGAGCTGAGCGCCGAGGCCGACGCATGCGACCGCGAAGAGCGCGAGATCAGCATGAACCTCGGCTTGATGGCGGAACGACGCCGTGAGCTTGCACGACAATGTGACGCTGCATTTCGGGCGATCAAGGCCGCCGAGCAGCAGGCCCAGCCGAGCCGCGAAATCTGGCAAGCTTTGCGCAGCACGGTCAGCCAAGGCGCGCTACCATCACTCAGCACCGCGGCCCTACTGGAGGCTCCCGCGCCACGTCCGAGCGCCGAACTCTGGGCGGACGCGCGCAGTAAGTGCGAACTCCTGCTCGATCGGCTCGCGTCGGCGCACGGCGGCGCGGAGCAGGTCCTGGCGCTCAAGACTCTGCTCGGCGAGGACACCCGCAGCGCGCGTGGGGACGCCTACCTGAAGGCCTGGCTCTTGGCCCGCGAGTGGCTCGGCAGCCGCGTCCCCACGCAAGTCGCGGACGTCCAAGACCCCCTCGAGGCGCTGGAGCGCTTGCGCGATCAGTTGTTTGGCTTGGAGCGCCGGCTAGCGCGCCAAGAGAGCGATCTACGCGGGGCTTCGGAGGACATCGCGCGCAGTATCGAAGTCCAACTGCGGCGCGCCGGCAGCCAGGTTCGGCGCTTGAATCAAAGCCTGACGGCGATCCGCTTCGGCAGCATCCAGGGTATTCGCGTTCGCGCCGAACGCGTGGAACGCATGGCGCAGGTGCTGCGCGCTTTGCGCGAAGGAGACGCGCAAGAACTGCTGTTCCAACCAACCCTGCCGATCGAAGACGCTCTGAACGAAGTCTTTCGGCGCTATGCCGGCGGTCGCTCGGGCGGCCACCGCATTCTGGACTACCGCGAGTATGTCGAGCTGCAGGTGGAGATCTTGCGTCAAAGCAGCGACACCTGGGAGCTCGCCAACCCGACCCGGCTATCGACGGGCGAGGCCATCGGCGTGGGCGCGGCCTTGATGATGGTCGTGCTCAGCGAGTGGGAACGCGACGCCAATTTGTTGCGCGGCAAGCGCGAACACGGCTCACTCCGCTTCCTGTTTTTGGACGAAGCCAACCGCTTGTCTCCCGACAACTTGGCTGTGCTCTTCGATCTCTGCCAGTCGCTCGAGCTGCAGCTACTGATCGCGGCGCCCGAAGTCGCGCGAGCCGACGGCAATACCACCTATCGACTGGTACGAACGATCAGCGACAGTGGGCGTGAAGAAGTCATCGTCAGCGGGCGGCGCGCAGCCATGCCCGGCCGCGGGCCTGCTCTGGACACCGAGTCTGGAACCGCGGCAGAACGAGTGGTTCAAGGCGAGTTCCGCTTCGAATCTTGAAGCCCGCGCCACGGCTTTGCTCGGGAAGCGAGGGGACGTGCTACGCCATGAGCATGCAACGCATCGCGGTGATCGGCGCAGGCATCGCTGGCCTGACAGTAGCCCTGCGGCGCGCCAACTCGGGCGACCAAGTCAGTCTGTTCGAAGCCAACACACGAGTCGGCGGGCAACTCTCCAGCGAGGCGCAGGCAGGCTTCGTCGTCGAGCACGGCGCCGAGGGCTTCGTGGCGCGCAGCGAAGTCGTGCCACCATTGGCGACGGAGCTCGGCATCGCGGACCACATCGTCGAGCAGCTCGAGCAACGCTCATTTCGCTTCGATGGCCAGCGCTTGGTCGAACTTTTGCCTGGCGAGGCGGGGCGCCTACTCGGCTTTCAGGTGCCCACGGACGACTTGGGTCGCGGTGTCCGCTCCTTTTGGCATGGCATGGCGGAACTGCCGCAGCGGCTCGCGCTCACCCTCGCTGCGCGCACAGAGCTGCACTTGCAGCGCCCGATCGCGAGCGTTACGCGGCGCTCGGGCGGTGTGACGCTGCTGGATGCAAACGGACAAGCGCTCGACTTCGACGCTGCGGTCGTGGCCACGACGGCGCACAGCGCAGCAAGCCTGCTCACGACCGCCGCCGGCCCCAGCGCGGACGCGCTACGAGAATCATCGGTACTGTCGAGCCTGACCGTGACCCTCGCCTATCCACGCGACGCCATCGACCATCCGCTCGACGGTACTGGCTTCATCGTGCAGGACCCCGAACAACTGAGCGGCGTGCGCGCGGTGACTTTCAGCTCGAGCAAGTTGCCCAACCGTGCCCCGGTCGATCAAGCGCTCCTGCGGCTGTTCTTTCGGCCTAGCGAGCACGACCTGGCGCTTTCCGACGACGCCTGGACCGAGCGCGCCGAGCGAGGGTTAGCGGCTGCGCTGCCCCTGCGCGGCGGCGCCCAGCGCGCGTTCGTGTCGCGCTGGGCGAACGCGCTTCCGGTGTTCGATCCGGCTCACCGCGCCCGCGTCGCCGCCCTCGAGGCAGCACTTTCTGACCAGCCCATTTGGCTTGCCGGCGCGGCATTTCACGGGTCGGGCATCGACGCTGCGATCCGTTCCGGCGAAGCGACGGCGCTCGCCATCCCGAGCCGCCGATAGCGGAATGTCGATCGAAGTTCGCCAGCCGGCGAATTCCGCCTGAGCAAATCCGCCACCGTCCACGGTCAGCTTCGCCGCCCTCTTCCGCGAAGCTTCCGAGCAGTGCTATTGCGCTGTGCATGTTACATCATCGATCGCTCCTGACTCTGGGCCTGTGGATGGCGGCTCTGGGCTGCGCGGGCTCGCCGCCTCCAGCCAAGGAGGTGCCTTCGACAGCGCCTTCCGACCTTCCTGTGGCGCCGATCGAAGTCACCAAGTCACCCGCGCCCGCGAAGCCGGCTCAACCGCCCGAAGTCGAGAAGCCCGCCGCACCGAGCCCGGTATTTCGGATCACCGAGGGCATCCTCACACCAGAGAGCGTGCTCTACGACGAGGACAACGATCGTTACTTGGTTTCCAATATCAACGGCAAGCCAGATGCTGCCGACAACAACGGCTACATCAGCGAGTTGTCACCCGACGGCAAAGTGCTGAAGGAGAAATTCATCGCGGGTGGGCTGGGCAAGGTCAAACTCGACGCGCCCAAGGGGTCCGGCATCAGCGGCGGTGTGCTGTATGTCGCCGACATCAGCGTGGTGCGCCTGTTCGATCTCAAAACGGGAATCCCCAAAGGGGAGATTGCGGTGCCCGGCGCGACGTTCCTCAACGATATCGCCGTGGCTAAGGACGGCCGCGTGTTCGTTTCCGATTCTGGCATGAAATCTGGCGCTGGCGGCTTCGAACCGACGGGTACCGACGCGGTCTACGTGATTGAGAAGGGCAAGCTGAAGACCCTGGCCAAGGGCAAGGAACTCGGCGGGCCGAATGGTCTGGTGGCTGTCTCCGCAGGGGTGTTGGTCGACACCTTTGCCGCTGACGAAGTGTATCGACTGGACGAAAAGGGCGAGAAACAGCAGCTGACCAAGCTCCCCACGGGCGGGCTCGACGGCTTGGCGCTGATCGGCGATGTCTTGCTCGTTTCCAGCTGGAAAGGCTCGGCAATCTATCGCGGCAGCGTGGCCGGGAAGTTCGAAGTCGCCTTCGCCGGGCTGAGCGGAGCGGCGGATTTCGGTTTCGACAGCAAGCGCAAGCGCGTGTTGGTGCCTCGATTTTTGGACAACGCGGTCGAGATTTATGACCTGAAGTAGACGCTGCGTGCGCGTCCCATCGAGTCCGATGCCAACTCGATATCCTATACCAACTCGATATCCCGCCGGCTCGATATCCACTCTGCGTACACGACTGCGGGTGGCGGATTCCGCCACCCGCAGCTCCCCTGGCTCATTTGGCTCAAATGGAGGCGAATTCAGCCGCTCGAGTCCAAGTTTGAGCCCGACTCGGCAGAACCTGGCTCTTGTCTAACTTTGACCCCGACTCGGGAAAACCTAGCTCTCGTCTAACTTTGAGCATGAGCTGACCGTCCTGACGAACGCCCGATTCAAACGAACCAAGCAAAGCAAAGCAAGACCAACAAAAGGGCACGCGACATCAAAGCGTTAGCGCCATTCGCTTCCGGCGCTCGTAAATAGCGAACAGCGGACGCGCGACGTGATACCTTTGAGATTCTGGGACACTGAGGCGGCTCCTTTGGGAACGCGCTCGTGCGATGCACGAAGCGTGATGGGGACATACAACATGACAGCACGAATCCTGGTTGTGGAAGACGACGACGAAACACGCGAAGCAGTAGCTGGAGCTCTGCGCGACCTTGGCTACGATGCAACGGTGTGCCACGACGCGCGCAGCGCGCGGACGCACTCCGACGTCGATATCGTAGTCACGGACATTCGAATGCCAGGCGAGAGCGGCCTGGAACTGTGCGCGGAAATCGCAGGCAATCGACCCGACCTACCGGTGATCTTGATGACCGCCTTCGGCGACACGCGGGCGGTTTCCCTGGGCCTGCGCGCCGGCGCTTCGGACTTCCTGGCCAAGCCCTTCTCTCTCTCGGACTTGGGCGCCGCGGTCGGGCGCGCTCTGGAACGCCGTCAGCGAGCAACGCGTGTCAATCGCTTCGCCGAAGTCGCACCGGGGTCGGAGCGTCCGGTACCCGGCGTCATTGGTTCCAGTACCGTGATGCGCGCGATCGCCGATCGCGTGCGACAACTCGCGAATCATCAGGCACCAGTGCTAGTCACTGGCGAAACTGGAACCGGCAAGGAGGTCTTCGCGCGCGCCATCCACGCGCTGAGCGATCGGCGCGATCAGCCGTTCGTGGCCTTGAATTGCGCGGCGTTGCCGGCCGAGATCATCGAAAGCGAGCTCTTTGGGCACGCCTCCGGCTCGTTCACCGGCGCCGCCCGCAACCACCCGGGCGTGTTCCGTGACGCAGAAGGAGGCACGCTGTTCCTGGACGAGATCGGCGCGATGCCCCTCGGCCTGCAAGCGCGTTTGCTGCGCGCGATCGAGCAACGCAGCGTTCGCCCGGTCGGCACCGTAGGAGAAGTTGCCACCAACGTGCGCATCGTCGCTGCCAGCAACGCGCGCTTGCGCGATCTCGCGGACTCGGGACAATTCAGGAGCGACCTATTGTTCAGATTGAGCACGTTCGAACTGGATCTGCCGTGCTTGCGCGAGCGCGGAAACGACGTCATCGAGCTCGCCGAACACTTCTTGAACAACCTGTCCAGTACCGGTGCGCCCCGCGTGCTCGGCGAGAGTGCCAAGCTCGCACTGTTGGCCTACGCTTGGCCGGGCAACGTGCGCGAACTCGAAAACGGCATGCGGGCCGCGGTCGCAATGTCATCGAGCAAGACGCTCGAGGCCGCCGATCTGCCGCTCCGCGTTCGGGACTCGCACCGGGCCCGCGGCACTGACTCGACGCGGGTCGATCTCGACGCCCTAGAGCGAACCCACATCGAGCGCGTGCTGCGCGAGACCGGTGGCAATCGCTCGGAGGCCGCGCGCCAGCTGGGTATCGACCGAGTCACGCTGTACCGAAAGATGAAGCGCTACGAAGTCGCAGGCTGAGCGAGTATTCGCCGCGGCTCACGCTTTCGCGTGGGCCACGGCAGCTCCGCTCACTTGGAGTGACTGTCGTTGGGGATCACCCGCGTACGCGGGGGCACGTCGATCGCCAGCCGATCGAGCTTTCGATGCAACGTGCGGCGGTCGATACCCAAGAGCCTCGCGGCACGGGCGCGGTTTCCGTCCACGGAGCGCAACACGGCCTCGATGTGTTGCCTCTCGACCGCAGACCAGCGCGGATCATCGGCTCGCGTTTCACCCGACGAACTGCGACGAGCGTGTACTGCTTCGGGCAGATCACTCTCGCTCAGGTGATCGAACGCGGCCACGGTCACTGCGTAGTCGATGGCATTTTTCAATTCGCGCACGTTGCCTGGCCAGCGGTAAGCCAGCAGCGCGCGCGCCGCCGCGGTCGAAATCGAGCGAACGGTCTTGCCCAAGTGCGCGGACGCCTCTTGCAAAAATAGCTCGGCGAGCAACAGCGCATCGTGCTCACGGTCGCGCAGGCTGGGCACCGCGATTTCGACTACTGCCAAGCGGTAGTACAGGTCCTCACGGAACGTGCCTCGCTTGACCAAATCCAAGAGCGGCACGGTGGTGGAAGCGAGCAGCCGAAAGTCCGTTGGCAGTTCCTGAGTTGCGCCGATGGGTCGAACGCTGCGCTGCTGCAGCACGCGCAGTAATTTGGCCTGCAGGTCCAGCGATAGCGAGCCAACGTCGTCCAAAAACAACGTGCCCTCGTGGGCAGCACGCACCAACCCCAAGTGCGCGGTCTGTGCGCCGCTGAAGGCGCCTTTGACGTGCCCGAACAGCTCGCTCTCGGCCAAGGAAGCCGGAATCGTCGAGCAGCCGAGGACCACGAACGGCCCGAGCTTCCCCGAGCCGTTTCTGTGGAGCAGATTGGCGACCAGCTCCTTGCCAGTGCCGGTCTCACCCGAAATGAGCACCGTCACGTCCGAATTGGCGAGCTGCAGCACACGCTCACGAAGCTCACGCGCCTTTGGACTGTTGCCAATCAGCTCCGAGCCGTAGCCCGCGCTGTGGGGACGACCGGACAGGCTGCTGACGATCGCTCGCTCGGAGATCAAGCGACGGGTGATCGAGGCCAACTCGGGCGCGGTGGTCGACGGTTCGACGAAGTCCGCCGCCCCGGCGCGCATCGCTGCAATGGCTGATTCGAGCCCCGCGTCGCCCATCACGACTACGGGAACGCCAGGGTGCGTTTCTTCGAAGCCGCGCCGCAGCACCGCGACATCTTGCCCGAGCTGACCAGGATCCACGAGCACGAGATCGACTTCATGCGCTTGTTCGCCTTGAGTTGCGCTGACGGAACTGATTCCCAGGCTGTCCAGTTCTGCGCGCATGCGCTCGCTGGCGTCTGGCAAGAATAGGATGGACGGTCTCAAGATCACTCTGATTCTTCCCCAGGAGATGAGTGCTGTTCGAAAGCAAGAAAGTAAGCGGACGCGGGCCCAACTCGCAAGTAACTTCCGCACACGGCTCGAGAAGAATTCCAATCCGGTCAGAGCGCGTCAGACCGCGTCGGACCGCGTCAGAGGCGCGTCGGAGCACTTCTGGGCTCGCTTCATCGCTTTGCGCTCTTGCGCGCTTTGCGCCCGCGCGGTGGAACGCGGAATCCGGCGGTGAGGCGAAGTGCAACAGAGCGGATCTCGCCACCAATCCAGCACAAATTGGCGGATGGGACTGACTCTGAACACGAATCTGTATTGTCGTTCGTGCCGGCCATCACACTCGGTTAGAGTGAGGCTCGGTTGTCGGCATCGGCACGCACATACGTCCCAGGAAAGGAAAACGGTGTCGCTCGATCTGTTCGTTTTGGGCACAGTACCGAACTGGGACGTCCGTTTGACGGCGATCACCAATGCGGCGTTTGGATCGGCCTGTCTGGTCGGGTTAGTGAGCCTCACTTATCTAGCCGGCAAATTTAGGGACTTACCGGCACGCGCTGCTTACCTGCCCTTCGGCGCCTTGCTCGGCCTCTCCGCCACCGGCCATTTTGCTCACTCGCTTTCGCTGCTGCCAGATCTGATCTGGGTGAGCGGCGCTCTGCGAGTGCTGAGAGTGTTGTGCGCGGTCGGCGCCGTGGTGTTGCTCGGCAGCATCATCGTGCGGCTCGATTCCCTGCTCGGGCGAGAACGAGGAGCGTTGCAGCGCGAGAGTGAGCTGACGGCGGTGCTCAAGGAGCTTTCGAGCGCATACGCACGACTGCAAAATCTAGACGAACTCAAGACCCAGGTCTTCGCCAACGTCAGTCACGAACTCCGTACTCCACTCACGCTGATCCTCGGTCCGATTCAAGACTTGCGCGAAGCCGCCGGGCTCACCCCGGAGCAGCAGGCTTCGCTGGTGGTGGTCGAGCGCAACGCGCACTTGCTGCTCGGGCACGTCAACGACCTGCTGGAGCTGTCACGCGCCGATGCCGTTGGGGTCGAATTGGAGCGCAAGCCAACGGACGTACACTCACTCTTGCGCGCGCTCGCCGACAGCTTTCGCCCGCTCGCCGACAGCCTGGGCATCGAGTACCAGATGGAGCTCGCGCTGAGCCCCCGCTCGCACCTGGTCGATCCGCAAAAGCTCGAGCGGATCGCGATGAATTTATTGGCCAATGCCTTCAAATTCACGCCTAGCGGGGGACACGTCGCGCTACGCGTGGAAGTCGCCGAAGAATCCGAGACCGGAGAACGGCGCACGATGCTCGTGCTGGCCGTCGAGGATAGCGGGCCGGGCATTCGGGTCGAGGACCGTGAGCGCGTCTTCGAGCGCTTCCGTCAGCTCGACGGCAAGCCGAATCGGGCGTTCAGCGGCACCGGCCTCGGGCTCTCGATCGTGCGGGAGTTCGTGATCGCCTTTGCTGGTTCCGTGCGGATCGAAGACTCCGCCCTCGGCGGCGCGCGCTTCGTCGTCAGCCTACCCGCCGAGTTCGCCGAGACTTCGCGGGATAGCGAAGGCGACGCCTTCCCGGCGTCGGCCAGTAGCGCGGAGATGCAAGCGCTCCGCCCGCGGCCCACGTCCAGCTCGGAATCCGATCCACTGGTGGATTTACCCTTGGTGTTGGTCGTCGAAGACAACCCAGACATGAATCGCTTCGTCTGCTCCAGTCTTTCGAGCGAATTTCGCGTGACGTCGGCGTTCGACGGCAAGCAAGCGCTGCTGCGGTTGGAGCATCTCACGCCGGACTTGATCGTCACCGATTTCATGATGCCGCACATGAGCGGCGACGAGTTCGTGCACGCTTTGCGCACCAAGCAGGAGTGGCTCGACATCCCGGTATTGGTGTTGACCGCTCGCGACGACGTCGAGCTGCGCGTGCGAGTACTGTCCGCGGGCGTGCAAGACTGGCTGACCAAGCCATTCACGGTGCGGGAGCTGGTGGCGCGGGCGCGCAATCTGGTCAGCGCGCGCCGCGCGCGCAGCATCTTGCGCAGCGAGCTTGCCACGCGTGAATTCGACGTCGGCGAGCTCGCCGGCCAGCTCGCCGAGCGCAAACGCCGCCTCGAGTCGCTGCTCGAATCACTGAGCGCCGCGTTGGAGCATGCCGAGGTCGCCAGTCGCTTCAAGACCAGCCTGCTACGTCTCGTGTCACACGAGCTGCGCACGCCGCTGGGCGCTCTCCAGCTTCAACTGGAACGGCTTTCAGGCGAACACCGCGGGCCGCTGAATGACGCGCAGCAGCAGCTGATCGCCCGCATGCGACGCTCGCTCGCGCGCCTGACGGACATGATTCAATCTTTGCTCGAGTACGCGCGGATCGAGAGTGGCAGACTCGAGCTGTTCGTGGAAAATTTCGATCTGCGCGAGCTGGCTCAGAGCGTAGTCGATGACTTCATGCCGCAGGCCGAGGCCAAAGGCCTGAGTTTGCGGCTGGAGGCTGCGGACGGCAGCGCGGCTTTCGACAGCGATGCGCGTCTGCTACGGCTAGTGCTCGTGAACCTGGTCTCCAACGCGCTGAAGTTCACGAACAAGGGCGAGGTCTCGGTCGCCATGGAGCTCGACGCCGACGGCTGTTCCTTGCGTGTGCAGGATACCGGCCCTGGCATCGAGCCGAGCCTGCGAGCATCGGTCTTCGAGCCTTTCTTTCAAGGCGAGTCCGCGGGCCACCAACAATACACGCAGGGCGCAGGACTCGGCCTTTCGTTGGTTCGGGAAATGCTGCACGCGCTGGGCGGCAGCATCGAGCTTTCGTCGGAGCTGGGCGCAGGTAGTACATTCCGAATTTCGGTACCACGAGCACGACCATCGCAGGTTCAATCGCTGGCTGCAGACGCGGCGCGGAACACCGCGTAACCCAGCTGAATTTCCGCGCTGCTTGGGCCATTTCGCGCAGTCCGAACACAATGCCATCGACGATTCGAGACACACGATGGCATTGGTTCGAATCATCGCCATCCGACGCTCTCACCTTATGCGCTTTTACACGGCTTCTATTTTCCGTAGACTGAAGCACCCAAAGGCGCGGCGCGCGGCCGATGCACGAAGTAAACTCCGATTCGTTTCAACGTCCCCCAGAGCACTTCAGGAGCCCGAGAGTGACCCTACCTCGCTTACTACTAGTCGACGACGAGGAACTATTCCTGCGCGGGCTGAGCCGCGAACTATCCAACTTGGGATGGCAAGTCCAGACCGCCGAAGATCACGAGAGCGCATTGCGAGCACTCCGCCAAGGTGAGTTCGATGCATTGGTCCTCGACCAGCAGCTGCCTGGCCCGGGCGGGGTAGATCTGCTCGCGGAGCTTCAGCGCGTGCTCGCTCGCCCGGTGGCAGTGCTGCTGTCCGGTCAGCTGAGTGTCGCCTCGACCGTGCGCGCCATCCAAGCGGGCGCGAGCGACGTGCTCGAGAAGCCAGTGTCGGCCAGCGAGCTCGATGCGCGCCTGCGCCGCCTGCTGGAAGCGCGCGACGCGCTCCCGAGCGACGTCACCACCGGCGGAACGAACAGCGAACTGCGCAAGGTCTTGGGTGAAACAGCGAGCATGCGCGCCGCGCGCGAGCAGATGCAAACCGCCGCACGCTACCCCGAGCTGTGCTTGACGATCGTCGGCGAAAGTGGGACCGGCAAGGAGCAAGTCGCGGAAGCGATTCATTCGCTGGCCGCGTCCCGAGGCCGGTACCTGCCGGTGAGCCTGGCCGCTTTGCCCGACCACATGATGGAGGTCGAGCTGTTCGGCAGTGAAGCCAAAGAAGGACGAGAGCGTCGAGCTGGCCTGTTCGAGCTGGCAGGCGCCGGCACGCTTTTCTTCAGCGAGCTTTCCGAATTCCCTCCGCATTTGCACAGCAAAGTCATCCAGGTCATCGAGACGCGCACCTTCCGCCGAATGGGCGGCGAAACCGACGTGCCATTGAAGGCGCGCGTGATCGTTGCCACTCGGCGCCGCACGGCGAGTCCGGAGTACGCAGAGCTATACGAACGCTTGGGCGCGTTCACGATCCTGCTTCCAGCGTTGCGTGATCGCGTGCCCGACATCGAGCTGATTGCGGGCCACGTACTCGGCGACGCGGCGTCGCGCACGGGTAAGGCGCCGCTTGGATTGTCGGAAGGCGCGCTCGAGGTCCTGCTGCGCCATCACTGGCCAGGCAACGTGCGCGAGCTCGAAATCGTGATCGGCGAAGCCGCGGCCGAGGCCGAAGGCGCGCTGCTGAGCGCCGAAGAGATCCGATCGGCGATTCGCGATCACGGCA
Organism: Polyangiaceae bacterium; assembly: GCA_035273265.1. Lineage (GTDB taxonomy): Bacteria > Myxococcota_A > Polyangia > Polyangiales > Polyangiaceae > PMG-095. The sequence goes on from DATEPG010000622.1 coordinate 17,299, forward strand.
TGCCGAGTGAGCTCGACGCGATCAACGACAGCGCCAGCGGAACCTTCCCCACGTCGGGTCCCGTCTCCGAGCCGCTGCGCAGCCTGGAGCGGCGCATGATCACCGACGCCTGGCGCACCTCCGGACGCAACTTGAGCGCCGCGGCGCGCAGCCTCGGCTTGCCCCGAACCACCCTCCGCGACCGGCTGAAAAAGTACGGCCTGCGCTGAACGTCCTCGGAGAGGCCGCTGTGGCGGGCTCAGCTCCGGCGGTTGGTACTGACGCCGAGCCGCGCCAAATGCATGGCTAAGCGGCGATAGAGTTCGCTGGCCAAGCGTGGGTCGCTACAGATCTCGGCGAAGTCGTCGGCGCGCACGCGCAGTAGCCGCGTCGTTTGTTCGCACACCGGCGCATCACCTTGGCCGAGCACGCCGACCAACGACTCGGCGTACAGCAGTGCGCCAGCGCCCACACGGCGCTCGTCGGGGTAGCGGACTACGCCGTCGAGCACGATGTACGACACGAGGTCGTTCGCGACTGCGCGCGGGACCCCCTGCCCCTCACCGACTTCTATTTCGACCGCCGCGGAGAGCGCCGTCAACGCAAAGGAGAGCGGCAGGTCAACGAGCAATGGACTCTGCCGCGCGCGCTCGAGATCGGCCGCGTTCAGGCCACGGTCGTGGTCCTTGCGCTTCACGAAGCGATCGCCAATTTCGATCACGATCGCCGTCGCGTTGTCGCGACCGTGACGCGCCACCTGCGCGATCAAACCTTCCGCCGCGTGCAGCGCCGAGCCATTGCGCAGGAGCTCGGACAGCTCGCTCTCGCCCTCGATTTGTCCGTACACACCGTCGCTGCAAACCAGCAGTCGATCGCCGCGGCTCACGTCGACGAACAGCATGTCGACGGTCACGACTTCGTTGATGCCGAGCGCGTTGGTGAGGCCGGAGCCTTGTGAGGGGGCCATCGAGCGCCCGAAGCCATCGACCTTGGACACGCTTTGCGCGTTATGGTCAGTCGTGAGCTGCAGTACCGCTCGCTGGCGAGCCAAGTACACGCGGCCGTCGCCAGCGTGGGCGATGAAGGCATGATCGCGCGCGAACCACACCACGTCGAGCGTCGTGCCCATGCCCCGATGGTCCGGGTTCTGCTCCGAGTCCGCGCGAATGAATGAATTGGCGCGCTCCAGCGCGCGCTTCAACTCCGCAAACACGCGCCGGCGCGCGTTGAGATCGGGTCCCGTCACGTAGGCATCCAGCGCACGCTGGGCGCCGCGCCCAGACAAGCTCTGCTTCACTTGCTGGATGGCCAGCTTGGCCGCGACCTCGCCGGCCAAGTGCCCACCCATGCCGTCGGCGACCGCGAACAGGCCGAGCTCTGGTGCAAGCAGCGAGGCATCTTCGTAGTGCTCCCGCGTGGCTCCAACGTCGCTCGCCAAGGCGTATTCGGCCCGGAAGTCGAACCGGGGCAGGATCGAGGGCATGAGCCATGTAGACTAGCAGAGGGTCGCGACTCGGATTTCGTGCTAGACGCGGCCCGTGCGAATTCTCGGGATCGAAAGTTCGAGCCGCCGCGGTTCGGTCGCGCTGCTCGAGGGACAAAACTTGGTTGCCAGCATCGAGCACGAGCAGCCGAACTCGCACGCCGAGCGCCTGCTGCCGTTGCTCGAGCAGCTCTTGGCAGAAGCCGGCTGGCCGAAGTCGAGCCTCGATCGCCTCGGCGTTGGAGTTGGACCAGGCTCCTTCACCGGGCTGCGTGCCGGGATCGCGTTGGTCGAGGGGCTGAGTGTCGGGCTCGATCGCCCCCTTTGGGGCGTGGGCTCGCTACAGGCGATGGCCCGTGGCGCCCTAGTCGACCACACCGGCCCCTGCTGCGCCCTGCTGGACGCCCGGCGGAACGAGCTGTTCGCGGCCGTCTACGATCAGGAGTGCCGACAACTGTGCGCGCCGCTGGCGCTGCCAATCGAAGATTTGTCGACCTTCTTGGCTACTTCTGGGGTTGAGACCGTCGTCGGCGAGGTAGCTCGGACGCTGGTCCATGGCCGAACTCTGGCCAACGGCCCGACCTTGGAGCTCCCACACGCGCGCTGGGTTGCGGTACTGACCGGGGAATTGGCTGAAGCGTCTTCACCTCCCGACCCCCAGTACGTGCGTGGGATCGGCGCGACCCTGCCCACACTCCCTCGCTCCCCGATCAATTCCCAATAGCGGGTGACGCTGCGCGCTCGGCTCGGCTATTGTCCAGATTCGATGCCGCTTTCCACCGACGCCGGTCACGACGCGGAACAGCGTCTGCTCTCGCGCTATGGCCGACGATTCGCGGCTGGAAGCGTGCTGTTTCGTGACGGCGAAGCCGCTACCGAGGCGTTTCTCTTGCAGGAGGGGCGCGTTCGCCTGATCAAGCATGCGGGCGCGATGGAGCGAAGCTTGCGCGTCGTGCGTCCGGGAGACTTGTTCGGAGAGGGCGCGCTAGTAAAAAGTGCTCTCCGAACCTCGACAGCGCTCGCGCTCGACGACACGGTGGCACTGGCCTTCGATCAGGCCACCTTCGATCAGGTCCTAGCAACCAGCCCGGAAGTCGCGGCGCGGGTCCTTTCGCAGCTGATTCGCCGCCTCCGCGAGGCCGAAGATCAGATTGAGATCTTGATGCTGCGAGACGCGCAGTCCAAAGTCGTGGTTGCCTTGATCAAACTCGGACAGCAACAGCTAGCGCAGGATGGGCGGCCAAGTGGCCAAGTCGCGTTGATGCTCTCGCCGCTCGAGCTGTCCGCGCATGCGGGTCTGGACGTCGACACGGTGAAACGCATCGTCGCGCAACTTCGAGATCGCGGTTACGTCCGGATCCACGAAGAACGCGTCGAACTGCCGGATTTGGACAACCTACGCGAACTGTACAGCCTGCTCGGCGTCAAGGATCAGCTGCGCGGTCCCAACCGTGAACGAGGCCAAGATTGATTCGGCGACTGCTGAGCTACGCTTTTTTGTCGGTGTTTGTGGGATGTACGCCCAGCAGCGGTTCCGGCCCAGCGGCCCGTGACCCCGAGCGAATGAGCGAGAGCGAGTACGATATCGCGCGCGACCTGTGGCTGCGTCGAAATCAGCCGCGCGAAGCACTCGCACACGCCCTCAAGGCCGTCGAACTGCACGAGGGGAACGCCGAGGCGACGCACCTGGTTGCGCTGTTGTACTTGGACTTTTGCTCGCAAGGCCCCGCGCAATGCCGTTTGAGTGATGCCGAGAAGCACGCGCGACTCGCGTTACGAGACAAGCCCGACTTTCGCGAAGCTCGCAACACCCTGGCGGTCGTACTCATTCACGAGAAGAAATACGCCGAGGCGATCTCGGTATTGAAGCCGCTGACCGAAGACATTCTGTACCAGACCCCGGAAAATGCCTGGGGAAACCTAGGTTGGGCGTACCTCGAGCAAGGCTCGTTCGACTTGGCGATCGACGCCCTCAAGCGCAGCGTCGCCGCGCAGCCGTTGTTCTGCGTCGGTAGTTTCAGACTCGGGCTTGCCTTCGAACGGAAGCAGGAGCTCACCACTGCGCTGGACGCCTTTACGCGCGCACTGGAAACAGAAGCTCCAGGTTGTAACTCGCTGCAAGAGGCCTTCGCTGCACGGGCCCGGGTGCGAATCAAGCTCGGCGATTCCGATGCAGCTAGGACGGATCTGGATCGCTGTACCGCGCTGTCTGGAAAGACCAACGTCGGAAAAGAATGCAGCTCCATGCTGCAAAAGTTCAAGTAATCTCGGGGGCCCCCAATGCCCACCGTCGGAACCTTCCTACGCCAGCTTCGTGAAGCGAAGTCCTTGAGTGTAGAGGAGATTTCGCGAGCCACTCGCATGCCGCAGTCGAGCGTCGAACGCATCGAAGCGGATCGCTTCGACGAGTTACCGGGTGAGGTCTTCGTGCGCGGCTTTTTGAAAGCGTACGCGCGTGCACTCGGCGTGCCGCCCGAGGAAGTGCTCGCACGCTACACGGCGAGTCGACGAGTGGCATGGGTGACGCCGCTGCCGATGGCGAGTACCGCCAAGCCGGCGCGCACGCGTCGTTTCGGGGTCGCAATCGCATTCGTGCTGCTCTTGATTCTGTTCACGCTCGCACTCAGCATCGTGCTCAAGCCGCGCGGTGACGACATGCCGCAAGAGCTGTCCGCACGACCCGCGCCCGCTCACTCCCGGTTTAGCTGATTTCGTGTTTGCCCGTCGCACGTCGAGTCCTGCTCGCGTCGCGCATGCGCTGTTGCTCCGGCGCGTGGAGTACGGAGACAGCGACCTGGTCGTCACACTACTCACCGACACGATCGGCCGAGTGTCGGCTTTGGCGCGTGGCGCGCGCAGGAGCGTCAAGCGCTTCGGCGGTGTGATCGAGCCGATGCACACGCTGCGCATCGCTTACGACGATCGCTCGGGCGCCGAGCTGGTGGTGTTGCGCGAAGCGAAGCTCGCCCGCGCGCGGCCCTTTTTGGTGACCAGTCTCGAAGGCATGCAGGCCGCCGGACGGGCCTTGAATTGGGTGCGAAAAGCCGCGCCGCCGCGCACCCCCGAGCCCGAGGTGTGGGCCGCCATGGAAGGCTTGCTCGATCAACTGAGCGACCCCGAAGATCTCGTATCACCGCAGGCACGATTGGCCGCAACCGGCCTTCGGCTGTTGTCCGCGTTTGGCTGGGGCATCGATTTCGAACGCTGCGTCAGCTGCGGCAAGGCACCGGCCGAAGGCCAGGCGGCGGCGGTGGACGCCGCACGCGGAGGACTCGTGTGTAGAGATTGTGGCGGCGCACGCCGCCGCTTGTCGGGCAGCGAACGGACTCTCCTTCAGCGCGCTGCGAGCGGCGGCGGAACGCTCAACGACGACTGCGCCGGGTTGACGCTCGAGCTGGTCGAACAGGCACTGAAGACGCACGGCGGTATCGAGTGACGCCGACTCGAGAAGCTCGAGAAACTCGTCAAACGGACGCGACCAGGGTAGAGCCTGCGGCCGTGAGCGACAACGGCCCGAGCGAACAGCGAAAGATCACCGGACGCGCGGGGATCGTGGCGCTCGGCACACTGCTCAGTCGAATCCTGGGCTTGGGCCGCGATCAAGCAATTGCCGCATTGTTTCCACGCGCGGTGACCGATGCGTTCTTCGTCGCGTTTTTGATCCCCAACGTGCTTCGCCAACTGCTGGCCGAGGGCGCCGTGCAGAACGCCGTGCTGCCGGTGCTGGCCAAGATCCGCGAGCGCGACGGCGAGGCCGCGGCGCGCCGGTTCTTCCGAGCCGTGCGCGGCCTCTCGTTGTCGGTGCTGCTGATCGTGAGCGTGCTGGGGGTACTGTTCGCGCCCAGCCTCGTCTCGCTCTTCGCCGACGGTTACAAGGACTATCCGGGGCAGTTCGAACGCACGGTCATGCTCACGCGCTGGGTGTTCCCGTACATTTTCTTCATGGGTACTGCGGCCCTGGGCGTGGCAGCACTCAACACCTACCAGCGCTTCGTCGCCACTTCGTTCGCGCCGGCGCTGCTCAATGTCTCGTTCATTCTGCTTGGGCTCGGTTTGCCGGCCTTCCTAGGCGCTCGCGGTTATGATCCGGCGCTCGCGCTGGCCGTGGCCGTGCTGGGCGGTGGGCTGATGCAAATGGTCGCGCAGTGGCCGAGCCTGAGGAAAATCGGCTTCCTCCAAATGCCGACCCTGGAGCTCGGGCATCCCGGTGTGCGCGACGCGCTGCGCCGCATGGGCCCGGCGTTGGTCGGCATGGGCGTGTACTACGTGGACGTGGTGCTGGCGCGGCGCTTCCTGTCCGAGCTCGGGGAGGGCTCGCAAAGTTACTTCGCTTGGGCGCTCAGGCTGTGCGATTTCCCACAAGGGATCTTCATCATGGCCTTGCAGACCGCCGCCCTGCCCAGCCTTTCGCGGCTGGCGGCGCGCGGCGATCAGGAAGAGCTCGGCCGCACCTTCGCATTTGGCATGCGCTTGACCTTATTCGTGGCAATCACGGCCACGGCGCTGCTCGTCGGCTTGGCTCAGCCGCTGGTGGTGCTGCTCTTCCAGCGCGGCGAGTTCGACGCCGAATCCGTAAACGGCACGGCGCGCGCGCTGATGGCCCAAGGCTTGGGCATTTGGCTCGTGGCAGGCGTGAGGCAATTGGTCAGCGTGTACTACGCGCTCGGCGACACGCGAACGCCGGTCGCCGTTGCGGCGGCGGACCTGTGCGTGTTCGTGGTGTTGGCGTTGCTCCTGCGCGGTCCCTTCGGTCACGTCGGCGTGGGACTAGCAGTCACGGGCTCGAGCGCGGTGCAAATGCTGCTGCTGTGGTGGCGTCTGCACACGAGGTTATCGGCGCTGCACACGCGAGAAATCTTGAGCTCTGCGGCGCGCACGTTGGCCGCGGCGCTCGCTGGCGTGGCGGCGGGAGCCGGCGTGGCGGACTTTTTGAGTCCCCAGGGAGCCGCTGGGGCGCTCCGCCGCGCGCTTCCCGGGCTCGCCGGTTCGCTGGTCTTCTGTGCGGTATTTGCGGTCGTCGCCTACCTGATCGGCAGCCCGGAGCTGCGCTCGCTGGCCGCTGCGATTCGCCGTCGCCGTGCGCGCCGCTGAATTTTCAGCTACTGCTTGCCGCGTTCGACCATGGCTCAAGCAAAAAAACCGGCCCCGCCACCCACCGCTCTGCCGAAGGCTCCGCGAATCGTCAATGCCGAGTTTGCGGCCGCCGCCAAGGCTCAAGCGGAGTTGCCGCCGCCGATGCAGATCGAAATCGCCTTCGCGGGTCGCTCCAACGTGGGTAAGAGCAGCCTGCTCAACAAGCTGATGAATCGCAAGAACCTGGCGCGCACCAGCTCCACGCCCGGCTGCACTCGCCAGATCAACTTCTTCAGCGTCCGCACCGCGCAGGGCATCAACTTGAGCCTCGTGGATCTGCCCGGCTACGGCTACGCCAAGCGCTCGAAGGACGAGCGCAAGCTGTGGGCCGAACTGATCGACGGCTACTTGCTTCAGCGCCCCACGCTCCGCGCGGTGGCCGTGCTGGTCGACGTTCGACGCGGACTCGAGCCCGATGATCTCGGCCTGATGGAGATGCTCGAATCCGGCAGCACCAGCGGCGGCCGCGCCAACTTCAAGACGCTGATCGTAGCTACCAAGCTCGATAAACTGCGCGCGGGCGAACGTGCCGCCGCCCTCGCCAAAATCAAAGCCCCCGGCGCAACCGTGTTCGGTTTCTCGACCGAGCTGCCCGAAACCGCAGCAGCCCTTTGGGCGTCCCTCGAGCGCCGCGCCGGCCTATCCAACAACGAGCCCGCGTAAACCTCCCAGCGTGCCCGTGCCCGTGCCCGTGCCCGTGCCCGCTCTCCTCTCCCCAACGAAAAAAGGAGTTCGAGTTCGAACTCCTTTTCGCTCCGAGACGTGAGCTAGTTTTTTGATGGTCACCCACCGCGTCGCCGACCGTCAAAGCCTTCGGCGTCAGTGACGGGAACGGAGCGGCCTGCGAGCTGCGCTGCTGGCTCGCGATCGCCCACCCTCAAGGTCCGATGTTGACCGCTTCTTTGGCGTCGAGCTCGCGTTTGCAATCCCCGTAAACGCTGAAACGGCCGCGCGGGTGCGGGGCTTCGAAGCGCCAGGCGGGGCCCGCGCTGGCGCGGTAGTATTCGATGTGTGCCAGGCGCTCTTTGGGCACCCCGCGGGTCAAAGCGAGCGCCCAAATGTCGGCCAAGCTGCAGCGCGGTTCGGGTAGCGGGTCGGTCGCTTGCGGTGCGCAGGTCGCGTCGGCCGCGTCGGCATCGGCAACTAAACCTTCCTTGTGCACGTTGATGGTTTGCCGCCCGCAATAGGGGTGGCGCGCGAGCGTGTCGGGGTGTCGGGGCGGCTCGGGCCCCTCACCTGCGTTGCTCTGGAAGGAATAGCGGATGCGACCCGTGGGCAGGGCGACGTCGACCGTGCCGTCGCTCTTCACGCCCTCCGCCGAAATGGAGCGCAGCAAATTGCGCTGCGAGACTTGCCGCGCACGTGCCAGCGTTTTCACCGCGTCCACCGCGTTCGGGAAGCCGACCACGCCGACCGGCGAGGGCGGCCCAGGCGGGGCGCTCAGCACGGGCAGCGAGCGGCGCTTCGCCCACGCCGAAATCAGCAGGCAGAGCACGAAGGTCAGGGCCACGATGACCAGGCCGCGCAAGCGATCCCTCTGGCGAACGCGGGCGATGCGGGCAAGATCGGGACTTTGGGCCGGATTGGAATACACGCTCATGCTCGGGGTTTCTGGAAAGTCGCTTCCTATATCACCATTCCTGATCAGAACTGTTGCAGGATTCGAAGCGGCGCGCTAAGACGACCGCCGAATTTCGGGCGCATAACTCAGCGGTAGAGTGCGTCCTTCACACGGACGAAGTCGTAGGTTCAATCCCTACTGCGCCCACCCGAAATCCCCGCTCCGAGGCATCGCCCGGGGCTCGGGGCACGCAGTCCCCGGTCGCTTTGCCTGCAGACGCGCAGGAGCGTAACGTGCTTCTGGATGCGCTACGTGGTCAGCATCGCCGAGCAGGCGGTCGAACTCGACGTCGAACTCCGTCCCGAGGGCGGTTACCTGGTTCGTGGGCCGGAGGGTCGCGAGTGCGTGGTCGACTCGCTGGGCGGCGGCCCCGGATTGCTCAGCCTGCTCGTCGACGGCCAAGCGGTCACGGTGCTGGCGAACGAAGGCGAAATTCGTTTCCGCGACCAGCGCTACGCGGTGAGGGCCGAAAATTGGCACAATCGCAACACGGCCCGCGCCAGCGCGGAGCCAGGCGCGCGCGCCCACGCCATCGCCGCGACCATGCCTGGCCGGATCGTGCGCGTGCTGTGCGAAGCCGGCGCCAATGTTTCAGCGAACGAGCCGCTGATCGTGATCGAAGCCATGAAGATGCAGAACGAACTGTGCGCGAGGAGCGACGCGATCGTGCGCGCCGTGCACGTGGCCGTGGGTCAAACCGTGGATCGTGGCGCGCTGTTGGTCGAATTCGAGTGAGCGCCGGCTCACTCGGGCTTTACGTACACTTCCCGCAAACCACGACGAAAAGCTTTGAATTTGGCGATCATCGGCGCCGCTTGCGTGGCGTCGTCGAGCAAATCGCGGGTCTCGCCGGGATCGGCGGCTAGGTCGAACAAGCTGAGTGGCCGCCCGCCGCTCGCGACCAGCTTCTTGTCGTCGTCGATCAGCGCCTGACGATCCGCGTTGTTCGGTCCCGCCGCCATGTCGATGAACACCGGGCGCGGCGCGGGTTCAGCGCTGCCGAGCAGATCGGGCACGAGCGAGCTGCCGGACAAGAAATCACTCGCGCCGGCACTCGGCGGCGGCGGGGGCGCGACCCCGCACAAATCCAAAATCGTGGGCACGAGATCGATTGCGCTGCGCCGAACCTGCACGTGACGCGCACTGACGCCCGGCACGCGCACGATCAACGGCACCCGCACGAGTTCCTCCCACAGCTCGAAGCCGTGACGAATCATCCCGTGTTCGCCGAAGGCCTCGCCGTGATCGCTGGTCACGATGATCGCGGTGCGCTCGTACGACGGCAATTTTTCGAGCGCGTCGAGCACACGTCCCACGTGGTGATCGACGAACGCCACCTCGCCGTCGTAGCGCTGGCGGCTGCTCTTGCCAAAGTCGAAGCCTTCGTGCAGGACGTACTCCGAGTGCGGATCCACATAGTGCAGCCACATGAAAAATGGCTGCTGCGATAGCTCTGGTTTGGCCAGCTCGGCAATCGCTGCGTCACTCAGTTTGTCGCTGTTGGTGGTGCTGTCCCCGTCCACGCTGACCAAGGCCGGCGCAGCGCTCTTGTTGATCACGTCGAAGCCGCGTTCGAGCCCGGTATTGGCGAAGAAGTACCAATAGCCTTGCACGCTGACGGTATGCACGCCCCCCTGTTGCAGCCGCTGCGCGACGAACACGTCCTTCTTCGAGAAACGATTGAAGTGGCTCCAGTCGCGATGCGTCTCGCTGCTGTATTTACCGATTAGAAATGGTCCGACGCTCTTGGCCGTGTAAGACGCGAGCGAGTACGCCCGGTCGAATACCACGCTGTCCTGGCTCAAGCGGTCCAAATGAGGCGTGACCGGACGCGCGCTGCCGGAAGCCCCCTCACCCTGGCGCAGGGTGTCGATACTGATCAGCACCACGTTCAGGCGCTCGGGCAGGGCCTGGCGACCGCTGCTGGGCGTTTCACTCGCTACCGCGCGCGGGCCGGGAGCGAGCACTGGCTCATCCGCTCCGGAGCAATCTTCGTCGATGCCATTGCCAGGCACGTCGCTCGCCCCTGGATTTTTTCGCGCGTCCAGGTCGTCACAATCGCCGCCGCCGAAGTGCTTGGCGAAACCGTCATGATCGTGATCGCTTCGCTTGCGGAACGCAGCGAGCAAGATCTTGCCGAGCGGCGCTTCGCGCTCGATCGCGAGCGATAGCGCGCGCTGCTCGAGACCTGAATGCGCCGCGCGCAGTGTCAGGGCCAGCGGCAGGAGGGCCAACAGCAGGGCGCTGAAGGCAAGCGAGCGCCGGCCCGGATGAGGCATAAAATAGGCGGCCGCCGAGAGCAGCAAGAGCAACCCGGGTGCTCGCAAGTCGAGCTCGGGTCGTTTGAACACTCCAAAAACGGCCAGCGCGCCGCCGGCCCCACTGGGCGTGCCCGTCCACACCGCGTACGCGAACAGCAGCGCAGCGAGTACGACACCGACCAGCGCCACCAGCACCGGGTCGAGCCGGGCCAAGGGGCGTACCTGCGTGAGCGCTTCGCTGGCGCTGGTAATCAGCTGAGTGCCGACCCAAAAGCTGGCCAGCGCGCTCAGCGCCAGCGCTGCGCCGGCGGCGCGCGCCGGCACGTCCGAGCCGAGCAAGCGCGTGGCCAGGTTGGCCGCGACCACCAGCCAAACCATGAACGCGACCGGAACGATTAGAAACGAGGCATTGTGCCGGGCACGGCCAGCCGGCTCGAGCGCGCGCCACGCAGCACACGCCTGGCGCGGACTGGGCGCCGCTCCGCCGTGAAAAAACAGCCGAGCACCCGCCCAAGCCAGGCCGAGCAGCAGCGCGAGGGGCGCAAGCAAGCCGAGCTCCGCCAGCCAGCGCGCGAAGAACGGCCCGCCACGGGCGTAACTACAGTCGAGCGCCGCAACCAGCGCCAGGCCGAGCGTGGCCCCGAGCAGCGCGCCGGAGCTGGCCCTCAGCAGGCGGTCGAACGAACTCGGAGGCTGGAGAGGAGAATTACTGGGCTGACCCATCACGACGCTTCGACGATTGCCCCGCGGCCTGTGCCAAGGGGTGCGCCCGGTCGTATACCGCGAGCAGCTGGTCGAGCGACACGTGCGTGTAGCGTTGGGTCGTAGAAAGACTGGAATGACCCAGCATTTCCTGGATCGCACGCAAATCGGCCCCGCCCTCCAGCATGTGCGTGGCGCACGAATGGCGCAGGGCGTGCGGGTGCAGATCGGACCGGCCAGCGCCGAGCGCGCCGTAGCGCTGGACCAATTTCTGCAGCCAGCGCACGCTGAGGCGTTTGCCGAGCTGCCCGAGCAGCAGCGCGTGCGGGTCGTGCGCGCCAGTGCGCGGATGTGCCAGCTCGGCGCGCCGGGGTAGGTACGCGTCCAGAGCTGACAGGCATTTCGAGCCGAGCGGCACGATGCGTTCCTTGCGTCCCTTGCCGAGGACACGTACTTCGGCCTGGCCGCTCGAGATTTGCTCCAGGTCGAGCGTGGCCAGTTCGCTCACGCGCAAACCCGAGCCATACAGCAGCTCCAGCGCCAGTGCGTCGCGCAAATGGCAAATCTCCCGCCCGCTGTCTTGCTCGAGCGGCGCGCTCATCACCTCGGCTGCGCTCTCGGGCGCCAAGAAGCGCGGCAACTTACGGCGCGACTTGGGACTGGCCAACGTGGCGCTCGGGTTCTGGCGCAACTCGCCTGTCCGCAACAAGTACACGCATAAGGCGCGCACACTGCTGATTTTGCGGGCGATGGTCGGCGGGGCAACGCTCTTCGCCAGCTCGCCGAGCCAAGCGCGCAGCATGAACTTGTCCAGCGCAGCCAAGCTCGCCGCGCCCGCGTTGCGCGCCCGCACATAGCTGGCGAGAGATTCCAGATCCCGCAGATACGCCGAAACGGTGTGCGGCGAGGCCCGCCGCTCACTGGCCAAGTGCTCGCGGAAACGGCGCAGCGCGCGGCCGAGCTCGTCGTTCGCCAGCGGGGGCGCGGGGGGCGTCGGGGGCGCAGGAAGTGCCGGATCTGAGGCGGCGGAAGGCATGCGGCGTGGCTAGAGCTTACGCCTTGTACGCGGCCAGGGTCCAACAAGCGGCGCCGATCGCGAACAGGATGAGGCCCATGCGCGCGCGCGGAAAGGAAAGCTTGCCCGCGCGATTGAGCCCGCGAAAAGCGAACAGGCCCAGGCCCACGAGCGCGAGCAGGAAACCAACGCCCAAAACCGCGATCCACGCGGGGGCCGGCGCGTCGTCCGCGTTCAGACGAGTCAGCGCCTGGCTTTGGGTTTTGGCGCGCTCGCTGGCGGCGCTGTCCCGGGCCTGCGCCTCCAGGCGAGCCAGATTTTGATTGGCACGTTCGAGCTCGGATTGGCGAGGCAGCCAGACATGGCGCGACTCGAGCGCCGCGCTGCGCATGGCCTGCCAAGCTAAAAACGCGATCTTTGGCTGACCCGCTGCTTCCGCGCCAAGCGCCAGCGCGGTCATGCGCTCGTACGCTCGTTCCACGTGGGGGGCGCCGGGTGCGTACAGGGTGGCGCCACGGCGAGCGTGATCCAGTGCGGAGGTGAGCTCACCGCGATCGAAAGCCTCGTCACTGGCCGAGAGCTCGGACTCCCCTTCCAAAATCACGCGCGCGCTGAACACCGCAAAGCTCAGCACACTCAGAAATGCCAGCAGCGCCAGTCGCTCCCGCCAGCTGCCTGCGCTGGTCATAGAAAGTCGCGGCGCCGAAACAAGAGGCTCGCACAAGCCAGCAGGAGCACCGACCAAGCCAGCGAATGCAGCGCGGCCATGCCTAGATAGCTGCCCAGCGACGGGCCAGACGTTTCTCCGGTCAAGAGCGGCCGCGGCGGCACATACAACATCAGATTGGGCACCAGTTTGGCCAACAAGCTGCCTAGCCCTGCCAAGAACGGTCCAAAAATGCGAGCCGGCAAGCGAGCCAGTGTGTCGGCGGTGCGCCCGACCACGAACAGACCAAAGGTGAACACCGCGCTCAAGAAGGGCGAGGAGAACGAGGAGAACAGCGTGGCGATCGCCGTCACCAGCGCCACTTCCGCGAATGTGAGCACCGCCGAGCCGAGCACTACGCGGCGATCGTCGGGCGCGCCGCCGGCGAAATACGCGCCCGCCAGCAAGATCAGAAATGCCCAAGGGATGGGCAGGTAAGTCCGAACGCGCGGCAAACGAAAGGCGAGCACGCCCGCCACGAGCGTGCTCGCCACGGCCACGCCCACGGCCGGCGCCGCCGGTCGCCCCGCTTCCACTCCGAGCGCCAAGAGCAGCACCCCGGAGTTGGCCGCGACGAACACGGCCAGCGTGAGCACCGTGCCCAAGTATTTACCCACCAGATATTCCGAACGGCGAATGGGGCGCGCTAAAATCGGGAAGATCGTCTTCAGTTCGAGCTCGCGATAGAGCGAGGTGGCCCCGAGCACCACCGCGACTACGATCCCGTAAATCGAAATCGAGGCTGCACCCAGATCGCTGACCACGCGCAGACTCGAGTTGAGCGCGAAGGCGCCGACCACCCAAGAGTAGCCCGCAGTGGCAATCGCCAGCGCGAACAAGCCGTGGAGCACCCGCGCACGGACAGCCTCACGATACGTGTTCAGGGCGACGACACTGATGCGGGCCAGCATAGGACCGCCGCAGTTTGAGCAAACTTACGCCGTCTTTGCTAGCTTAAAACCCGACCGACCAGCCAGGTGCTTCCAACAGCGCGAGCGCGCGCGGCTCGACGTACGATCGGATGCGACCCGGGGTGCTGAGCAGGCTGCGTTCGACCGCGCCACTGAAAAACAAACTGGTGATGCCCGGACCGAGGTCGAGCGCCGCTGCCACCGTGACCATGCTCTTGCCGCCGGCAAAGGGCTCGACGCGAAAGAAGCCGTACACATCACTGATGTCGTGAGGCCTGCTCGAGTCGAGCCAAAACCGCAGCTCCGAGCGCTTGGCCGAGCGCTCGATGTGTACGGTGTAGGTGGTGCCGTCGCCGTGCACGAGTTCAACCCGTGCCAAACTGCCCCGCACGTCGATCAGGCGAGCGCTTTTTGTGTGCGGCAACGCTTGCGGCAGCGTGTCTACGTTGCTCAGCGCGGAGAGCACTGCGGCCGCGGGCGCGTTGACCACGGAGTAAGACACCCCGCCGCGGTAGCTGCCGCTCTCGGTCTCGAACTGCATCGGTCGGGCGACGACCTCGCCAGCCAGCAGCGCCTCGCGCTCGGTACGGTTCAGCGCTCCGGAGCGAGAGCCAGCGGGCGACGCGGCCTCGGCATTTCCGGTCACCAGCGCTACGAAACCTACGGCTGTCAGCCAATGCGAGGTCTGCATCGTGCTCTCTCCATCATTCGGACTTCGCGAGTTGGAAGTCAGTTACCGTGCACGGGACTAGCAAGACTCAAGCCGAAGAGAGCAGGAGGCTAGCCTGTTTTCACGCTGACTGTCGAACTAGTGAATTTCTTCTGTAGTTTCGCGGAGCCAAGGCCCCTGCAAGGAAGCCGAGTGCGACCTTTAGATCGAGTCCGGTGTGACATATACGTCCAGCGTCCAGGGACCCGCTTGTTCGGCGCCATAGCCGTCGATTTGCACGTAGTAGTCGCCGCCCTCCAAGTCCAGGTCCAGGAAACTTCGACCCGCGGCCTGTCCAGCAGCGCATGCAAGTGGCAGCTCGCTCCCCGGGCAAGTGGCCCCGCTCCGTACGCTGAGCGTGGTGTTGTACTTGCTGCCGGCCATATCGAGCACGACTCGACTCTTGTTCTCGAGCCGCAAATGCAGCAGCTGATCGGGCGCGCCATTCTTGGCCTGGTTGGGCAAATCGCAACCGGCAGAAAAGTCCGCGTGCAGGTTGCCGGTGTTGCCCGTGAAGCGCCCGCCGGCCGCCGGGATCTCGAACGGTGCCGAACAGTCATCGGCGAAGGTGACCAGCATCGCCGGAGTGGCTCGGCGAGTGAACGCGGTCAAGGTCGTCGGGCTCGCGAGCGTGCTCTCCAGGACCGCTCGGTACGTGCCCGCCGGGACGGCATAGGCTTGCGCGCGAACCGGACTGGTCGAGGAAAGCCCACAAGAGAGCCGCGTCTGCGCCGAACAAGTGGGCAAGGCCAAGCTCACGGCTGCGGTGTCGTGCGCCGAAATACGCGCCACGAGCAGCACGTCCGAGGCCTCGCTCAACGTCAGGGCATGACTCGAATCAGGCGCTCCCGAGAGACAACCGACGTCCACCGCGTCCGAATGATCCGAGAGCGACAAGTCGAGCGTCTGGCCCGAGACGATCGGCGGCGGGTTGGCGCAGCCCTGATCGGCAGGAGGACTGCTCGCCTCCGATTCTTCGAGCCGAACATCGACGTCGCCGGGTCCCGACGAGGCCACACTCAAGAAGTACTGCCCGGCCGGGAGCGCGCGCGCAAACAGCGCCGAAGCCGGCGAGCCGATTCGGCAGGTGAGCTCGTTGCTGTCGCCTGTGCAGCCCGCGTTGCGCAGGGACAACGTGGGGACGCCGTAGTCGTCGAGCGGATTGCCATACACGCGCACATCACGCGCCTCTGCGAGCGAGAATGTGTACACGAGCTCGCCGGATTTGACCGCAATCAGCTGGTCGCTACTGGCATCCGGATCGCAGGCACTGCTCAGATCCGTCGTGCTGTGAGCCAAGACGGCCGTTTGCGAAACGCCCGCCGTGATCGGCACTGCCTTCCCGCAAGTTTCGTTGGGCGGCGCCGTGGAGGCCGCGGAAAAAGTGACCGCCAAGGATAGCTCCGAGCCGACGGTGCCGGCGACGTAGAGCGGGTATGTCCCCGGCGCGACACCATACAGCCGAAGACGTGACACGCTACCGAAGCTCGGCGAACAGCTGACCTCGCTCGGCTGCGAGCACGAGCCGAGCGTGGTCGCCAGTGACACTTTCGAGCCCGCGCGACTGCCCCTGACCACGACGTCCACGTCTCGTGCTTCACCCGGAGGCACCTGGAGCGCGACCACGATATCGCCCAGCATTTGACCGTCGGGGGCGCACTTCGTCGGATAGTCGAGCGCGGTTGCGGCCAGCGAGAGCGAGCTGAAACCGCTGGCGTCGATCGTCAGCGCGTTGGCGCAGGTGTCGTGAGCCGAGCTCACGCACCCCTTAGCTTCGTCGATCGTCCCGTCGCAGTCGTCGTCTTTGTCGTTGTCGCACACCTCGTCGGCCTGACTGTTGACGCTCGGGTCGGTGTCGTCGCAGTCGCCCCCGCCCGCGCAATTCCATACCGCATCGCCGTCCCCGTCGGCGTCGCGCGGCGCGTGCGCGCAGCGACGCGTTTTCTCGACGCAGGTATCGATGGTGCACGGATCCGAGTCCGTGCATGTCACGGGTGGGCCGGATTGGCAGCCGAGCTTCGGGTCACACAGCTCGTGACCCGCGCAGTAGCCTCGATCGACACACTGCGAGTCGTCCGGCTGGTGCCGACAACGTCGCAACTCCTGGTCGCAGCGGTCGCTCGTGCACGGGATACTGTCGTCGCATTGGTCGTCGTCGGCGCACGGGCCGCCCAGTGTCGGGTCACCCGCGTCCGGTCCCACGTTCAAGCCGCCGTCGGTGTCCGACGCCCCAGCCGCGCCAGCTTCACTACCTCCGTCTACATGGAACGGACTTTGGACCGAACCGTTGCCACACGCTGAAATCATGCACGAGAGCACGACCAGAAAGATTGGCGCGAGGCGCACGACGCGAACGACCCAAGGTGCGAGAACGCCGCACCTTCCAAAATCGAGTAGAGATCCGTTTCGCACCTGACTCCTCGTCGAACGATAGTACGCGGTAGCCGCCGCGTCCCGCTTCGTTCTATGATTGAGCGTACGGTGTCGAAAGATCGCCTCACGCGACATGAGCTGAGCTGGCTGCTCGCCCAAGAGGCGCGCGGTGCCGCGCATGCCCTGCGCGAGGGCGTGACCCAGCTAAAACTGCCCGTTCCAGCCAAACCAGGCCCTGAAATCAAGATCGCCAGCAGCCCTTCGATGCCCCCCGTCGAGACCAATCTCGACGCGCTCGAAGATGCGATCAACATGCTGAGCGCGCTCAACTCGGGCAATCGTGGAAAAAAGCGCCGTGGACGTATCGATTTGGCGGCGCTGCTCTACGAGGTGGCGCCCAATGCTCGAATCGCCATCGAACCCGGTGCCGGCACCGAGGTAAACGGCGAGGAATCGGACATGCGGCGCATGTTCCACATGCTGGTCAACCAGGACAGCAGCCCGAACGGCCAAGGCGGCCCGTCGGAAGTGGAGATCCGGCGCCAGGGCGAGTGGGTGAAGATCGCCGTCCAGCTGGGACCGGATACCGCCGCAGCTGATGACGTCGAACGCCGCTGGTTGAGCCGCATGGCCACGCGTTACGGCGGTCGCGTCGAACTCGAGGGCGGCACGCAATCTATCTTTTTGCCCGCCGATGGCGCCAGCGATCAACGGGAAGTAGTCGAGCTGCGCAAGGAGCTGGAGCAAGCCCAGCAGCTCGGCGAAGCCTACGCACGGGAACTTGCGGCGGTCGTCACGGCCGGGGATCTGCGCAGCGACATTCCGCCCACCGCGCCCCCGGAGACGGGCGTCGATCGCCTGGAGCTGTTGCAAAATACTGCGTCGGCGCTGCAGCGCGTCCTGCGCCATTGGCTCGATGGCCTGCGTGCGGACACGGCCGAGTTGCAAAAGCAGCTGGGCGAGCAGGCACCGCTCGCCCAAAATTTCGCGCGGCGCATGACCGTGGGCGCCGAGCTGCTCGGGGATCTGGGTCTGCTCACCGAGTGTGACCTGAGCGAGCCGGTGCGCCGGGTGGACGTCAGCGAACTGGCCCGAGAGGTCCTGCAATCCGTGGATTCGCGCGCCGCGCGCCACGGAGTCGCGTTGACTCCCCGCCTGCCGGAGCGTGCACCCTTCGAAACGAAGACCTCCCAGCTGCGGGTGCTGCTCCGCGCATTGTTGCATCACGCCATTGCCGCCACGCCTCGGGGCGGAGAAATCTCGCTGTCCGTCGTGCCCACGGAAATGGGCATGATGTTGAGCGTGGAGGACGGCGGTCCGGTGGTGCCCGAGGCGTCGCGGACGGCGGTGATTCAACATCGCACGGATCCCGCGAGCTTCGGTCGCCCAGCGGGTGTCTCGCTGCTCGTCGCGGACGTGATCGGCGGCGTCCTGGGCAGCGGAGCCGGCATGCGCGAGGGCACGGCCGGACGGACTGAGGTCTGGGCCGTGCTGCGGAATCGCCCGGATTGAGCAGCGCTAGCGGCGGCGAGCGCTCTTGGGCTATGCTCTGCTGCAATGCGCATTCTCGTCGTTGAGGACCAGGACTCGATCCGCCGCATGATCGAGGCGCTGGTACAGGCGCGCGGCTATGACGTGACCGCGGTCGCTTCGGGCACGAAGGCGATTGACGTGGCCCTCACCAACCCACCGCACCTGGTGCTGCTCGACCTCAATCTGCCAGGACAATACGACGGTTTCGAGGTCTGTCGCCGGCTGCGCGCGGATCCGCAAACGGCGAACGTGCCAGTGCTGATCATCAGCGCGTTGGACGACCAGGAGTCGCGCAATCGCGCAACCGAGGCAGGCGCAACGTCGTATTACACCAAGCCCTTTAGCCCGATCGCGCTGCTCAAGGAAATCGAGCGACTGAAAAACCTGACCGGCGCGATCTAGCGTTCGACCCGAGCGAATCGCTCGAGCTGAATCAGAGCAATTCGAGCAGCGACTTGGCGCGCTCTTCCGCTGCCGCCACGAGGCCACGCGATTCGATGCTCGGGATGCGCAGCACTTCGCACAGTTCGTCGATCAACTGCTTCTCTTTTTGGTCTTGCTCGCCATCGACGAAGCTGATCAGCACCGCGTGTTGGAGAAGCAAGCGACGTGCATCCGCGCTCAGGTCGTGCAGCGGTACGTCACTCAGCTTCTTTGGATGGCGCGCGAACAGACGCACTTCGTGCGCCTCGCTGGGAGTCGCTTCGAACGCCTGCAGCAGCGCTTCGAGGACCTCTTTCTCCTCCCCTGCCATGCGACCGTCAGCCCAAGCCACGCTGACGAGCCCTTTCAGAATCGCCAAGTTCTGAATGTGCATTGGATTAGAACGTGCCAGATCTCGCCTAGCGAATCAAGGCTCCGAAGGGCGCGGGCGTCAGGTCCAAATCGGCCATCTGTTTTAGCGCGCGACACAGGCCTTGATTGACGTCCGGTTCGGCCACTTGGAAGCTGCTCAAGAGCTCGTTCAGATCGCTCTTTTTCGACTCCACGATCGCCTCCGTCGCCATTCCGCGTGAAAGCGGGACGACTTCCGGTATGCGTTCGGTGCGATCTTCGTGCTCGAGCGAACTCTGCAGCAGGTCGGCCGCCAGACTCGCCGCGACGCTCATTTCTGCGATCTGCTCGGGGCCCAGGATCGGCAATTGCGTGGCCAGGCTGCCCAAGGTCGGCGTCTGAGTCAGGGGCTCGCTCTCAGTGACCGGTTTGGGGAGTAGTTCGAGCAACGGTCGGAGCGTCTTACGCAGCAGCACCGGCTCGGGCCGCGTGCGCGCTTCGAGCGGCATGTCGAGCAGGGGCTGATCGCTGTTGGCATCCTGACTGGGAACTGCGACCGGCGCGACTGCGACCGCACGCATCACGGTTGGAGCGGCGCTGGAATCGACCGCATCGGTTTCGTACTCGACCTCGACCTCGAAATTGAGCAGGAATTCCGGCTCCTCCTCGGGCGCGACAGAAGCCACGGGGGCAGACACGGAGCGCACGGGCAGCGCCGCCGTCAAAGGATCACTTTCCACGAATTGAGGTGGCGCGGGCAGCTGCTCGCACAAGGCGCTAACCACGCCATCCAAGTGGCTCTCCACGATCACGGGCAGCGCCGCTACGGGCAGCGCCGGGGTCTCCAGTTCGTGCTCGAGCTCCGCCTCTAGTTCGGCTTCTGGGTTGAGTTCGCGCAGTTCGACGCTGGGCGGCGCGGCAACCGGCGCGCTCAGCGATGCAACCACCGGCGGTGCGACGAGCTCGGCAACCGCGAGCGGGGCAACCGGCGCACTTGCGTCCTGTTCCTCGTCGTCAGGCAACACACCGCTCTCGAGCGCGCGCGCCGTTTCGCGGTGCAGGCGCGCCAATGCGCGTCGAGCTGCCGAGCGGTTGACCGGGATCAACGCCGCTTCTAGCTCGCGGACGAGTAACGATAGACCGAGCGGCTGCGTGCGCCGGCTTGCGCGCGTGAGCGCCGCGCTACCCGAACTGGCGACGAGCAGCAGTCGGTCGAGCGTATGCCGCAGCGAAAGCTCCGCGTCCGCGTCCGAACTCGCCTGTCCGGAAACCACGCGCAAGGCGCCATCTTCGGTCAGCTGAATATCGGCGGCTTGCACGAGGCGCGGGGCCTGCAGCACCTGATCGGCGATCGCCAGCACCAAGTAACCCGCGCTCTCGCCGGCCAGCGGCGCGCGATGCGCCCGTGCCGCTCGTTTCACCTCGGAAAGTGTCACGCTCATTTTCAGCCTCCTCGAACCGGAACGCCGCGCTCGGCCAGGTAGCGCTTGGCCTCCCCAACCGTGAATAGACCATCGTGAAAAATCGAGGCCGCGAGCGCAGCGTCGGCGCCACCTTCGGCCAGGCCCTCGCGCAAGTGCTCGAGGGTGCCCACGCCCCCCGAGGCGATCACGGGGATTTCCACGGCAGCGCTCAGCACGCGCAGCAGCTCCAGATCGTAGCCAGCGCGCGTCCCGTCGCGATCCATGCTGGTGAGCAAAATCTCGCCCGCCCCGAGCAGGGCGCCGCGTCGTGCCCAGGCGACTGGGTCGAGGCCGGTGCCACGCCGGCCGCCATGGGTGAAGACCTCGTAGCTGCCGTCCGGGTTCCGCTTCGCATCGATGGCGAGCACCAGCACTTGCCGGCCCCAGGCGCTGGTGATCGCCGAAATCAGGCTGGGATCGGCAACCGCCGAGGAATTCACGCTCACTTTGTCGGCGCCCGCATCCAAGAGCGACTTCACATCCGCGGGCGAGCGCACGCCCCCCCCCACGGTCACGGGGGCAAAAACCACGTCGGCCGTCCGCTCGACCACGTGCAGCAAAGCACCGCGGCCCTCTACCGAGGCCGTAATGTCCAAAAATGTGATCTCGTCGGCGCCCTCGGCGTCGTAGCGACGGGCGCACTCAACGGGGTCCCCCGCGTCGCGAAGGCCTACGAAATTGACGCCTTTTACGACACGACCGTCGCGAACGTCGAGGCAGGGAATGATGCGTTTGGCGAGCATGGAACTCGAATCTCCTCTCCCATAGGGGAAAAGGGTGCAATTGGACAAAGACCTTGCAGTCGAGGGCGCACGAGCCCTTGGTAGCGCGGGTGCGTCCGGGGTTATAGTGCGCGCGATGAGGCTGTGCCCGCACTGCGGAACGCGAAATCCCCCGGAAGCGACCGGGTGCGCGAGCTGCGGTAAGCCGCTCGCGTCCTTGAGCCAAACTGTGGTCGGCTTCTCGCCGCCCGTACCCGAAGCTCGCTTTCGCGGCACGATGATCGGCCTGGCCCCGAGCGAGCCGATCGGCGCTCAGCCCCAGGCTGCTACGATTCCACCGATCCCAACGATTCCAGCGCCGCCAACGCCCGCAGCGCCACCAACACCAGCCGCGCAGCCAGCGGCGCGCGGCGCAGGCCTGCGCCAGACGATGATCGGCATCGCACCGCTCGGCCCGTCGGGGCAAGCGCCGGACTCCCCCGCCCCGGCCACGCCGTCGGTTCCCGCCAAGCCGTTGGAAGG
>DATEPG010000623.1:0-5097 GCA_035273265.1 Polyangiaceae bacterium
AGAAAGGCGCCCCCATGGCGAAGACCTACAGCGACTTGTTTTCGGAGATCCGCTCGAACGTAAAGCTCATCTCGCTCGAAGCGTTGAAAGAGCGCGTCGAAGCGCGCGCGCAAAAGCCCTTCACGCTCGTCGATGTGCGCGAGAAGGACGAGGTCCGCGCGGGCTACATCCCCGGCGCGGTGCACGTGCCGCGCGGCTTCTTGGAGATGCAAGCCGAGCAGAAGCTGCCCAACAAGTCGGAAGAGATCATCGTCTATTGTGCCGGCGGAACGCGCAGCGCCTTCGCCGCCAAGACGCTGTCGGAGCTCGGCTACGAGAACGTCACCAGCGCCAACCCTGGCTTCGTGCGTTGGAAGGATCTGAAGTACCCGGTGGAGTTGCCTGCCGAACTCTCGGCGGCGCAGCTCGATCGCTACTCACGCCACATCCTCTTGCCGGAGGTTGGCGAGCGCGGACAAGAGAAGCTGCTCAAAGGCCGCGTGCTCCTGCTCGGTGCCGGTGGCTTGGGTGCGCCGGCCGCGCTGTATCTGGCGGCAGCGGGCGTCGGCACGATCGGCCTGGTCGATGCCGACACCGTGGACGCCTCGAATTTGCAGCGCCAGATCATCCACGCCACTTCCCGCTTGGGCATGAACAAGGTGGATAGCGCCGAAGTCGCGATCAATGATTTGAACCCCGACGTGAAGGTCGTGAAATACCAGGAGCGCGTCAACGCCGGTAACGTCGACCGCATCTTCGGCGCCGGCTGGGATGTGATCGTCGACGGCTGCGACAACTTTCCGACCCGCTACTTGGTCAACGACGCCTCGCTGTTCCACAAGATCCCGGTGTCACACGGTTCGATCTTCCGCTTCGACGGACAGGTCACGACCTTCATGCCCTTCCAAGGTCCGTGCTATCGCTGCTTGTATCCCGAGCCGCCACCGGCACATCTCGCGCCATCGTGCGCGGAAGCAGGCGTGCTCGGCATCTTGCCCGGCGTGGTCGGTGTGATTCAGGCGACCGAGGCGATCAAGATCATCTTGGGTAAGGGTGATCCGTTGGTCGGTCGTCTGCTGACCTACGATTCACTACGCATGAATTTCCGCACCTTGAAGCTGCGCCGAGACAAGAATTGCCCGACCTGCGGTGAGAATCCGACCATCAAGGAGTACATCGACTACGAAGGGTTCTGCTCGCGCTGATGTCTAGGGTTTAGAGCCGGTTTCTCACGCTCGAACTCCCCTTGGGGCTGGGGCCCCAAGGGTCGGGGGTGGGGCCCGCTGAATTCACTTCAGCGGGTGCGGGGGAGAATCCCCCGACGAGGAACAAAGTGCCCCTTTCGCGCCCGTCCGGCTTCCTGATAGAAAGCAGAGCCGCCCGCGTGGCACGGATTGCCCGCAGACGCGCTCTTCAAAGGGAGACATCGAGAAATGGCTGGAACAAAGCTTGTGCTGAGTGGCTTGGTCGCGCTGAGTGCGCTCTTGGGCTGTGGTGGTGACGATAAGCAGGCCGTCACGGGCCAGCCCACTGCGACCCAATGCGCGCCCGGTCAGTACTTCGACGGTCGCATCTGTCAGTCACCGACCGGAACCGCACCTGCGGCCACCACACCGGTTGCCACCGCGCCCACAGCCGCGATCCCCACCGCGATCCCTGGCGTCGCGACGACCGCGCAAGGACCGGCCGCGACCCCGCTCGATCCCGCCACCGCGCAGGTCGTCACGTCGCTGATCGCCCCGTTGGCGGCCACCGCCGCCGCACCGGGCGCCAAGCCGATCGGCGCGGCCATTGCCGGCAACTTCGCGCAAGGTCAGTCGCTCGAGCAGACCGTGCAGATGAACCCGGGCAAGTGCTACACGATCGTCGGCGCCGGCGTACCGACCATCCAGAACCTCGACATCCAGCTCGTGCCCTCGATCGCCATCCCGGGCCTACCCGCCGCGGTGGTCGCCGCCGACAGCACCCAAGGCGCGACCGCGATCGTCGGTCAGCAGCCGAATTGCTACAAATGGGCGCTGCCCATGGGTGGCACGATGAAGGTCGTAGTCAGCGTTTCGGCCGGCCAAGGCATGGCCGCCGCTCAAGTCTTCGAGAAGTGAACCAAGCCCCGCGCGCGGAGTCCGAGCACTCCGCGCGCCTGCGGGTCGAGAGTTTGGTTGATGGTCACTGATCGCATCGCGGCGCACTCAGCCTTCGGCGTCTGAGTGCGGGAACACCGCCTGTTGCGAGGTGCGTTGCCGGATCGCGATCGCCCCCAAGACTGCCCGGCTAGATCATTCGCGCGACGCGGGCACCCGCACAAATCATGATTCGTCATCGTTGACTTGCTAACGCAGGCCCAAACGCCGTGTACCGCGGCGCAAACGGCCCAAGAATGCGCGGCCCGGCAATCGCGCGGCGGGGCACCGGCCGGGCTGACGATTGGTGACATCATTGACTTGCGAACTCAGGCCCGAACGCTGCGTACTCGCGACGCAAACGGCGAATGAAATAGTTGTTCGTGCGCGAACACGACTCCGTGCGCGAACACGACTCCGTGCGGCGAACAAGATTTCCGCGCGGCGAACAAGAGCTGTTCGTGCGCCGAACAAGACTTCCGTGCGTTGAACCAAGATTTGTTCGTGCGTGACGTCGTCCTCGCCCTCACCGAGATGCCCCCACTTTTTTTCAAGCACGAGCAACGCGGCCGCTTCGGCCAGCGCCTGTTCTTTCCGCGCCAACTCCCGTTCCAGCTGACGGATTCGCTTGGTTGCGGCCAGAGACGCGCTCCCTTCATCGCCTTGGACCACCGTCTGTCTCCACGGTCGCATCATCGACATTCCACCCGGCGCCGACGCGGCATGTGCGACGTGGGGAAGGATGTTGTCGTCAAACACCCGGTGTCAGGCGACTACCGCGTCTTCCACGGCGAAGAATGCATCGCGTGGGTGAACGGCGCTCGGCCGAAGCCCTCAACAGGCAGCAACAGGAACGACGACGCGGACGAACAATGGGGTGACACTTTCACGGAGCAGCAAGGGGTGACATCTTCACTGTGCTCTGACAGAACCGGCGAATTTGCTTGACTGAATTTCTGAACGCTACCGGTCGGGGAACAAGGGGAGCACGAAGATTTGCGCGCGGCGGCGCGTGGTCTGCGCAGGGTCGAACGATCATGAGTCGAACCAACCTGAAACTGGTTTCGAGGCTCAAACTAGCGCTATTGACCGTTTTACGAGCTCCAAAAAGTGCGTGCTACACGAGCTGAATGGGGCAACAATACCGTTTGAAGTCATTGGCGGACGACGAACTGTTGGCGGGACTTTCGAGCATCGTCGGACGGCGCAATCAGATCACCGCTGAGTTTCTGGCCTACTTGGCAGAGCTCGATGAGCGACAGCTCTTTCTCGATCTCGGATTTTCGTCGCTGTTCGAGTATTGCGTAGAGACACTCGGGTTGTGTGAGTCCACGGCGGGTCGACACATCGCAGCGGCGCGGGTGTGTCGCGCTCATCCGGAGGTGTTCACCAGGGTGGCAAGCGGCGCATTGCATGCTTCGGCGCTGAGTTTGCTGAAGAAGCACCTGACCCGCGAGAACGCCGCGGAACTGTTCCAGCTGTGTGCGCATCGGAGTGCGCGGAAGGTGGAAGAGTTGCTGGCGGCGCGCTTTCCGAGACCTGACGTGCGCGATCTGGTGCGTCGCTTGCCAGCGCAGGTGCGACCTACTCCCAACGTCGGGTGTGATTCGGAGCAGACGTCAACGGAGACGCCATCGCGCGAAGCATCGGTCGAACTGCAGAAGGCATTGATCGAGCCTCGGTCCTGCGAGTCATCGACCGCATTGGGAGCCGCCGGAGCCGCCGGAGCCACCGGAGCCACCGGAGCCACCGGAGCCACGGGGGCAGCGCAGGCGCCGCAGGCGCCGAAACCATGCCGACTCGAACCCTTGTCCGCGGATCGCTTCGGCGTGCATTTCACGGCAGATGGTGAGTTTCGGGAGCTGCTCGAACGGGTGCGCGGGCTTGCGGGGCATCGGCTGCCCAATGGCGATCTGATGACGTTGATCAAACGCGGGCTCCAAGCCTACGAGCGCGAGCTGATGAAAGAGCGCTTCGCGCTGGGCAGGAAGCCACGCCGCATCCAAGGCGCGGCACCGGCGCCCTCTGCGCCGGCTGAACCCCATCGGGTCGCGCCCGATCTGCCCAAGCCCGAGGTGTCGACTCCCGAGCCCCCCCACCTCGGTCCCCAGTCAGCGCGGAACCAGAACCAAAGTCCAAACGCCAAGGCCACCCCCAAGCGACACGTCCCAGCGGCGGTCGCGCGCGCGGTGTTCCTCAGAGACGGTCAGCAGTGCAGCTATGTCTCGCCGGATGGGCGCCGGTGCAACGCGCGTCGCTGCCTGGAGCTCGACCACATCGACCCTTGGGCAATGGGTGGCGAATGCACGATTGAGAATCTTCGGTTGCGCTGCCGAGCGCACAATCAGCGCTACGCGCGGCAGTACTTTGGTAAATCTCGTGTGGAAGCGGCGCTGTGGCGCGCACGGCGGGGGCGTGCGACGGCTGAGTCTCCGAGCAAAGGCTGAGCAATCCTGAACTGGCTCCGGACATTGGCCGAAGTGCGGCATCGGCCGAAATCGAGCGCGGGCTCCGCGGGGACGACGCGCTTCGATCCCCGCCGACCCGCACGCCGGGGCGCACAAGAATTTGGTGAACCTCGTCGAGAGCCGGACTGACGTTTCCGGCAACCGTTTCTATGCAGGAAGAAACTTTGCGCGTCACCCTCATGGTTGATTGAAGGGCAAGCCAAAGGTTCGTCGCCTCTGTCCACGAGCCGAAACAGTCCGCGTTAAATAGGCGTTAAAATTGGCGCGATCGTAGTTTTAACCGTGCTTGGCTCTCAGCTATGATACGTAGCCTTCGACGCAAGTTGACGCGGCGACAACAGGTGGGAGTGCATGGACGTTCGTGGTTGGGGTTGGCGGTCGATTGGTGCAGTCCTTGCGCTGTGCGCCGCCGCCTTTGGAGTGTGGTTCTGGATGCGTCCGGCGCCGGCGGCGGTGCCTGCCACACAGCAGAAGGTGCGGGAAAGGCCGGTCGAAGAGGCGGTATCGCCCCCGCCGGCTCAGAGGCGCGA
>DATEPG010000624.1:0-4467 GCA_035273265.1 Polyangiaceae bacterium
CCCCCTGAGCTTCTGCATCGCGAAGAGTTGGATTCGCTCGAAGGTTGGCGCGCTGTTTCCTTTTATCAATTAGGTGGAGTTCTCCATGATCTCCTGACACGAAAGCCTCTGTTCTCCGACGACCTCACCCCCTATGCGCACTTGGTCGACGTCGTTTCGCACAAGACAGTGACGATTCAGGCGCCGGGCGCGGCACCCGAGCTGCGCATGCTCGCACAGGACTGCCTGGTAAAAGACCCCGTCCAACGGCACCAACTGGTGACTTGGGATCGCTTTGAGAAACCGCCTACCCCGGCACCGGACACCCACGCGCTGAGAGAACGAATCGCACAGAGACGTCGGAGCGCTTTCGCAACGACGTCGGCGCCAACAATTGCTCCCGGTCTCATCGAACGGCAAGCAGTAGAAGCTCTCAGAAATGATCTCGAACGCATGCTGCGTGATGCATGCAAGCAGTCCGATCTTCCCCCGTTCAGAGTTCAAACAGACGACTCACCAACGGCTAGTGTGAACCTCACGTTCGGTCCTTCGCGTGCACACGCGGTGAACGCAACGTTCGCTGTATACCTGAACGCGACGGTGGTGGACGCGGCCGGTAACATCGTGCGGGTTGGAGTTGCTGCGGCGGTCACGAATTCGCCCGCAGTGTTGCCCCCGGGTGCGCCCGCAGACAAGCTGACGACGGTTTTTCAGGGCGTGCGCGCAGACGACGTGCTCGCGCACCGTTTGACCGATGCACTGCTCTTCAGTCTCGATGAAGTTCAAGAGCAATGCGCGCAATCTCGCGTCGCAGACGTCGTATCGTGGCTGTCAATCCCAGGAAATACCTAATGCCGGACACTTCGTGGTGGATCGATTCAAACGAACTCGACGACGAACAGACAGATATCATCAGCCTGCCGCCTGACGGGAATTTTCTCGTGATTGGCCCGCCTGGATCGGGGAAAACCAACTTGCTCCTGTTGCGAGCCTCTTATCTAGTCGACTCTCGGCGGCCGAACATTCTCGTGCTCATGTTCACGCGTAGCTTACGAGAGTTCGTGGTGCGCGGCGCGGGGAACTACTCGGTCGCGCAAGAGAAGGTGCAAACGATCATGCACTGGATAAAGAATCTGATCCGTGAGCAGACAGGCAGGAATCTGCCCGAGGGCAAGAACTTCGAGGAGACTCGCAAGGCACACGCGACGGAAGCAGCCCGCATCTTCGATCAAAAGCCCGCACTCCAACACCACCTCGACTGCATACTGGTTGACGAGGTTCAGGATTGTTTGCCCGAGGAAATCGAACTCTTCTTCCGGGCAGCTAAACAGGTATTTTTCGTCGGCGATCATCGCCAGCAGATCTATTCGAGAAACGGTATTCTGGAATCACTGGGCACCCGCGTTCACAAGAGTGAGCTGACGAAACATTATCGAAACGGGGAGGAGATTTGCAAGGTCGCGGACACTATTGGCAAGAATTTTGGCGAACCTCCATTGCTTGGTTCTTGCAACTACGACGAGACCAAGGCCAAATCGAGCGTCACGTTCGAACAGTGTAGCGACGACGCGCAGGTATACCAAAGGCTATCAGTTCGCCTCTTAGCTCAGCTCAAAGCATATCCCGATGAACTTCTGGGGATCGCGTGCCCCAAGAACGACGATGTGAGGCGACTTCGAGCGGCCCTCGAAACGATATCGGGGATCGCGCCTTATGTGCTTGCAGAAGGGAAGATGCATAACGCCGCGAACCCCGACCAGCGTATCTGCATCTGCACCATGCACGATGCGAAGGGACTTGAATTTCGCGCGATGCACTTGGCATTCGTTGAACACATGAAGGGAGAAACCCAGAAGCGAGTTGCCTTCACGAGCGTAACCCGAGCCAAGACTTCGCTGTCCGTCTACCATGTGGCGCCCATGCCAGGGTACTTCGAGCAAGCGCGCGAAAAGCTCGCGCCCCCCAAGCCCCCGCCGAGCGTAAGCGCGCTCTTTCCTGCTGGAAAGAAGAAGAAATGATGTTTGTTCACGTTGCAAGGCGCACCCAGATCGCGGAGCTACTCTCTGGACGCGCGATCCCTCAGCGCCGCGAGTTTTTATTCGACCGTGCCACAAGCATCCCACCGCTTGATCAACTCTCCGTAGCGGCGATCTGGTCCAGCGATCCATACGAGCGTGCCGCTCTTCCAGTGCTCTTGGTCACAGCGGACGGGCAGGAACGCGACTGGTTGGCATGGTTGGTGACTTTCGCGCCGGCGCTCCGCCCGTTCACCGCCTTTTGCAGAATCGTCGGCTACACCGCGTTTCTACAGGAGACCGAATCAATGCGAGCGCCCGCGCTCAGTGGCATTGACACAGCAAGCATCGGTCTGATCTTGGGCGAACTACTCATGTCCTCGCATGAAACGTCGTCGCGACGAGAATCTCCGACAGCTTCTGCGTGCGCGAGCACCCTATCCTTCGCACTCATTCGCGACCTTGCAATTCACAAACGCCCGGTCTTCGAGCCCAACGAATTGCCTGCACAGTGGTCGCGTATTCGGAAGCTCACACGCCAGCGCGAGCGAAACACACATGCCACAGATGTAACGCTATGCGCCGAGGTGCTCAGAGCGCTGTCGGGAGGCGGGTCGTATCCATTCGCTGGCTCGCCAATTTTTGCCGCATGCCACGAGATTCTCGAACGCGGTGAAGTTCGAGCCGAAGCGCCGCGGTTCGGGCAAGTCTTCGCGGCTGCCGCCGATGCGATGCTCGGTACGCGCGAAGAACGGGTTGACATATTCGAACGCGTACTAAGCGCTCCTGTTATTTCCGGAGGTCCACCAGAAGAAGAGGCGTTTTCCATTGGGTACCTTGCAAGCCGAATCAACCCGGGCACCCTAGTGCACGCGGCTTTGGTTGCGCCTGCCCTCCAACGGTACCCCGCGGCGATGCTCTGGTACGGCGTCTGCGCTGGT
Organism: Polyangiaceae bacterium; assembly: GCA_035273265.1. Classification (GTDB taxonomy): domain Bacteria; phylum Myxococcota_A; class Polyangia; order Polyangiales; family Polyangiaceae; genus PMG-095. The sequence continues at coordinate 2,936 of DATEPG010000624.1, forward strand.
CTTGTCCAAAATAGCAATGTGCTCAACGAGCTTGGCAGTGTCGGACGCCGGGTGGAGCGGGATTTGTTGGTGCAAGACGGGCTCGAAAACCGACCTCGTGCGGATATCGCTGCGTCTGAGCTCGAGATCTTTGTGACTGGCGAACGCACAGATGACTTCCCGATCTCCAGCCCGTCGCAGCTAGTGGTGGAGCTCGCTCCAGCCATTACGACAGTGGTCAACTGGACATCCCGTACGCGAAGCGGAAAAATCGGGCCCGGCGATCGCTTCGAGGACCGCGGATGGATCGCCGCGGAGCTGGAGGGCGCGATCTCGCGGTTGACTGACTTGCGCCGCCGACTGCGCAACACCGATCAGCACGAACGTGGACCTGAACAGGCAGGCCTATTTGACCGGTCCCCCGCAGAAGATCGACCTAAGAAAAGGCGCTAAATCGTTACTGGCAGGCTTGAAGGGTTGAACAGCGGCCGCCGTGAGCCGGCGAGCAAGATGTTTCAGTCGTCGCTGCTGCGATCACCATCACCGTAGCGGCCGCGTGCTCAGAGCGCCCGCCCACATCTGTCCCTGTTCGTCCGTCACTCGGAGTTGACCGAGACTCTACGTTCGTACAGCGCGAAGGAGATTCTTATAGTTTCGGCACTCCGCGCCCCTGTGAATCATCGCATGGCAGTTGGCGCAGACCACGACGAGTTCCTCGAGTTTCGTTCGACGACCGTGAGCATCGGCGGCCGCCAACGGCTTTAGGTGATGAACATGAGCGAAGCCGTGCCCGAGCGGCCCATACCTTTTCTGAAAGTCGAATCCGCAGCCAGGAACCTCGCAGATCAACGCATTCTGCTCGTCCAGAACCTTTCGGATCTTGGCATCCCGGAGGCGTCCTTCACGACTTCGATGCGCGAGCAAACGGAGCTTGAGCTTGCCTTCAACGTCGGGAAGATCAGCATACGTCTGGTCGTCGGGGTGCGAGGTTTGCCGTTGCGAGTGTCCTTCCAACGCAAGAGCCACTATGCGGCGATAGAGTCGAGTGAGCTCAGGATGTGTGACGCCCCGACCTTCCCGTCGGAACGCCCAACGCCGCATGCCAGTATCACCCGCCCAAAGTGTCACGGCAGGTCGGCTCCCAACCGGGATTCGCAGGGCCAAGCGTGTAGTCGCATCATGCCAACCTACACGCGATCGGGGGCGGGCAGCGGCAGTGGCGGCAGCGTATACGCCGACGGCCTTCCGCACGTTGTCCGTCGGATCACGCGCGACGAACACAATGTGCATGCGACGCTCGTCGATCGTGCCGCGGCCAATCCCACACCCGAAAGTGCCGCGTATCGGCTTGAATGCTCGCGACTCGGAATTGTCGTCAGGGTGATCCTGGAGAAATCCGTGGGCTCCGTGAACGGGTTCCGTGCCGTCGTACCGGTTCGCCCAACCGATATAGACGAACAGTACCGGAAGCTTCTCGCGCAGTGCTGTGGGAAATGTTCGTCGTGCCAAGGATCTTGCTCCGGGCTGCCCGGTCATAATGGAACGACCGGCTA
>DATEPG010000625.1:0-8336 GCA_035273265.1 Polyangiaceae bacterium
AAGGTGCCGTTCTCCGTCAACGTGCACGACGCCGGCAGTGACATCTCGCAGATCACGCTCCGGATTGACGGGGCGGCCACGATCTACAAACACGAGCCCGAGCGCTGGCAACTCACTCAATGGCCGGGCGCGGGGCCAACCAAAGGCGCCTCGCTCGAGGTGAAAGCGAGCGGGTTCACCGACGAAATCCCGCGTGATGGTGATTTTGGCTTGTTCCGCTTGCTCCTCGCAGGCGGCATCAAGCCAGGGGCCAACGGGAAGGAGGCCACGCCCATCTACGTCTCGACTTGGACCTTGAATCGCCCGGGTTCGCCACCAGTGACCATCGAGCTAAAACCGTCCAAGGCGACCCAGCCGTTCGCGCGCGGCTTTTTTTCGCGCATGAAGTGCCCGGTGCAAATCATAGCCGGAACGCAGGCGGGCGCAGCGCAATGAGCGAAGCGTTTCGCGTCGTCGGCGCGTTCTGTGCGTTCGGCAAGCTGCCTTCACATGCCGATTTCCTGAGCATCGGCCCCGGTTCTGCGCTGTTTACGCGTTTCAGCGACTGGCTGACTTCTGGCGTCGAATGGGCCCACGCGAGCAAAGGGGCGACTTGGGCCGAAGCGTTCCGAGTTGGAACCCTGCGCGCCTTCGCCTTTCGCGGTGATGTCCCCGGCATGGAGCACTCGCTGGTGGTTGGCACGTTGGCGCCGAGCCGTGACCAAGCTGGGAGGCTGTTTCCGATTTGCGTGGCGGCTTCCGTCATCCCCTCCGCCGAGTTCGTGACTCATCCGCATCTGCTTCCGTTCGCGTGCGAGAACATTTGGCAGCTCGCCGGTGAAAGCCTGACCGATTCGAGCTCGTATCCCGATGCCAATCTGGGCGCGCGACTGGCCGCGTTACCCGAGCCGAGCGTCGCCCGTTTTAGCGAGGCGGCGGCCGCCTATGCAGGCTGGTGCGAAGCTCTGTCGCTCTCCGAGCTCAGGGCCCTGATCGCCGAATCCGAACAAGTCGACGCGCTGCGTTGGAGACTACAGCTGATCTCCGAGGCTGTTCAGCCGCACCGCAAGCAAGAGCTGCCCAGCACGCGCTTGAGCTTGCGCTTGCCCCTCGGCGCCGCTGGGGGCGCCGCCGTATGCTTTTGGTTGGACGTCGTGCGGCGGTTGGTCGGATGGCACGCGACGATGCCGAGCGTTTTCTGGTCGCAGGATCGCGGTTCGGGCCAGCTCGTGCTCCACTTGGGCCTTGCGCCAGTCGGGACGGTTTCCCAATTGTGGTTGCCAGACACCCAGTCGAATGAATTCTGGGATCTCAGCCAGCCCTTGCCCTCTACGCAGGCTTTGAGCCCGTTGCCAGCCGCAGTCGAGCAAGCCCTCCGTGACCAGACTAGCTCGGTCGCCACGCTGTTGGCGGCTCTCGACATCTACGACTAAGGGTGGGCTGAGCAGCGGGGCGCGCACCAGCGTACGGACGCAGCCCGCGACTTGGCCCTGCGGGAGCGCGAAGGCTAAGCTTTGCCGGTGGCGATTGTCTTCGTGCTGCGTGCGTTCAAAATGGATGATTCCATTCTGGCCGAGCGGCGACTTTTTCGTCTGCCGATTCGAATTGGGCGCAATCCTCTGGCAGATTTCCAGCTCGAGCACGGCTACGTTTCGGACTTTCACGCGCTCGTCGAAGACATTGCCGGCCGGCTTTGCATCCGTGACTTGAACAGCAAAAACGGGGTCTACGTCTCGTTCGATGGGCGCTTTCCCACGCGCGTTGCGCAACAATCGTCGGTCGATCTGGCGCCGTCCGGGTTTCATTTCTTCCTCGGTTCGCACGTCCGAATGAGCATCGAATTCGAGCAAACGGCCGCGCCTCAGTCGGCGCGAGCTTCGAGCTTTTCTGCCAGTGTGCTCGGCAATCAAGAAATTCTCGGCACCCAACCGCCGCCGCCACCGAACCTTTTGAGCTCTGCTCGTCAACCCTCGGTTCCCCCGTTCGGCTCGTCAGGTTTCGAACCGCTACCCGTCGCCAGCCGGCATGCGTTGGAGGCGCCTGAAAACGCTCTCGCGCGCACCGGCATCTTACCTCTGTCCTTGGAGCAGGTGGCCCTGCAGGGCTTACGCGAGCTTGCGGGGTCGCTCGCGCCGGGGAAGTCGCTGAATACTACCGGAGATTTGGCTCGATTCATCACCAAGCTCCACGATACGATCGAGGTGTTCTGTCGCTGCTTCATTCCGCTGCGAGAGGGGTACGCCCAATTCGTGTCGTCATTGGACCTGCAAAAGGCGGCCAAGCAGCGCAGCATGATGCGTTCGGTTTCCTACCTGGCAGCCGAAGGTGCGCGAGACCCGGCGGCCCTGGCAGGGGCGCTCCTCGACTGGCAAGACCGCTCGATGGACGCTCCGAAGGCCGTCGAGGAGATATTCGCCGACTTGATGATCCATCAGGTGGCCTTGCTCGACGGCATGATGCAGGGCGTACGGGGCCTGCTCGAACAGCTGGCGCCGGAGAACATCGAACGGCAAGTCGACATCGACCCCCAGACGCGCTTTGCGCTAGACCGAACCAAGGCTCGTTACAAGGCAATCTGGGAGACCTACTCGACGATGTACGAGCAGCTCGCCGAAGAGAAGCAAGCCTTTGCTCACATCTTTGGCACGCAATTTACCGAGGCTTACCGCGAGTATCGCCGACAGCGCCAAGAGTAAGCGGCCGTTCGCCCGCCGCTCTGCCGCCCCGGCCCCGAGGCTCGCTCGGCCCCCGGGACTCGGTACACGGCGGCAGGCGCCGATTTTGGCGTTTTTTTCTTGGGCAAGCCGAGGTTGCAGTTGCGACCGTGCGCTTGCAGAAGTTAGTGTCACCCGCGAGGTGCGGCAATTGTTGGTGAAGCGGATTCCTGCTCGTCGTCTGATCTCGGTACTGCTGCCGGTGTCGGCCCTGGCAGTCGTCTTGACCGCCAGTGAGCTGGCTTCCGCGCAAACCATGCCGGTGCCCGAGCGGAGCGCCGGTTGGGACAGCGCCACGAAGATCATGGCCCTGTCGAGCGCGGGCTTGGTCATGATCATGCCGCGGATTTTTTACTCGGATCCGGAGGTCACGGCCGGCTGGAAGGCGCGCTGGCACGTGTCGGTGTTGGCCCCCACGATGACCTTGGCCGCGTTTACCTTGCTGAACGAGGTATCGCTCAAGGATTCCTTCGCGTCTTACCGGCCGGGGTGCTCGGCAGAGAACCAGGGTCTCCCCGGTTGTGAGTCGTACGGGATGTTCTCTTCGCCGAGCTTCCTCGCTGGTTCTGCATTCGGACAAGGAACGGGCATTTTCCTGGTTGATACCTTCAAATGGAGCGGCGGCCGGGTGAACGGCGGGGCGCTCGTGGGTGACGTGGCGGTGCCGTTGGTGCTTTCGGTGCTCACCGCGGTGGGCCGAGGCAGCGGCAACTGGGAAACCGGCGGCCAGGCATGGGGCAGCGCCGGGCTGGGCTTGGGCGCTGGCTTAGGTATGGGCGTGCTTTACGCACTGCTGCAGCGGCCCGAGTGTGGCTACAGCGGCAACATGATCTGCTGGTGAGCGCTTATCGGTCGCGCGCCGGCTTTGGAGGTGGCGGCGGCGGTGGAGCTGGAGGCGCGTTGGGGGTAACCACGACTTCGTCCCACAAGGAGCCGGTCGAAGCAGTGAGCGCGCTACCTTTGAGTTCGAAGCGTCGATCCAGATTGGATTTGCGAATCGTGGTTTGGGTTGAATCACGGACCACGATCTGTTCGGCCACGCGTAATGATTTCGGCTCGAAAAAGGGCGTTGCGGTCATCCGGTACTGAACAGTGCCGCTGACGCCCGGCGCCGTTCCGTATTCGATGCGATCCAGCGTAAGATCCGCGACGGGCAAGAGCTGTCCTGCGCTCATCAAGAAAACGGCCAGCTTCGTTTGACAGGCCTGGCCAGGCTTGGCGCTAGAGCAAGCGTTGTCGCCCGCGGTCACCAGGATACGAGGCCCCAAGCGTTCGATGGAAAAATGCGAGGCTGCCGCGCTGCCTCGATACGTGCCAATCGAGTAAAGTTCGGCCGTTCCCTCGCGCGGCCGCGCCAAGGCAAGCGGACCGCCGGCATCCCCGTTACCAAAGTGGGCCAACCGCAGCCAGAGGACCTTGAAGTCGTTGGCGCCGGGGCTGATGGCCAAGTCTTCGGTCTTTACCGGAATGAGTCCGGTACGTGGCCCCTCGGCATCTTGAAATAGCGGGTTGGCAAAGACTTCGTGCCCGGCGCAATCTGGCGCAGAGCGGTCAACCGTGCCCGAGCTCGTGTCATAGCTCGGAAGCACCAATGACCAATAGTCCGTCGGGTCAGCGCTCGACACACCGGCCGTGCCCCGACGCTCCAACGCCTTCAAGCAAATGGGCACTGGCACCTCGCGCCGTGCGCGGTCCTCGAGCTTGGAAGATCCGACGGCCGGGCTGCATCCGCCCGTTGACCAGCCGAGCAGCGCGACCGAAACCAGCCACCAGCGCGCCCGGTCCGTCACAGGATCTCCAAGGTCGACATCACCCGCAGCAACTCGGCATTCACCGAATCCAGCGCGTCCCCCTCGTACACGATTTGCGCGAGAATTACGCGGTGCTCACCGCGGAGCAGCACCTCTCGGCTGCGTGACACGAGTGGCCGCTTAGGCGCTTCGACTGAACGCTCGACGGTGTAAGCGCGTCCTTGGCCCAGAGCGCTGGAGGTGGGAATGCGCTTGCCCAAGAGCTTCGCACCCGAAGCCCGCGTGTCGTTTTCGAAGCGCTTCATGACGTCCAACCAAAGCTCGGTAGGCGCCTCGGGCCGTTCGTACAGGGCGAAGGAATAGGCGCTGGGCGAGATGTAGCGGACGAATGCTTGTCCGGCCGAGTTGTTGCCGTCACGAAGCATCCAAGTCTTGGGTCGCGATAAATGGATACCGCCGAGCAACACGGTGTAGCCCAAGTATTCGGGGCTTTGCCCGGTCGCGCTCAAATCCAGAGGTGGATAGCGCTGCTCGAATGCCTGTGCTGCTTGGCCCGAAGTCGCGGCGGCCCAATCGTAGAACGTGCGATTTTGTGCGGCCGCAGACGAGCCGCCGCCGCACGATAGAGCGAGCATCGAAAAAGGAACTAGGAGCCAGCGCATGGGCACGGCCCGAGCCTAGCAAAGACGCGGCTCCGGGCGCAATTGCGCCGTGCTTTACGGATCCTTGCAGCAGCGAAACCCGGTCGAATAGTCGTGATAGCTGGGTTCGTGCGACATAGTGACGAATTCACAGCCTGCGCCGTGCTCATTCATGGTGCTGAAGAAGCCTCCCATGAACACGCCCTTCCCAACGTGGCGACCGACGCGCGCGCGCATCTCGGACTTGAGCGGCAGTTTTTGGGCGATGGAAGCGTCCACGCGGTCGGCCACCCACTCGTGCAGGTTGCCCACTAGATCGAAGACGCCGTCCGTCGTCACGCATCCCGAGTATTCCCCGGTCTTCGCCAAAAATCCCGGCCGCTGGTCGAGCTTGGGATCGTTGAAGCTAGCGTCGTAACTCCAAGCGCGCGGGTCGTTACCGTGTAGCATCGACAATAGGTGCGGTTTGCCGACGTTGCAGCGACCCCTCACGTACGTGGCACCATAGGGGTAGAGCGTGGCGTGCTGGCCGCGGCAGGCGCGATACCACTCGTTGAGCGTGCACAAGCGCTTGCCGCTGTTTAGACAAGCGTTCGCGGCTTCCAGCCGGCTGATGTAAGCTTGCGGGCTCACGCCCGCGCGCGACTCGGCCACGAATGTCGCGTTCTTCGGGCGCGCGAACGGAGCAAAGGGGGTGAGCGAGCCGTCATCGCTCCGTTCGAGCAAGCGCGCTTCGTAGCGGTCCATACAAGTGCCCGCGGTCAACGCCATCTCGGGCGGACAGGGCCCGTGCGCGGCATCGTTCGCGTGAACCGGGCGCACGCTGGGGGCGAGCGCCAGCACCAACCCGGCGCCGAGCACGAGCGCAGCCCCCAGCCGTGGCAGTTTCCAGCGCGTCATCGCTAGCTAGCGTACGAGAAGAGCGAGCGTCGCGCTCGTCCTGAACCTCGGATGTTCGCGATCGAGCAGCCGGGATGCCGAGAATCTCCAACATTGCTAGTCTCTTCCGACCCGTGACGAAGCGCGTCCCCCAACAATCCCCGAGGCTGTCCTTCCAACCGGCCGCCAGCAATGAACGAACGTTGCTCGAGAATCTCGCGCAGTTCTATTGCTACGATTTCAGCGAGCTGCTCGAGCTGCACGTGGACGAGGGCGGGCGCTTTGGGGACGTCGATCTCGCGCCGTATTGGCTAGACGAATGGAGACATCCATTCTTGCTCAGGGTCGATGGCCAGCTGGCGGGCTTTGCGTTGATCGGTGAACGCAGCAAGATCACGGGCAAGAGCGGGGTTTTCGACGTGACGGAGTTCTTCGTCCTCCGGCGCTTCAGGCGGCATGGCGTCGGGCGGGCCGCTGCGTTTGCGGCTTTCGATCGATTCAAGGGGGCGTGGGAGGTTCGGCAGCGAGAGGAAAACCCGAGCGCGACGGCGTTCTGGCGCCGGACGATCGACGAGTACACGAGCGGCGCCTATGAAGAGACCCTCTGGGTTCGGCCCGAGTGGTCGGAGATCGTGCAGACTTTTTCATCGGCTTCCCGGGAAGGGCACTTCCCGCGTTCGCCCTGATTGGGTGATTTCAGCGCGCTCGGCTGACTAACCCGTAGCGTTTCAGCTTGTCCAAAAAGGTCACGCGCGAAAGGCCGAGCTGTCGGGCGGCTTCGGATTGATTTCCGGCGGTGGCGCACAGCGCCTCGGTCAAGAGTGAGCGCTCGAGCCGTTCGACTCGTTCGCGAAATGAGCCTTCGTTGCTGAGCTCGGCTGATGGCGCGGCCCCTCCGGGCTCCTCGAGCGCGGCCGTGCCTAGCGGCCTGCCGTCGCTGAGCGCCACCAGGCGCGTAACGATGCTCTCCAACTCGCGAACGTTGCCCGGATACTCACGCGCCGAAAGCGCGTTCAGTAGCTCGCCCGTGAGCGTGACGCCTTCGATGCCGAAGCGCTCTCCGGCGCTACGCGCGAACACTTCGGCCAACAGCGCAATGTCTTCGCGGCGCTGCCGGAGTGGCGGCATCGTCAGCTCGACGACCGCCAGCCGGTAAAGCAGATCCTCGCGGAAGCGTCCTGCTTTCACCTCGGCTGCTAGATCGCGATGGGTGCAGGCGACGACGCGCACGTCGACTTGCGCGATCGCGCCGCCCACCGGCTGAATTTCGCCAAATTGAACGGCGCGGAGCAGCTTGGGTTGGAGCTTCTGCGGTAGCTCGCCGACTTCATCGAGCACGAGCGTGCCGCCGTCGGCTTGCGCAAAGTAGCCGCGATGCAATGCGTTGGCGCCGGTGAATGCGCCGCGCGCGTGGCCGAACAGCTCGCTCTCGGCCAGCTCAGCCGAGATCGCTGCACAGTTGAAGCGGACCAGCGGCGCGCCGCGCCGTGGGCCACCAATGTGGAGTAAGGACGCCAGCAGCTCCTTACCGCTGCCGGTTTCGCCGCGCACGAGCACGGGCACGTTGCGGTCGGCCAGCTTGAGCGCGCGATCGACGACGCGCCGAAATGCCGGTGCCCGCCCGACGAACGGGCGACCGAGCAGCGTTTGCGCGGCGGCGCGCCGCGCTTCGCGGCGGAGGCTTCCGGTCTCGAGCGCACGCGCGGTGATGGCCTCGAGCTCTTCGAGCTCGAACGGTTTTGGCAGATAGTCGAACGCGCCCTCTTTGATCGCGCGGGCGGCGAGCCGCTCGGAGCCGCGTGCGGTCAGCAAAACCACCGGCAGGTCCGGGTTTTGGCGGCGTAAATGCGCCATCAGGCCCAGCCCGTCGAGGTCGGGCATGGCAAAATCGGTGAGCACGAGCTCGATCTCGTCGAGCTTGCGCGAATCGGCCAAGGCCCGAGCTTCGACTCCACTGGTCGCCGACAGCACCTCGTGGCCGCGCTCTTCGAGCACTTCGCGTAACAGGAAGAGCACCGAGCTTTCGTCGTCGACAATCAGTACGTGCGCCATGTCAGCTCACTCCGGCGCGTGGTTCGGCCGCGCTGTACGGTAGATCGAGCAGGGCTCGAGCGCCTTGACCGGGAGCGCTCTCGAAGCGTAGCTCGCCGCCGTGCTGGCGCGTGACGCTCTCCGCCAGCATCACGCCGAGTCCGGTACCGCCCTCGCTGGCTGACGCGAAGGGCTGCCCCAGGCGCCCCTTTAGCTCGGCGCTGATGCCCGGCCCATCGTCGGCGATCGTCAGCCGCACGCCGGCGTGCGCTCGGGACACGCTCAGCTCGAGCGTCCCGCCGCGTGGCAAAGCGGTGAGCGCGTTCAGAGCCAGGTTCAAG
>DATEPG010000626.1:0-19434 GCA_035273265.1 Polyangiaceae bacterium
GATGCCGAGCACCGTAGAGAGCCCCAGGCCGGTGCCTTTGCCCAGTTCCTTGGTCGTAAAGAAGGGCTCGAAGATGCGCGCGCTCGTCTGCTGATCCATGCCACTGCCCGTGTCGGTCACGCTGAGCAGGACATATTCGCCTGGCTTCGCGTCTAGATGATCGCGCACGAAGCCGTCATCCAGCACGACGTTGGCGGTTTCGATGGTGAGCTGCCCTCCGCCGGGCATGGCGTCGCGGGCGTTGACCGCGAGGTTCATGAGCACCTGCTCCATGTTGCTCAGGTCCGCCAAAACGTTGCCGAGGTACTGAGCGGGCTTGATCACGAGCTTTAGGTGCTCGCCCAGCACACGGCCGAGCATGCGTTCCATACCCAGCAGTGCCTGGTTCAAGTCCAGGACTTGCGGCTCGAGCACTTGCTGGCGACTGAACATCAATAGTTGCCGGGTCAGCTGCGCGGCGCGTTCGGCGGCCGCCCGGATCTCCAAGATCCCCTCGCGCGCCTGAACCGAGGTATTGGGTTCACTCAAGATCTCCTCGCTCAAGCCGAGGACGACCAAGAGCACGTTGTTGAAGTCGTGGGCAATGCCCCCAGCAAGCTTGCCCACCGCCTCCATCTTCTGCGACTGACGCTGCTGTAGTTCGGCTTTGAGGCGTTGGGTTTGATCACTCACCATCACGAATCGCGCGGGACGACCATCGAAGCTGGCCAGGTGACTGCCGCCCTCGATATGGATCACCGAGCCGTTTTTGCGACGATGGCGTGCTGTGCCGCGGATGTCTCGCTCCCCCGCGGATTCCAGCGCACGGCTCAGCGCGTCTTGGTCTTCGGGAAAGCGCAGCTCGCGTAGCGTGAGCTGTAGGAATTCTTCCCGGGAGTAGCCGTAAAGTGAGAGGGCTGCCGCATTGGCGGAAAGGATGCGCAACGTCGCGGCCTCGATCACGTAGCTGGGCGTCGGGCTCGACTCGAAGAACTGACGTTGCGCCTCTTCCGAGCGCCGTAGGCTTTCCCTGGCCAACTCGGCGACTTGCCGTGCCTGCTCCGCGGCCTGGTAAAGACGGGCGTTCTCGATGGCGAGCGCGGCGTGGTCCGCCAGATTCTGGGCCAGCTCTAGCTCTTGTTGTTCGAAGGGGGGCGAAGCTCGACGGTAGCGACTCAGCGTGAGCGCGCCGAGCGCGCGTGATTGTACCTGCATCGGTACGATGATCACGCTATGTAGGCCAATGGCTTGCTCCCAGTGCCGCCCTTCGTCGCTGGTTTCGCGCTCGTCGGCGAGCTTTGGGATCAGCAGTGACCTTCCGCTGCTGACGAGCGCCTTCAGGACGGCATGCTCTTTCAGATCGAGGCTGCGCTCAGCGAAGCTCACGCGATACTGCTCGAGGACGGCCGGATCGACGGCATGCATGGCGCTGGGCACGAGCGACTCGCCCTTTTCGTCCAGCAAGAACAGCACGCAGGAGTCGCTCAGGGTCTCGGCTAGACAGCGCGCCACGCTCTCGAGCAGGCGCTGGTAGTCCGTGATGGCCTCGGCAAAGCGCCGAGTCACATCTGAAATGACGCGTACCCGCTCTCGCAGCCGGGAGAGTTCCTGGGCAGCCTCGTCCTCAGTCGACCTTTCGCGCCTCATGATGTGCCTCGGCCCGACCCCCGCGGCGGCCAGCTAGAGAGACAAGCTAGGGCCGTGCGATCCTGGTCACAAGCCGTTTTCCGGTCGCAACGACCGTTGTGGCCATTGCAATGTGCCCCACACGCTTTGATGCTCGAGTCCGGTGGATGTGACGATTCGCTCGACGCGAGCAGGCGACGTTGAGCGGACCCCCACGCGCTCAGTCCTTCCACCGGTGCGACCCTACTTCTTTGCGTGTTGAATCAACTCAGCGTCACTCGGCACCGCTTCCGGCTTCAACCGCTCCAACCACCATCATGCCGGACTGAGCATTCTGCACCAGTCGCTCCACCGCGGTGCGTGCGAGCAGCAGCGTGTCACCTTCGGGGTAAACGGCGTAGATGCCCGCCGTCGCCGGCGTGATGGTCGCTAGCCGCTTCACGCGCCGCTGGTCGATCGCGGGACGTGCGATTCCGGCGGGAACGAAGGCCACGAAGCCACCCCGTTGCACCGCTTCAAGCATCAGAAAAGCGTCATCTAACTCGCCCGCTACGTTTGGCCGCAGGCCGTGCATGTGGAGGTGATTCTCGACCTCCCAACGATAAGCCGAGGAAGTTCGATACTCCAAAAGTGACAAATTCTTCCAGTCCTCGAGTGGCTCGACCTCTGGGGACACGAGGGCGACCAGCGATGGACGGCAAATCAGCTCGACGACGAGCCCGGCGCGCGTAAGCTCGGCGGGCTCGGTCTCTCCAATCACGAGATCGAGATCGCGCGCACGAAGATCCCGTAGCATCTCGGTGAAGTCTCCGGCTCGGATGGAGGTGCGACAACCCTCCATCGACAGGACCGGCATCAAGAAGTCGGCAGCGATGATTCGCGCCATCGCCGCGCTCGCTCCAACGCGCAGGACCACCTCGGGAGGCTTGGCGCTCTGGCCGAGAGCCTTGACCAAGCGTTCTCCAGCCAGGAACATGGAGGACGCGTATTCGCTCGCTTCCCGGCCTGCCAACGTGAGTTTGAGGCCCGTGGGCGTGCGTTCGAAGAGTTCAACGCCCAGCGCACGCTCCAACATGCGCAGTTGCTCACTGACCGTTGGCTGGGTGACTCCAAGTCGATCCGCCGCAGACTTAATCGAACCCTCGGAGGCAGTGACGTGAAAGTAATAAAGATGATTGAAGTTGAGCAAGGAGACAGACGATAGTAGATATGGCCCGGTCCGTCGATTCCGTTCTCCCTAGGCGCGCACCACGGTTGCACCCCAAGCCATTGCGTAGTCTTCCACCCGCTCTCCAGGGCGGTCGCTGACAGCAAAGATGGGAATGCTTTCTGCCATTTCCCCGAACACTTGACGCAGCACCTCCGTCAGAGCTCGCTGAGCTTCGAGGGCTTCACGTAGGCCATCCTGATCGGCGGACAGTTCGTAGCAAAAGGCAAACTCGGATGCGCCCCTGGCCTCCCCCTTTAAGCGCGCCGTTACAGCTGAGGCTTCAATCGGCCCTCGCATCAAAAATAGAACTCGGATCACGGGGCGCGGGCGTGCAAAATCCATGCGCGAACTCTGGCTCGCTGACAACGTTTCGGATCAGCGAACGAAGCAGCGCGCGCGCTCTCGCTGGACCGATGTGCAAGCGTTCTAGAGCGCCTCAATGACGGCTGCATGCCCGCCACATCAAGCAATGGCACGGCGATGGTGCACGGGATGAGTCGGGACTGCACGGAATGAGAAAGCTCGTGCTTCGCGCGACGCCGGCTATCTCGAGTCATCCTCGCGGGTCGTCCAAAGGGCCCCCGGACTAGGTGTTCTCGTCTGTTTCGAGCGGGGATATCGAGTCGTACAGGAAGTGAATAGACGTAATGGTCATTTCATCGCCTAAACGGCAGCGATGAAATACTTGACCGTCGGAAAGAATATCGAACTTCGGCGCGCTGCCCGACACACGCAGGAATTTGGCGACCCGATTCAGGTCCGGTCCCTCGAGTAGACCGGCCTGCGCGTCCAACGCCCTGGTCGCAACGTTGAAGGCTGCGGTCACCTCAGGGTCTTTGAGAAAGATCAACGTTTGAAGGATCAAGGCGGCGACTATGCCGTTTTAGCAATGCCGGTCAACCATGCAACGGCGGCTAGCCAGGACTGGCTCCAGGCTTTGCCGAGGCAGACGGCTCGGCTTTGCCTATGCCCCGCGTACCTATCGTCGGCCCGTCAGTTCCGCTCAGGTAGCGCAAAGATGGCGCAGCATTCGTCAGGGAGGTTCAATCCGGGGCCATCGCGCAGCACGGGCGCGGTCGATAGGACCGGCTGCACCCCGGTCAGCGCCAGAGATCCAATCCGGTGGAGCGTGACGGATCCTCCGATGTTCAGCAGCAGGAGCCTGCGCCCGGCAGCGCCCTCTGCGAGCACCCAAAGCACCGTTCCCTCCACGCCGGCAGACAACTTTCGCGGCGCGCTCATTACGGAATCTTCGCGACGCAAGGTCAAGGCAAGTCGATGAAATTCAAGCACGGCCGCAGCGCAGTCAACTTCACGGCGCAGCTTGCTGCGCAGGTAGGTCGTCTCGGCTTGAGGATCGGGCAGCGCTTCCGCGTCGCCTTCTCGGAAGGCCTGGAAGTGTCCAAACTCTTCTCGGCGACCTCGAGTGATGGCATGGCCGAGTTCGCCTGCGTGATCGGTAAAGTACAGGAATGGTGAATCGGTCCCGAGTTCTTGACCCATGAAAAGCAGCGGCGTAGTGGGCAAGAACAGGAACAACAGACTGACAGTCTTGAACTGGGCAATGTTGCTCAACGAATGCAACCGCTCCCCATGCGCTCGGTTGCCCACTTGGTCATGGTTCTGCAGCGCGTAGATCAGCCGGTGACGAGGCACGTCCGCTGACGGCTTGCCCCGAGGACGCCCGGTGACGGGGAAGATCTGACCCTCGTACAGTTGCCCGCGCTCAATCACCCTCGCGAGTTCAGCCAAGTCGCCCTGGTATGCCGCATAATATCCGTCCCGCTCGGACGTGAGCAAAACGTGGATGCTGTGGTGGAAATCGTCGCTCCAGACCGCATCGATGCCTAGTTCGAACAGCGCCCCCGGATGATTGCGATCGTCTTCGGCAATCAGAACGGCGGGTGGCGAGCAAGCCTTTGCAACGGCCGCGAGCTCTTGCAGAATGTGGGGGTTGCCGCCGGGTTCGAGCTCATGCGCAGCATCAATCCTTAGGCCGTCGAAGCCAACGTCCTCCAACCAATAGCGCGCACTGTCTAAAACGAGCCGGCGAAACGCCGCTTTGTCGAGCGCCGGTGCTTTTCCCCAAGCGTTGTTCCGCTCGCTATCGAAGTAGCTATCGGAAAACGCGGGCAAGTAGTTGCCGTCTGGACCAAGATGATTGTAAACCACGTCGAGTACAACGCTCAAGCCACAACCATGCGCAGCGTCGATGAACGCGGTCAGCTCTTGCAGGGTGCCATACGGCGCGAAAGGCGCCATCAAGGCCACTCCGTCGTAGCCCCAGCCGCGCCTTCCGGCGAACGCCGCAATGGGCATTAGTTCGAGTACCGTCACGCCGAGCTCAGCAAGCTTTGGTAGCTGATGCGCTGCGGCTGCGAATGTTCCTTCATCGGTGAACGTGCCAATGTGCAGCTCGTAAATGACTTCACCACGCTCGAGTTCGATCGGGCGCTTTTTCTTCGGCGGACGTGGCAGCTCCGCGACTTCAGCCGGACCATGCACCCCGTGCGGCAGCGAGCGCGCAAAGGGATCCACGCACGGCACTCCGTCTAGCAAGACTTCGTACGACGTTCCCGGGGCGAGACCAGCGATAAAGCTCTCGTAAACGTGAGCGTTCGAACTCTGCGCCAAGCAGACCTCGCCCCGTGTTTTCGCGTCATTCCAGCGAATCTTTACTTCGCGGGCCTTATCGGTCCAGATCGCAAAGTCTGTGCCGTCAGCGGTGGGCCAAGCGCCTAGCTTTCGTTTCTCGCTGATTGGCTTGCTCGCTGGCAGGTGTGCTGAATCGCGTGCTGAGGCCATGCGAGCTTGCACGTGGCAACAAGCGTACCGAGTGCGTGAGGCGTATCGCACGCCAGTGCTCGGCGGCTGCACGTTCAAAGTGGCGACGACAGCGCTTCAATTCGTCGTCAAGCAAGGCCGTGGGTTGGTCGTTACCGGGGTGGATGCAGTGACATTTCGCCCTCGGGCGTAGCATGCTTCCCCAGTGCCGCGTTAATACGGTCCCAGCCAAGGTTAGCGCGTGATTTGCCCTCGAGCGAAGGTACGCGCCTTGCGCTAGAGGCTTCGTCCGCCGAGGTTGGCGACGACACTGACGAGGCGCGCCGGGTCGACGGGCTTGGTGACGTGTTTTTGAAAGCCAGCCACAAAGGCCCGCTGCGCGTCTTGTTTGCTGGCGTAGGCCGTGAGCGCGATAGCCGGCATGCGCGCCCCTTCGGCGCGTAACTTTCGAATGAAAGAGTAACCGTCTTCCTGTGGCATGCCAATGTCGCTAATGATCACGTCTGGTTTGGCAATCGCGATCTCCGAGCGGGCGTCTGCTGCTGAGCCCGCGACGGCGACCTGTGCGCCGTGCTTACGCAAAATCTCTTCCAGGAGCGAGCGCGCGTCCAGCTCGTCATCGACGATCAACACACTGAGCCCGTTCAGGTCAACGCTCGGCGCGCTGGTGAGCAACGGATCGGGCGCCACGGTTGTCGCCGAGCTGCTGGCGTCGCTTTGCGGGACTGCAACTGCGCGCACCGGCAGGCGTACGGTGAAAACAGCCCCTTTACCAGGCCCGTCGCTGTGAGCCTCCACTGACCCACCATGAGCCGACACCAGCTGTTTGACGATCGCAAGACCGAGACCAAGGCCGCCGTGGCGGCGAGTGGTCGACGCATCCGCCTGCTGGAATGGCTCGAAAATGGCCGAAAGCATGTCGCTCCGAATGCCTTCACCACTATCCTTGACGGAAACGCAAACATCGGAGTTTTCCCGAAATACCCGCAGTAAAACGCGGCCATCCTTGGGAGTGAACTTGATCGCATTCGAAAGCAAATTCCAGATCACTTGCTGCAGGCGATCGGCGTCAGCGGTGATCGACGAGGCTTCGCCAAGGATTTCTGACACGACCTTGATGCCCTTGGCGTCAGCAGCCGGCGTAACGGTCTCCATCGCGGCGCGGGCTGCGGCTGCGACACTCGTTGGTCCCAGATGCAGTGTCAGCTTGCCGCTCACGATGCGGGAGAGGTCGAGCACATCTTCGATCAGTTTCGCTTGGGCGCGAGCATTGCGCTCGACGATGGCCAGCGCGCGGTCCGTTTCAGCGTCGATGCTTCGGCCGCGCAATATCAAGGTCCAACCCAGAATCGCGTTCAGTGGTGTGCGCAGCTCGTGTGAAACGGTAGCCATGAAATCGTCTTTGAGGCGGTTGGTGCGTTCCGCCTCTTCGCGCAGCCAGCGCTCCCGGTCGCGAGCATCGTCCGCGTCCTTCAGCGCGATCGAATTCTCGATGGCCATTGAAGCTCGCCGCGCTACGTCCTCCGCGAATCCCAGATCCTCGATCGTATAGCGACGGTCGGAGTCCGCGTACACGAACGTCATGGCACCGAACGTTCGGCCGCGCGCGCGGAGGGGCACCACCATCGCGGACTTCAGCTCGAGTCCGCGAATGATGCGCAGGTGCTCGGCGTCGCGCGCGCCTGCCTCGAGCAGCTCGCTCGGGATCTCCGGATAAAGCTCGGACTTTCCAGTGCGGATCACTTGCGGCACTCCGGTCGGAGCGTCCGGCGGGGTCGGATAACTAAGTCCCAGATCCTCGGCGTAGCGCACTTTGGCAGGATCGACGTGCGCCACTGCGACCTGCTTGATACTCGAGGTGCCGGGCTCTACCAGATCCACTGCGCACCAATCGGCCAAACGCGGCACGGCAAAGCGCGCGACGGTGGCGAGCGTCGCTTCGTAGTCGAGCGACGCTACCAAGGCTTCGCCGGCCTGAGCCAAAAATGCGTTTTGGTTTTCGTGGCGCTTCAACTCGGTGACGTCGCGGAACACCAACACGACGCCAACCATCTCCCCGGCTTCGTTGCGAATGGGGGCTCCGCTGTCGTCGATCGGGATCTCTGGTCCGGTCTTGGGCAGCAGCACGGTGTGGTTGGCCAAGCCAACGACTTTGCCCTCGCGCAGAACTTTGGTAACGGGGCTCTCGACGACGGCCCGAGAGCGCTCCGAGATGATGTGAAAGACCGCCTCCAGCGGTTGCCCGATGGCTTCCGACTCGGGCCATCCGGTGAGGCCTTCTGCGACCGGATTCAGGAAGGTCACCTTGCCTTCATTGTCGGTCGCGATTACGGCGTCACCGATACTGCGCAGGGTAGTGCTGAACCAGTGCCGGGTTTTCTCCTCTGCTTCGGTGCGGGAAGCACGCAGCAGCGCCTGGGCGCATTGGTGGGCGAGTGTGTCGACGAAGGCGCGCTCGTCCTGCGAAAATTGAGTCGATTCGTAGAACCCGACCCCCAGCAAACCGAGCGGGCGTCCTTCAGCAACCAGGGGCACGCTCCAAAAAGCCTTGGCGCGACGCCCAGCCACCTTGCTCTTGGCCAGGCTCGGATAGAGCCTGGCGTACTCGGCCTCGCTTTCCACCCAGACCGAGCGACCCTCTTTGAACGCGGCGAATGCGCCGGGGTTGCCAGGGCCGCCGCTCCCGCTGAATCGACGAATCTTCTCCACTATCTGGGCGTCCACCCCCCGCGCACGCAGCAGCTCGAGCGCCTGCTGCTTCTCGTCCAGCAAGTAAAGGGTACAAGTGTCACCGCGAGCAGCATTCAGGCCATGCTCGATGACTACGTCGGCAACTTCAACCGCCGTGCGCGCAGGCGCCAGCGCGGCAGCGAGGTCAGACAACGCACCGAGCCGAAATCGAGCCGCTCGTGCAAGCTCTGCGACGCGCGCTTCATGGCGCTGCTCGCGACGCCACGCAACCAACAGCAGCGCGTAGGCAGCAATTGCAATCACGAGCGCGCCAAAGAGTGTTGCCCGCGCCCGCCACGTTGCAATCGCCCGGCGCTGGTCCAGAACGCGTCTTTCAATGGCGGCTATCTTCGCAACTTGCGCGCGATAGCGATCCATCAGCTGCTTGCCTTCGCCGAGTGCCATGCGCTCGATGGCTTGTGTTCGTCCTCCGGCTTCCACTAGGCGAAGCTGCTGCTCAATCCGTTGCAGTAGCGCTTCCGCGTCCGTGTTCGCGCGCTCCACGGCGCTGAGCTGACTCGGGTTGTCAGCCACCAAAGCGCGCAGGGCTCGCAACTTGGCCCGTTCCGTTCTGAGCAGCTCGGCGCGGTCTCTGACAAAAACGGGGTTGCCGGTGGCGATAAACCCGCGCGCTTCATTCTGAATTTCGACCAAAGCGTTGGCCCAGGCATCGAGCTCCTGTTCGACGCTGAGCGTGTGGTCGACCCAGTGCACGGCCGAGGCGTACCCGGCTGCGGTGGCAGCACACAGCGCAAGCAGTGCCAGTAAAGCGATAGCGCTACCAACGAATAGCCGGCGCGGGTCTGGGCGGGCAGGGACGGCAGTGGGCATGTTGGCGGGATAACCCTAGCGGTGTGGCCCGGATCTGTACACGTCCGAGGTCAAATAGGTCGCCTGGAGCGTAGCGCAAAAATGTCGCAAAGCATTGCTTCCGCGGCTGCGTCGCAGGCGGCAATGTCCACGGCTTGAAACATCAGGAGGGATGCCAGCCTCTTGCCATCGCCCTTTAAGCTGTGAAGTTTTTGGGCCGAGTGCAATTGGCGCTTCACCACGTGGAGCGGGCTTGTGTCGATTTCGAACCAACACGAAGCAAGCCACTGGATTGATCCCTCGGTCTGGGCTTTCGTGACCGCGCTGCTGATGGCCGCCTTTGGGCGTCCGCTCGTACCCGAGCTGTGGCGAGTGAGCTGTTCGAGGACGATACGAGGAACAGCTATGGCCTCGCACTCGCTGGCCGTGCCGGGCTCACTCTCGCAGCGCCGCGGCTGTACTTCGGACTGTCGTTCTTGCACTTCAGTGGCTACGAAGAGACGAGGCAGAAGCGATACGCGAACACGCTAGACCTCGCCGACCGTCGCGCGCAACTTGCCCACGAACTGGGAGGTAGCGTCAGCGATGTAAATCGTGTTCGTGCACGAACACGATTTACGGGTGGGAAAACTGACTGCGCGCGCGCCGCAGAGTTCGGCTATGAGTTTCGCTCGCTGCGCGAACGCCTGCTGATCCAGCCGCACTTGGCGCGGAATGTCGCGCAGGCCGTGACTATCCAATCCGCAACGCTGGCTACCCCTGACTTTGATTGTGCGCCCGCCGTTCTGGTCCGGGAGCGCGTGGGCAGACTTGCAGTGTCCCATTGGTCAGTGCACCCGCCGGTCGCGGCAATGTTCTTCTGGCCCTTAGTGGCATTCCCAGAAAAGACAGTGCCACGCGGTTGAACCGTCGTTGCGGCAAGGCCACGGTCGCCGCCCAGCCAGGCGACGGTCGAGGCTTCCGGCCATATGACGGAGCTGACTACGATGAAGCGGTCGCCGCTTGCAGCGTTTCAGCAGCCATTTGGGCGATGCCAGCTCAGGGCGGATCGGGAGGCGTGGCCCGGGATGCAGTATCGACTCGGCCGGCCTTTGCATTTGGCTCGGTTTTGCGCTTAAACGCCCCAATGGCCGCTGCTTTGCGACGTTTGCCGTTCGTTCAGGGCTGGTCTCCTTGACGCGAGACACGGGTCGCTTCGTGCTCGATGCGCGCTACGTACAATCTCGACCGAGTGGGATTGGCAGTTACGTGGCGGCGTTGATCGCGCGCTTGCCGGCGCTGGCGCCCGAGGCGCGCTTTCATTTGTGGACGCATCCCGATCGTCCCGTGCCGGTGAGTGCGCCGAACGTCACGACCTCGGTCGTGCCAGCGGCGGCGGATGGCTTGCGCACCTTGCTCAGGCCCACGCTGCTCGGTTCGCTTTCCGCCGACGACGTCGTGCATTTTTCGGCTAGCTTGCTCGGGCGCGGTCTGCCCTGCAAAAGCGTGGTCACGATTCACGATCTGATGTGGCTCGAGCACCCAGCGCGAGTGGATGGGCGGCCGCTCGTGCGCCGGGTGCGCGCCGGCTTCTATCAAACCGGGATGCGCCACGCGTTGCGTCAGGCCACGCGTTTGATCGCGGTCTCACACGCCACGGCTGATCGCATTCACGCGGTTTCGCCCCAGAGCTCGGGTCGAGTGCGCGTGATTCACAATGCGGCCGGCCCGGCTTTCGTGGCGCCGCACGATCTGCAGGCCTCGCTGCGGCGCGCGGCCGAGCTGATCGGCAGCGATGCGCCGTACTACTTGGTGGTGGGCAAGAACGAGCCCTACAAGGATCATCGGTTGGCGCTTTCGGCATTCGCGCACGAAGCGAGTCCAGGCGAGCTGCTCGTGCTCGTGCAGCGCGCCAGGCAAGGGGCAGGCCTCTCGCGCTTGGCTCGCGAGCTGGGCATCGCCGATCGGTTGGTTTGGTTGCCGACGTTGTCCGAAGCGGATCTGGTGACGGTGCTGCAGGCCGCGCGTGCGCTTTTGCAACCGTCGTTCGTCGAGGGCTTTGGTATTCCGGTATTGGAGGCGATGTCTGCCGGCTGTCCGGTAATCGCCAGCGATACACCGGCGTTGGTCGAAGTCTTGGGCGGCGCAGGCCTGCATGCCGCGGTTGGTGACGCTGCCGGTCTGGCTTCGGCCATGCATCGACTGCGCTCGGGCTCCTTGCGCGAAGAGCTGCGCGCCCGCGGCCTGGAGCGCGCTCGGGCCTTCAGCTGGGACGTTGCAGCTCGGCAAACGCTCGAGGTCTACCGCGAAGCGGCAGCCGCGGACCTCGACGAGGTTCGCCGTGCTTGACGTATTAGTCGACATGACCGCGCTCAACACGCCGTCGCGCGAACGCGGCATTGGTCGCTACGTCAAGCATCTGTGTCGGGCTCTGGCTACGCGTGACACTTGGCCGGACGCAGCCGTGGGCGGTCACCACTTTCAGATCGCCGGACTGACACGGCATCGCGGCGCAGTGCCGGGCGCACTCGATGAATCGCTGCAATTTTCGGGCGATCCCCAAATCCGGGTGAGTAACTGGCAATATCAGCGGCACAAGCTGGAGCGACGGCTGTTCTTGGGTGGTTTGGCGCAGCGGGTGGGTCCAAGGTTATTGCACCTACCGGATCCACCGGGCACTCCGCTCGACATGCGACAACCACGGATCGTGACCTGCCACGATCTGATCCCGTTGGTGCTCGCCAAGCAATACTTGGCGCCCGTGCCAGGAGCCCGCTCGCTGCAATGGCTGCGTGACTATGCGCGCTACCGAACCGCGCGACGCGTGATTGCGATCAGCGATGCCACGCGCAGAGACTTAATCGAGCACGTCGGGGTCTCGCCGGAACGAATCGACGTCGTCCACTCGGGCGTGGATCACGAGCGATTCAGCGCGCAAGCGCTGGAGGGTGAACGAGCGCAGGTCGTGGCTCGGCTGGGTTTCGACGCTCCGTTCCTGCTTTGCTTGGGCGCCAGTGACGTGCGCAAAAACCTGCCGCTGTTGGTGCGCGCGTTCGGACAAAGCGGAGTCGCGCGCGATCTGATGCTGGTTTTCGCCGGGCCCATCTCGCCGCGTCAACGCGCGCGCCTGCTGGAGGCGATCCGCGGCAGCCAGATCGAAGACCGCGTGCTGATCTTGGGCTATATCGACGACGCGCTGCTGGTCGCGCTTTACCGGCAGTGCCTCGCCTATGTCTTCCCCTCGTCTTATGAGGGGTTTGGGTTGCCGATCTTGGAAGCGATGGCCTGCGGGGCGGCCACGCTCACGAGCGGCCTTTCCTCGCTGGCCGAGGTCGCGGGCACTGCAGCACTAATCCTGCCGTCACTGGACCAAGATGTGCTGGCCGATGGTATTCGGCGCATCACTAGCGATTCTGCCTTGCGCAGCACGCTGCGTCAGCGCGGGCTCGAACACGTGAAAGCATTCACTTGGGAGCGCTGCGCCCAGCAGACTCTTGCCTGTTACGCGCGCGCGCTCGAGCAGGGGGCGTCGTGAGTTCGACACTGCTAGCTGCCGCGGCCGTGAGCAGTGGGTTCGCTGCGCTCGGCATGCGCTACCGCGCACTGGTGAATGGTCCCTTCGAGCCGACCCGGTATGTGTGGAGCCGGGGGCTTGCCCTGCTCTGCGATCACAACGGCGGGGGCGACTTCGTCAAGCGTCAGCGTGGAGGCCGCGACCCGCTGCGCTTCGATCCGGCGCTCTTCGACCACGTCAAAGACGGCGATCTGGTCTGGATGCGGATGATCGCGCTGTCGCAGTTCATGGCCGAGGCCTTGCCGCGCATCCGCGCGCGCTTCGCCTTGGTCAGCGGCGACGAAGATTGGGGGATCCCCGCGGGGTTTCCCGGTTCCCAGCAGCTGCTTGCGGATCCGCGAGTGGTGTGTTGGTTCACTCAAAACTACGACGGTAGCGACCCGAATCGAAAGTTGATGCCGCTACCCATTGGCCTCGATTTCCACACCATCAGCAATGGCCGCAAGTGGGGCCATTGGCCGGCGACCCCGGCCGCCCAAGAAGCGGAGCTCGAGCTGCTCCGTAGCGAGGCGCCTGCCAACAGCGAACGCCAATTGCGCGTACACGCCGATTTTCACTTCAGCAAGCACAAGCAGCAGGTCTGGGGTGACGATCGCGCCGCGGTGCAACGCGCGCTCGCCGGCAATCCAGACGTGCAGTTTCAGACGCGAAAGCTGCGACGCCTCGAGCTCTGGCGAGAAAAGACCCGCTATGCCTTCGTGGTCAGTCCGCACGGCAACGGACTCGATTGCCACCGCACCTGGGAGTCGCTCGTCTTGGGCAACATCGTGATCGTCAAGCGCTCCTCGCTCGACCCCTTGTACGAAGGGCTGCCCGTGGTGATCGTCGATGCCTGGAGCGAAGTCAGTACGGAGAATTTGCGCCGTTGGCATGTTCAGCACTGCCATGCATTTCAAGAGCCGCGAGTTCTCGAGCGCCTCACGAACCAGTACTGGATCGCGAACATGCGGCGAGTCGTTGCCGAGCGGCTATCGGAAGCCCAGACCGAGTGATCAATTCGGCGTTTTGCCGTCGGAAAGATCTTGGGCAACAGGCACCGTCAGATAACGAGAAGTCGGGGCCAGTCCCGCGATCGCCGGGGAAGTCCTGTGCGCTTTCGTTCTGGGAGCACTGCTGCCATCATTCGCCGAAGATCTGGGAGAGCTGGTGGCGGGCCTTCAGCTTGAGTGGACCGGTCCCGCATCTGCAAGAACGCGGACGGCAAAGATTCGTTCGGGATTTCGTTCTCGACCAGCACCAGTGCCTGTGACGTCGCTCCCCGGACCGCTAGGTGCTGCGCGCTTTGGAATCGGATATACGAGGTCGAGGTTCTCGACTCAGCACCCCGTTCGGGGGAAGCGCATACGGCCTTCACAATCCGCCGCGAGGGCTTCTTCTACCGACCGGTTCCGTGACTTCACGCGGCGCCAGGCACCAGATACGAGGCTGCGACCGAGTCGCCTGTTTCGCGAGAGACAAGGCTCCAATTTTCTACGGCACGTACATCGCGCCCGAGTTGGTATCCCTCGCAAGATGCGTGCCGACCGCGCCGCCATAAACGATCATCGCCTCGCCGGTCCAAACCAGCGTTTGCATGGTGCGGGCGGTGAGCGCGCCCTTCGAGCTAAAGGGCTTCCAAGTATCACTGGCTAAGTCGTAGCGGCCGCCCACGCCGCAGTTCGAATTGCCCCAGACGATCACCTCACTGCCCGTCCACACCGCGTCACCGCGCGTGTGCACCCCGGGCGCGCCCCTCAGACTCAGCGAGCGCCAGCGGTCGGTGGCGGGATTGTAGGCCCGGGCATCTACCCCCGCGTTGCCGCCGTAGACGATCATTTCCTCGCCCGTCCAAACCGTTGCTGGTTTGTGCCGCGCCGAGGGCGCGCCCTGGTTGCTGATCGGTCGCCAGGTGTCTGTTTCAGGGTTGTAGGCGGCGCCGGTGTTCGTTACGCCGTCGGGAGAAGAATCGATCGTGCCTCCACCCCAAACGAGTAGCTCATGTCCGGTCCAAACACTGGCGGGCTCCAGGCAGCCGGTGGGCGCACCATGGAGACTCATTGCACTCCATGTATTTTTCGCCGGATCGAATCTGCCCCCGTCGCAGAGCGGAATGGTGTCAGGCGTAGTTCCACCCCAGACCAAGACCTCTCGTCCTGACCATTCGAGGATATGCTGCCAACGCCATGCCGGTTGGCCGCTGGTAGACACGCCTTGCCAGGTGTCTTGAGCCAAATCATACATACCCCCGACTTGGTCGGCCGCGGTCATATGGTGTGGGAAGGCGGATAGCCCCCCCCAAGTCACGAAGTGTTTCGCAGTCCACACCCCAGCGGTCCAGTCCCGGGCAGTTGGCGCGTCGCCCGACCTCATCGCGCGCCACGAGTTCTTTTTCGGATCATAGACGCCTCCCCCGCTGCACGGAGTGCACCCCCCGTTCTCCGTGTGCAGACCGAACCCTCCCCAGACAATGAGTTCGGCTCCTGTCCATGCAAACGCCGATGTGGCTGCACCAACCCTGGGAGGAGGCAACGCCATGGCCATCCAGCTGCCCGAGGTTTCGGGTGACTCCGCACACGGGGGCGGGTCTCCAACGGACCCGCTTGAGCTGCAGGCCGCGGACGCTACGAGCAAGAACAAGACGTGTCTCATGCAACAACTTATTTCACTACCACACAGCAGCCCTCGTCGCAGATCCCTACGCTGCAGGGCGAGATGGCGCTACAAGCCGTAATTCCGCAGCCCGGCGCCCCCGCAAGGCGTGTCATCATCGGAGATGGTACTCCGCAGTCGTACGGGGGAGGCGTCCGCTTGCCACCAGCCTCAACGAACTTTCCCTTGGCAAGCCGTGCCGCAGCCCCCTCCGCGTCACTCAAGACCGCCAGCGGCACCCAATCCTTGGCTTGGTCGAGCAGATCGCACAGATACTCGTGCTGCACTTGGTATGAGGGCAGCTTCCGCGAGCCGGAATCGGCCCAGTGCAAGTCGTCGCCCGCGTAATCACTCTTACGATGCGGGTAAAAGCGATCGCAGTCGCCCAGCGAATTCGGTTGGCCGTCGGAGCAGTTGACGTGCCGGAGAGCATCCACGTCCCGGTAGTGCGCGTGCATGGCTTCATGCACCAGATTGCTCGCTCGCTCGGAGGGTGTGCCGTAGATGTTGTCGGTGCCTGGCAGGTAGACACTGGTCGGGCCGACGTTGTGTCGGTTGACATCATACAGCCCGCAAAAGGTGGTCACAGTCTCCGTCTTTTCCGGGAATGCCGCTAAGGGCCAGAAGAATATTGCCGCGACTGGCGGGTGCACTGACCAACTGTACACCGCGAGTCTCTCGGGATCCGTCCCACCCAGCAAGCTCAGGAAGCGCCCATGCGTCGCTGAAGCAAAGTCGAATTCGGGTTCGCCTTTGGCCATCGTGTAATAGTCTTTAGCAGAGTGAAACGCGCGGTCTAAGAGCAATGGGTTTCCGTTGCTGTCCTGGCCCGTGATGGAGAAGTAGTTGCCCTCTGCGAGCAGGTAAGAGGACAGCCAGTGCTTGGCGTAATCCGTCTTGGGATCGTCGAACGCCTCTAGCCCGTGTCCGGTCCAGGACGCTTGCACGATGACGAAATCCGCCGCTTGCCGCATGACGAATTTTTTAGCGGTGCTGAAGGTTGGGATCGGAAAGGTATTCATCAAGGCGTTGTCGCTCGTGCGCACCGCATACTGGCAGGCGAGGGCCTGAACCGTGCCACCGGTTAGCACCGCCGAAGCGACGACGACGAACAACACACCCTGCAAACTTTTGGAAATTTTCGACATGGGTTAGTTACCTATTTGCGGAGACTACAATTGGGGATGCTTGGCGAGGTACGCGCTCAGGCGCTCGTCGAAGTTGGACGTCGAGCCCGCGTTCCTGTTCTCGAATCGGTCGCTCAGGTAGGCTTCGTCCGGTCGCAAGGTCGCGCCGAGCGCGGCGCGATTCGTAGTCGGATTGTGAAACAGGAAGCTGCGCACCGCCTCGCTGCGCGTCTGTGCGGACGGGTGATTCGTCATCAATGCCTTGAGCAAGGCATCGCCGTTGCCCGAGTGCATGAAAGCCAGCCCATGCACCGCGGAGGTTTGATAGCGCTCGAGTTGACGGAGCTCCTGAACCCCCTCCAGACCATCACCCGACGGCACGGGCAGCGGCTCATTGACCAGCGAGGTGAACAACGCCTCGCTGCCCGCCGTGCGCAGGTAGCCGATGGCGTTCAGAATCAGCGTTGCGCGCGTAGAATCCGCCTTGCGCGAGCCGTTGAACAGCTGCACGAGGTTGGCCGTGGCGGCACTCTTGTCGGCGACTTGGTCAAGAGCGTCACGCGCCGCAGGCAAATCTGCCTTGCTCGAAGCGACCAACCAGGCAACGAAGGCTTCGGCGGAAGCCGGTGTAGAATCGACCGAGGGTGGGGGGCCCGCCGTTTTGCGCGTTTGAATGGTTGGCAGCGGGCCGCGCCGACTATCTTCGATCTGCGGCAGCGCCGCCCAAGACCCGAACGGAACGTGCTGCACCACCGCCCCGGCCGCCAAGGCCACGCCATTAGCGAAGAACGCGCCGCGGTGAGGGTCTGCCGAGGCGCCTAGTTGCAGGAACGCGAACGGCGCTGCCAGGGTGCCCTGGAACGGCTGTTTGAGTGCAATTCCGTTCTTGCCTGCGTAGGTAAAGAGCACACCCTGGTTTGCGTCGGGCGGACGCGTGACTCGGCCACGCAGCGTGAATCCTTGACGGACATGAACGAGCAGCGGCGTGTCCCTGGCTGCCGTCAGTATCGTTGAGCCGGCACTCGATGACAGGCTGTCGAAGGTGTAAGTTCCGCCCTGCAACGACAGGGTCGCACCCGTACCCAGCGTCACCGCCCCGTAGTCACCAGGAGCGAGGTTCTTCGTCGTGTTGGTCGCGACGGCGACTGCCCCGGCATGGTTGGTCGGAAATAGCGGCAGCCAGAGTGACGGCACGGCTAGGTTCAAAGCCGTGTTTTGCACGATTGGACCCGTGACTTGGACCTGCGAGCCGATAGAGACGGTTGAGTGACTGAAGACGCCCCCTGCGACACGTGCCGAATTGCCGAGCACTGTCGCTGCTTCGCTCCAAATACCACCCGTCCAAGCGCTGGAGCCGAGACTGGTCTCCCAATGGCCGAGGTTGACCAGTGCGTCGTTGGCTTTCGCGCCCGAGCCCAAAGTGAGGGTGCTGCTGGCCAGGAGCGCGACGTCTTCTGGCGAGATCCCCTTGGGCAGCCAGATCGCCGTTCGTCTGCCTCGGGCGGGGCACGGCTGCGACGCAGCAACGGGAATGAAGCACGCTTCCGGCGGAGGCTTTGGCACGAAGTCACTCCCAACACTCGGCCAATCGAAGGGCAGCGCATTGACCTTCGTGTCTGGTTCCAACGCGACCGTCGATCCAAAGACGAACGCCCGGTGTCCTTCCGGCAGAGACGCTTGAAGGCGAACGTCCGCCCCAGGTGCCAGCAACGCGCCGACGAATGGCGCTTCAACCGACGCAACAGTCCCCCGAACGACGAATAGCAGCTGCGGAAACGGGAGATGCCCGGCGATGATGGCCCCGCGGTAGGTGAAATTTCCGTCGACAATCACTTGCACGGGCCCGTTCGAATCGTCGATGACGAGTCGTGCTTGCGGCTCCAAAAGGAAGTCGGCGAGCCGATACACCCCCGAGTGCAGCGTGACGGTGCTACGCGACTTGACCGAAAAACGCTGATATCTGCCGGGGGCCAGGTCTCGACTTTGATCGGGCCCGAGGTTGATGTCGCCGAGACTTGTCGTGCTCACGGTCACCGTCCACTTGACGGGAGCGGTGGGCGGAGGTGCATCGCTCTCGGTCACCGTGCCGCTCACCGTTGCCGAGGCAGATTTAATCAGATGCTGTGCCGCTACGTTGCCGAACACCTGGCTGCCGCTGCCGAGTGTCGCGTCCCCGTTAACGAGAAGGTTGCCAACCTTGACGCCAGCCGCAAGAACGGCGGCCCCGCCATTGGTGACCAAGTCACCGAAGAGCTGCGAGCGGTCCGCGATGCGCACGGACTTTGCGGCCCCGACGACGGTGCTGTCCAACACAGCCGCCGCAGGGAGCATGAACGACAGCTGGATCTGCTGCGTCGGCGCGACCGTGTTCGCCTGAAGTGTGGTCCCGACTCCCTCGCTATTGGGGTTGCCCGAACATCCCGGAAGGCACGCCAGTGCCGCGCCGGACAGCGTCAAAATGACGCAGCTGTGCCTATGGTTTTGGAAAATACGCATTGCTCACCTCTGTTTCGGAAAAGTTGATCGGCGAAAAATCGAATCAGAGCGTCAGCGCTGTCCTCGATGCCCGGTCGAGCGCTGCCCCACGGCCTGAAAAACATGCGCAAGGTCTTTGCTGCGCGCACGCTGAGTCACCCGCTGGCGGAGTCTATTCCGCAGTCAACTCGAGCCTTGTCGCATGCTTCGAGCGTCGACGGGCGTAAGTTTTTCGACCCCCGCGCGTCATTCCTTTTTGTGCCGCATCGAAACAACAGGCGCAACTGGGGCCGAGTGGGACGCATCAAAGGAATACCCGAGCGATCGGTGCCAGCGAATTCGCCATGCTTCCGGTCCAAGCTTTCGTCGCAGCGCGAGGATATGATTCCGGATCTGCGTCGTGTCGTGCCCATACCCACCCGACGTGGCCGCCAACAAGGCCTTGCCGGTGATCCAACCCGAAGGTCGTGAGAGCAACTCGTTCAGCACGCTAAACTGGCCCCTGGTCAGCG
>DATEPG010000627.1:0-9085 GCA_035273265.1 Polyangiaceae bacterium
AAATTTTCACAGATCTCCTCGCTGATGGCGATGGGCAAGGAATTCGAAAAGTCGGGGCCCCCGCCCGAGTCGGTGGGTTCCGGCCCGTCGAAGAAGCAAACCTGGCAAGCTGAGCTGACCGCTGTGGGGACCATCGCGCCGGTTCGGGGCGTCGCGTTGAGTAACGATGCGCCAGGCGTCGTGTCGAAGATCAGCTTCGAGTCCGGGGCGCTGGTCAAGCAAGGCCAGGTCCTGGTCGAGCTGGACACCAGCGTGGAGCGCGCGCAGCTCGCCTCCGCCGCGGTTCGCCGCGAGCTGGCGGCCGCGAACGTCAAGCGAACTCGCGCGCTGATCAAGGACCAGCTCACGACCCAGATCCAGGTGGACGCCGACGAGTCAGCAGTGAAGAGCGCCGCCACTGACGCTCAGACGATTCAGGCGCAAATTGCGCGTAAAGTCGTGCGTGCACCGTTCGCGGGTCGGTTGGGTATTCGCGCGGTCAACGTCGGTCAGTACCTGAATCCGGGCACTACACTCACGGTGCTGCAGGCGATCGGTGCGGTCTACGTGGACTTTTCGCTGCCCCAACAACGCCTCGGAACGATCACCGTGGGCATGCCGGTCAAGGTTCAGATCGAGGGATCGTCGGGTCCGGCCCAAGATGGCGTGATCGCTGCGGTCGACCCGACCATCGACAGCGCCACCCGCATGATGAAGCTGCGCGCCACGGTGCCGAACGCGGCGGACAAGCTGAGCCCTGGCATGTTCGCCAAAGTTGCCGTTCAGTTGCCGGATCAAGGGGAAGTCGTGACGATCCCGTTGACCGCGGTGGTGCACGCTTCCTTCGGTGATTCGGTGTTCGTGGTCGAGGACAAGAAGGCGGACGCACCCGGTGCGCGGACCTCGCCCAAAGGTCAGACGATCAAGAACGCCCGTCAGCAGTTCGTACGCTTGGGGCAAGCCCGCGGAGACTTCGTGGCTGTTCTCGATGGCGTGACCGACGGCCAAGAATTGGTCACTGCCGGCGCGTTCAAGTTGCGCAACAACTCGCCAATCGTCGTCGACAACTCGGTCAAGACCGATCCGCAGTTGAACCCCCAGCCCGAAAACCACTGACATGCGGTTCACCGATATATTTTTGCGGCGACCGGTCCTGGCCATCGTCGTCAACCTGATCATCATCATCGCCGGCATTCAGGCCGTTCGCACGTTGAACGTGCGGCAGTACCCGAAGCTGCAGAGCGCCTCGATCAGCGTCACCACGGTGTATGTCGGCGCCAACGCCGAGCTCGTGCGCGGCTTCATCACCACGCCCCTCGAGCGGGTGATCGCCGCGGCCGACGGCATCGATTACATCGAGTCTCAGAGCATTCAAGGCTTGTCCACGATCAACGTGCGACTGAAGCTCAACTTCAATGCCTCGGGCGCGCTCGCGGACATCAGCGCGCGTGTCGACCAAGTACGCGCCGATTTGCCGCCCGAGGCGCAGGTTCCCGCAATCAGCATTCAGCCGTCGGACGCGCAAATTGCGTCCATGTACATGGCCTTCGGCTCGAGCATTCTAGCCGACAATCAGGTCACGGATTACCTGATGCGCGTCGTGCAGCCGCGCCTTTCCGCGATCACCGGCGTGCAGCGCGCGGACATCTTGGGCGGTCGGACTTTTGCGATTCGCGCCTGGCTCAAGCCGGAGCGAATGGCGGCGCTCAACGTCAGCCCGGCGCAAGTCAGGCAGGCCATGGGCGCCAACAATTACCTGGCCGCCGTCGGTCAAACCAAGGGTGCCCTGGTTCAGGTCAACATCACTGCGGCGACCGACTTGAAGTCGGTCGATGAATTCAAAAAGCTGGTAATCCGCGCCCAGAATGGCTCACTGGTCCGCTTGCAGGACGTGGCAGACGTGGAGCTAGGCGCCGACACGTACGAGCAAGACGTACGCATGTCGGGAAAAAAGTCGACCTTCATGGGGATCTGGGTGCTGCCGAACGCCAACTCACTGGACGTGATCGCGCGCGTCAAGGCGGAGATGGCCACACTCAAGGCCGAGCTACCCACCGGTATGCAGGCGAACATCGCCTTCGATTCCACGAAATACATCAACAGCGCAATCACGGATGTTCAGCGCACGCTGCTCGAGACGATCGGCATCGTGATCATCGTGATTTTCTTGTTCTTGGGCTCGATGCGCACGGTGCTCGTACCCTTGGTCTCGATTCCGGTCTCGCTGATCGGTGCGATCTTCCTGATGCAGGTGTTCGGCTTCACGCTCAACCTACTCACGCTGCTGGCGATCGTGCTCGCGGTCGGTTTGGTCGTCGACGACGCGATCGTCGTGGTGGAAAACGTGGAGCGTCACATTCGCGAAGGAAAGTCGCCCATGGACGCCTCCATCATCGGCGCCCGCGAACTGGTTTCGCCGATCGTGTCCATGACGATTACCTTGGCAGCCGTGTACGCGCCGATCGGATTTCAGGGCGGTCTGACCGGCGCGCTGTTTCGAGAATTCGCTTTCACCTTGGCCGGCGCCGTCTTCATCTCCGGCATCGTCGCGCTCACCTTGTCTCCGATGATGGCTTCGCGACTACTCAAGTCGGGTCACGATCACGGCTGGCTGGTGAAGAAGATCGACGCCACTTTCAACGCCATCAAAGACGCGTATGGACGCGCGCTGTCCGTCACGCTCGCGCATCGCGGC
This sequence comes from Polyangiaceae bacterium, assembly GCA_035273265.1. Lineage (GTDB taxonomy): Bacteria > Myxococcota_A > Polyangia > Polyangiales > Polyangiaceae > PMG-095. The sequence goes on from DATEPG010000627.1 coordinate 2,675, forward strand.
TTGGTGTACGCGGTCTGGGGCACGCTAGCGCTGGCCTTGGTCCCGATGTACATGTTCTCTCCGGCCGAGCTGGCGCCAAATGAGGATCAAGGAGTGGTGTTCGGCGCGCTCGACGTCCCTGCCAACGCAACGCTCGAGCAGGTGACCACCTACTCCGAGCAGGTGGAACGCATTTTCGAAACCACGCCGGAGTTCGCCAACAGCTTCCAAATTACGTTCGCGAACGCTGGCTTCGGCGGCTTGCTGACGAAATCTTGGGAGGATCGTGAACGCAGCATCTTTCCGATTCAAGAAGAGGTGAACGGCAAGTTGGGCGTGATTACCGGCGTGCGTGCGCCGGTGTTCCTACCCTCGGCGCTGCCCAGCGCGGGCTTCTTCCCGGTCGAGTTCTTGATCGCCTCCACTGCGCCGCACGAGGAAATTCTGCGCTTCGCCGACCAGATGCAACAGACCGCGGCCAAGAGCGGCATGTTCGCGTTCCCCCCGGTATTGGACGTTCGTATCGATCAGCAGAACGCATCGATCGTCGTGGACCGAGACAAAGTCGCCTCCATGGGGCTCAGCATGCAGCAGGTCGGGGCCGATTTGGCGGCGGCAGTCGGCGGCAACTTCGTGAACCGCTTCAATATCGACGGCCGCGCCTACAAAGTCATCCCGCAGGTCGAGCGAGCGGGACGGCTCAACGCAGACCAGTTGAACAGCATCTACATCCGCGGCGCCGACGACCAGCTGATGCCACTCAGCTCAGTCGCCACCCTGCATACCGGCGTCGAGCCACGCACCCTCAATCGCTTTCAACAGCTCAATTCGGTCAAGCTCTCGGGCGTGGCCATCCGCGGCCTGGACGCGGGCCTGAAGGTGATGGAGGACGAGGCAAAGAAGATCCTGCCCGCCGGCTACCGCTACGACTACACCGGCGAATCACGGCAGCTCCGTCAGGAAGGCGGCAAGTTCTTGCCTGCCATGGGACTTGCGCTGCTCTTGATTTTCCTCGTGCTCGCGGCGCAGTTCAACTCCTTCCGCGATCCGCTGGTGATCTTGGCGGGCTCCGTACCGCTGGCGATGTTCGGCGCGATGATTTTCACCTTCTTGAAATTCTCGGGTCCGCCTGGGATGCACTTCAAGTTGACCGAGGGCTGGACGACGACACTCAACATCTACTCGCAGGTGGGTCTGGTAACGCTCGTCGGCTTGGTGGCCAAGAACGGTATCTTGATCGTCGAGTTCGCCAACACTCAACAGGCTTTGGGCATGAGCAAAGTGGACGCCGTGCATGAAGCGGCGATCACCCGTTTGCGCCCGATCTTGATGACCACCGTGGCTACCGTGGCGGGGCACTTCCCACTCACCTTGGTCACGGGTGCGGGCGCCGTAGCTCGCAACTCGATCGGTGTCGTTCTGGTCGGCGGAATGAGCATTGGCACTTTGTTCACCCTGTTCGTCATTCCCTCGGTCTACGTGCTGATCGCCAAGGACCACCGGGGAGAGGCCGCCCTACGCAAATCCGCGATCGAGCTCGAAGCTCCGGAACTGCTGGACACCGAGGGGGCGCACGCGGCCCAGTGAGCCGGCCCGTGCACCTAGAGCTTGCCGGCGCTGCTCTTGAAAAGCGCCGGCAAGTGGCCATGCTGGGCAAGTGTTCGCCGAAGTCGTGATTTACCGCACCCCATTCTGCTCCTACTGCATGCGCGCGGCCCTGCTACTCAAGGGCAAAGGCGTGGCATTTCGAGAGATCGACGTCTCGAACGACCCGGACACGCGCGCGCGCTTACTCAGAGAAACCGGCTCACACACGGTGCCCCAAATTTTCATCAACGGCGCGTCGGTCGGTGGCTACGATGATATCGCCTCGCTCGATCGCCGAGGTCGGCTCGACGCGCTACTTCGCGAAGCGCGCGTGCCCTGAGCTTCTGCTCGAGGGCTTGCGCCGCTCGCTCATACGCTGATTGCGGCCAATAGATCCGCGATCTCGACCGGTTTCACCAGATGCGCGTGGAAACCGGCCGCGGCGCTGCGCGTGCGATCTTCGCTTTGCCCGTAGCCTGTGAGCGCGATCAAACGGCAGCTCGGAGCTCGATCGCGGATGCGGGCACCGAGTTCGTAGCCATCCATCACTGGTAACCCAATATCGAGTACAGCGACTTCGGGCGCAGCTTTTTCGACCATTTCTAGCGCGTCGAGCGGGTCATGGGCGGTCGTGACGCGGTGCCCGGCGGTCTTGAGCAGTACGTTGAGCAGCTCGGCAGCGTCGGCATTGTCGTCGACGATGAGCACGTTCTTGCTCGAAGGCGAGCGACGGCTCGAGGGTTTGGGCGGCGCGGTCTCGCTGCTGGTGCCCTCCGGTAGGGCGGGCAAGCGAATCGAAAATACGCTGCCTTGCCCGAGGCCCTGGCTCTGAGCGTGGACCTCGCCGCCGTGCAACAGCACCAGGTTTTTGACTAGCGCGAGGCCCAGGCCGAGTCCTCCTTGCGCGCGCTCCTGAGTGCGCTTTCCTTGCACGAAGGGCTCGAAAATACGATCCAACATGTCTGCGGCGATGCCTGAACCGTTGTCCGAGACGCTGATCACCACGTGCTCGTGTTCACGCTCCGCACACAAGGTGACCGTGCCGCCGAGATCGGTGTAGCGCGCGGCGTTCGTCAGCAGGTTCGCCAATACTTGAGCCAGTCGTACCGGATCGCCATTCACTGGTACTGCTTCGGCAGGTGCCTGGATCAGCAGGCGATGCCCGCGCTGTTCGAACAAAAAACTCGCGATCTCGACGGCTCGTGAAATCACGTCGGATACGTCTACGATCTCGCGCTTGAGCTCGACTTTGCCGCGAGTGATCTTGGAAACGTCCAGCAGATCGTCGACCAAGCGTATCAAGTGTTTCACCTGTCGCTCGATGATCTGCTCTTCGTGACTCGCTCGACCGCCGGCGCGCAGCTTCATCAGCTCGAGCGCCGTGATGATCGGTGATAGGGGATTGCGCAGCTCATGGCCGAGCATGGCCAAGAACTCGTCCTTGGCACGATTGGCCGCTTCCAAGTCCGACAGCAATGTTTCGCGTTCTTGGTGCGTCCTCTCCAGCAAGCGTCGGGCTCGTACCTGCTCGGTCGAGTCGACACCCATGGCGATCATCCCGTACACCTCGCCCCGCGAGTCCCGCAGCGGCTCGAGGCTGAACTTGAAGAAACCTTCTTCGAGCGTGCCCTCCGCGCCAGTAAGCACAACAGGGAACTCATCGGCCACGAACGCCTTGCCAGTGCGGAACACCTCGTCGAGGACGCCGGGCAACGGAGAGCCGGCAGTCTCCGGGAATGCCTCCAGAAAGCTCTTTCCTACGAAGTCCCGACGATTGACCATCCGAAAGTAGGATTCGTTCGAGAGCCGGTACACGTGATCGGGGCCCGTCAAGATGGCGGTCGGAAACGGTGCCTGCAGCAGCAAATTGTTCCGCTCGTTCTCCACCAGCGTTCGGGTGCGGAAAGCGTCCGCGCGTGCCAGCCCGAGCCCGAGCCGTTCGGCGACCTGAGCGATGAAGTCACGGTATGCGGCGTCGAAGCTCAAGCGCCCGCTCAGCCCCAGCACGAGCTTACCTCGGGGCTGGCCGGCACCATCGAGAATGGTTTGAACGAACAGCTCCGCGACGGGCTCTGGCCACGGGCCGGCGACGATTGCTTGGTCAGCGGGGAGAGTGACGGGTGCTTCCTGGGTTGCTGCACTGTCGAGGTCGAGGCGTGCGATGAGTTCGACGCTGCGCGCCTCCGTCAGGCCGGTGCTTTCCGTGACGCGGTACCGCCCCTCGCCAGGGGACCGCAGGCAAATGATGGCGAAGGGCAGGTCGAACGGCGCGCGCCCGAGCGCCTGGAGCGCCGAGCGATCGACTGCCGAAGGATCGCTGGCAAGCGCTATCGACTCGGCCAGGTCAGCCAGGGCGTGAACGCGCCGCGCGGCGATCACGCGCGCCGTGGTTTCGGTGCACACCACCAGAACGCCCGCGATTGCATCCTGATCGTCGAATGCCGGCGAATAGCCGTACGTCCAATACACCTCTTCCAGCCGACCGTTGCGCAGGATGGGTACGAGCTGATCTTCGTTCCAGCTGGCCTTGCCGTGAGTCAGGACGTCGTCGATTTGAGGCCAAATGATCGGCCAAATCTCACCCCAACAGTCGCGGCCGCTTTGGCCCATGGCGCGGGGATGCTTGCCCTCGCCAAAGCTCGGCCGATAGGCGTCGTTGTAGAATTGGATCAGCTCAGGGCCCCACCACAAGAACATCGGAAAGCGCGAGTTCAAGACGATGCCTAGTGCGGTCCTCAAACCGATGGGCCAGGTTTCGATCGCCCCGAGCGGTGAACTCGCCCAATCCAAGCTGCGGATCAGTTCGCCTGCCTCGCCACCGCCGCGCAATGTCGTCATGCCATCTCGCGCCGATAGGCTAACTGATCGTCGTGCATGCGCAGGAAGACGCGCTGTTTCTTGTCATGAAAGGCGCGTGCTGCTGGGTTTGGCTCGATCACGCTCGAAACCGCGGACATGCGCGTCATTGCCTCGACCACGCTCGCGAAACGGCCGGCCGCGCACGCTGCCAGCATGGCCGACCCGAGTAGCACGGCCTCCGGCTCCCGCGGTAGCAAGATCCTGGAGCCGGTCGCGTCTGCGTGTTCACGTAAGAAGATCGGATTCTTGCTGTCTCCGCCGGTGGCGATGACGGTGCTGATTCGGTAGCCGTTGCCGTTCATCGTGTCGATGATGTGCCTCGTGCCGTGTGCGATGGCTTGAATGGTCGCCAAGTATTCGACGGCCAAGCTATCCACGCTAGCGCTCAACTTGAGTCCGGAGACCATACCGCGGAGCGAAGGATCCGCACGCGGGGAACGGTTGCCGTGATGATCGGGGAGCACGTGCAGGTCACGAGTCAGCGTGCCCGGTGTCGCGCTCGTCCCCGAAAGCTCGGCGAGCCGCTCGTTCAGTAGCGCGTACACGCTGATCGCTCGCGTTTTGGCCAAATTTTCAATTTCAGCGTAACGCGCGTGCGCTTGCAGCACGTGGTCGATCAGGGCGCCGGTCGCCGATTGTCCGCCTTCGGTCAGCCACATGCCCGGGATCATCGCCGAATAGTACGGACCCCAAACGCCGTTTACCCAACGCGCTTCCTGGGAGACCGCCATGTGGCAACTGGAAGTGCCGCCGATCAGCGCTAGACGTGTCTCGAAGCTAGCTTGATCGAGCGATTCTCCGGGCAGCGCGCCACCCAGCAAGCCGATGCCACCGGCATGTGCGTCGATCACCGAGACGCCAACCGGGATACCGGGGACGAGGCCGAGTTCGCGGGCGGAGCGTTCGCAGAGCAGACCAACGCGTTCACCCAGCGGCCGAACCTCGCGGCCGATGCGTCGCGCGTCGTCTGCGAGCAATTCGCCGAGCCCGATCTGCTCGAAGAACGAGCGCGACCAAGCGCCGCGACCTTGGTTCTCGTGACCGACGTAGGTCCATTTGCAGACCGTCGTACAATGCGAGCGAGAGTCATTGCCTGTCGAGCGATAGCTCAGAAAGTCAGGCAAATCGAAGAAGCGGGCGGCGCTCGAGAAGGACTCTGGCAGGTGCTGCTTCAGCCACAGGAGCTTGGGCATTTCCATCTCGGGCGAGATGCTGCCGCCGACGTAGCGCAGTACGTCGTGTTTGGTCTCGTTGATTGCAGCGGCTTGGGCTAGGGCACGGTGATCCATCCACACGATCACGTTCTGCTCGGCGCGACCCGTGGGGCTGACCGTCACTGGCGAGTCGTCCTTGCCCAATGCCACGAGTGAGCAGGTGGCATCGAAGGCCAAGCCGGCAACCTGCTCGGCGCGCAAGCCGGCTGCGGCCAGGGCACTTCGAATCGCTACGCCGCAGGCTCGCCAAATGTCGTCCGATGATTGCTCGACGAAATCCTCGGCCGGACGAAAGGTCGCGATGCTTTCCGACGAATTGCCTAGCATCACGCCTGAGGCGTCGAACACGCCCGCCCGGGCGCTGCCCGTGCCCACGTCGACACCCAGGAAGTAGCTCGCGGACTCGGCGTTCACGACTCAGCTCGCTTTGCCCAGAATGCGAACTTTGAAGCCGAGCTCCTGGGACAATGCCACCATTTCCTCGAAGATGTCGCCGTAGGCCACGGCCACGTGGTTCGAAAGATAGTGCGCCATCAGGGTGTCGCGTGAAATCCCCATGTCAGCCGCCATGAAGGGCCACTGACGCGTGGTGCCTTCCCACCACTGGTCCCTGACCGCGGGCGGTAGCTGCACGACTTCGCCGCGCCCGATGTCCATCCAGAGCTCGCCTGCGCGGATGTAAGCACGCGCCCAAGTCATTTTTCCTGGCAGGCTCTCGCCCGCCAGCGTGCCGCCGGGGGTGGGGAAGTACAGTGAGGGCTGCCGATAGGAG
>DATEPG010000628.1:0-22346 GCA_035273265.1 Polyangiaceae bacterium
ATTGGCGACGCGGAGCGGGCAGGCTTCGTCCCCGTGCGCTTCGGAGAGCTCGTGCTGCGCACCGAGATCGCGGGCACGGCGGTGCTCGGCGCGTTGTTGTTCGTTGCGCAGGAATAGCGCGTGTCCGTCCAGACACGGCCGTGGCGCCGTCGACACGGGCGGCTTCGTTAGCCTCAACAATTTCGCTAGCTTAAGCGACGGAACGCGGCTTGCGATGGGCTCCGCATCATGGTTTGGATCGCGCTGCTCCCGAGTTTGGTTGCTGCCTGGCTGTTCGTCGGAACGCTGAAGCTCCGAGGCGCGAAGGCTCGCTGAGTGCGAGCGCGAGCTCGCGCTCGAGCTTCGAGATCCGAGGATGGGGGCGCTCGCGATCCAGCAGCGCAGCTCTCAGCCGCGCGCGTTGCCCGGAATCGCGACCGCACTCGCATCGCCTAAGAGGTAGGCAAAACGCGCACCTGAATGACTGCGCAGTGACGGCCGCGCCCCATACAAAAGCTCAAGGATTTTCTCAAGGTTTTGGCAGTCGCGATTGTTGACATGGGCCGGCCGGCCCCGTAGTTTCGCCAACGTCAGTGGGAGATAGTGGGAACAAGTGTTTCGCTAGCCCATGAAGTGTTGAGAAAAGATGTTCCGCGGCCAGTTCATTCATTCAGTCGACGCGAAAGGGCGCATTAGCTTGCCGGCCCGTTTTCGCGACGTATTGGTGGGCGACGATCAGGCCGGGTTCGTCATCACTCCGGCGCTGTTCGACCCCTGCTTGCACGTCTACCCGATGAAGACTTGGGAAGACTTCGAGCAAGAGGTGGCGAAGCTGCCCAGCCTCGACCCGAACGCAGTGCGTTTCCGACGCATGTACGTGTCGGCGGCGGTCGAGTGTGAACTCGACAAGGCCGGACGTGTCCTGGTGCCTCCGCACTTGCGTGAGCGCGCGGAGCTCGACAAGAGCGAAGCGCTGTGGGCCGGCATGGGCAAAAACTTGGAACTTTGGTCCCGCGCTCGTTGGGACGCAGCCCTAGATATGGCGCCGAGCGAAATGGATAGCTTCAGGCTGGCCGTGGAGCAGTTCAAAGTATGACCATGGCCGCAATCGATTTCGAAGCAGAACCCGTCTTTGCTCACGTCTCGGTGATGCCGGGCGAAGTCGTGGAAGCGTTGGATCCGTCGCGTGGCGGCGTATTCGTCGACGCCACTGCGGGCGGCGCGGGGCACTCCGCTGCGTTGCTCGCGGCTTCGCCCGAGCTGCGGCTGATCGCCTGCGATCGGGATCCACTCGCGGTGCGCACGGCTCAAGCGCGGCTGGCTCAATTCGGGGAACGCGCGCTGTGCGTGCACGCTTCGTTCGATCAGATCCCGGAACGCTTGGCGGCGCTGGGGATCACGCAAATAGACGGCATTTTGGCCGACTTGGGTCTGAGTTCGCAGCAGCTCGCGGATGCCGAGCGCGGCATGAGCTTTCGCTCCAGCGGCCCGCTCGACATGCGTATGGATCCCACGCGTGGTGAGACCGCGCTCGAGCTGATCGAGCGCCTCAGCCAAGACGAGCTGGCGAACGTGATTTACGAGCTCGGCGAAGAGCGCCGTTCGCGGCGGGTGGCTCGTTGCATCAAGCAGGCGTTCGAAGCGGGCGAGCTGAAAGATACGCTCGAGCTTCGCCGCGCCGTGGTACGCGCGGTGGGGCCGCGCCGTCTGGGCGGGGTCGATCCGGCGACGCGCACCTTTCAAGCGCTGCGCATCGCGGTCAACGGTGAGCTCGATCAGCTGCTGAGCTTGCTCACCGTCGCCAAGAACTTGCTCGCGCCCGGCGGCATCGCAGCCATCATCAGCTTTCATTCGTTGGAAGATCGCTTGGTCAAACGCGCCTTCTTGGACCGCTCGGCTTGGCATCGCTTGAACAAGAAGCCGGTCTTGGCGGGTGAAACCGAGCTGGCCGAAAACCCCCGCGCGCGCAGCGCGAAGCTACGCGCCGCCCTGCGCGTCGACGCCGAAGCCCCGAGCGATCCGAGCTGGGGCGAGGAGGCTTGATGCGCAGCGAACGGGTGTTCTTGATCCTGTGGACCTTGGCCGTGTTGGCGGCCACTTCCGCGTTCATTTTGCACCTGGGGCTGCGCGTGAAATCGGTCGAGTTGGGCTATGAGCTCGGCCGGGCGCATGCCCGCGTCGAGCGCTTGCGCGAAGTGAAGCACGTGCTCGAGCTAGAGCTGGCCAGCCACAAGACGCCGGAGCGTGTCGAGTTCGTGGCGCGCACGCTGCTCGGCATGAGTGAGCCCACCGCGGACCGCATTTTACCCGCGGGTCGCAAGCCCGACGACGAGCTGGCCAAGCTGAAGCTGCAGGAGGAGCCGTGAACGCACGCACCAGCAAGACGCCCGCGCCGCTGGCTACGCCGCCGAGCGACGAGAAGCGTCGGCGTTGGGTGCGCCTGCGCATGGGCATGCTGTGTGGCTTGCTGGCGCTGGGCCTCGGCCTGGTGGTGTCATCGGGCTATGATTTGATGATCGGCGACGGCGCTGCTTGGCGAGAGCTCGCCGAGAGTCAACGCCAGCGTCGCCTACACGTCGCGCCCAAGCGCGGCGGTGTGTACGACCGCAACGGCAGCGCGCTCGCGGTCAGCGTAGAAGTGCCGAGCGTGAGTATGGACTCGGTCGAGCTCTTGCGCGGCGTGCCTTCGCAGCAAGTGCCGGTCGTCGCGCGCGACGCGGCCAATCGCATTGCTGCCGTGCTCGGCATCGACGCCGCCCAGGTCGAACGGCGGATCTTGGCCAAACGCCGCTTCGCCTGGCTCAAGCGCCAAATCTCCGCCGAAGAGGCCGATAAAATCCGCGCACTCTCCGATCCTACGGACGGCAAGCGCATCCGCGGCCTGGTCGTCGAAGGCGAGGGCCGCCGCTACTATCCGCGTCGTGAACTGGCAGGCCCGCTGCTCGGTTTCGTGGCTCCGGACGGTGAAGGCAAGGACGGCCTCGAGTACGCGCTGAACGACGATCTGAAGGGCAGCGCCGAGCAGCTCAAGGGCCTGCGCGATCGCTCCGGCCGCTTGTTGTTCTCGGATGGGATAGAGGACGACCGGGCGTTCGCCGGTCACAACATCTACCTGACGATCGACCAAGGCATTCAGTACGTGGCGGAGCACGAGCTACAGGCCGCAGCGCGCACCTTCGAGGCAGCGGGTGGCTCGGTGGTGGTGGTGAACCCGTACACGGGCGAGATCTTGGCGCTTGCCAGCTGGCCATTCTTCAACCCCAACGACTACACGAACAGCTCACCCGAACAACGTCGCGACCGCGCGATGAGCGACGTATTCGAGCCGGGCTCGACCATGAAGATGTTCACGGTGGCCGCGGGCCTCGCCGACAGCGCCATCACGCCCACGCAGAAGCTGTACTGCGAGAAGGGCGTGATGCAGATCGACAACGTGACGATCCGCGACACGCATCCTGCGGAATGGCTGACCATTTCGCAAATTTTGGCGGTTTCTTCCAATATTTGCGCGGCCAAGATCGGCCTCGGCATGGGTGAAGCCAAGCTGTACGACGCGCTTCGTCGCTTCGGCTTCGGTCAAGAGTCGGGCTTACCGTTTCCTGGTGAAGCGCCGGGTACCTTGCGCCCGCGCTCGCGGCCTTGGGTGCAGGTCGAAACCGCGTCGGCTGCGTTCGGCCAAGGCATCGGCGTGACCAACATCCAAATGGCGATGGCCGCGGCCGCGCTGGCCAACGGGGGCGAGCTGATGGAACCGCTGTTGGTGCGCAAGGTCACGACCTCTTCGGGTGAAGTGGTGCGCGAGGTCGCGCCGCACGTGCGCCGCCGCGTGGTCTCCAAGGACGTCGCGCGCGCCGTGGCGGAGATGTTGGTCGCGGTCACCGAAGGTGAAGGCACGGGCACCGAGGCGGCGATCGACGGCTACCGCGTGGCCGGTAAGACGGCCACGGCGCAGAAGAGCGATCCCAAGACCGGTCGCTACTCGATCGACAAATACATCGGCTCGTTCGTGGGCTTCGTGCCCGCGGAGAAACCGGTGGTGGCGATCGCGGTCACGCTCGACGAGCCGATGCTGGAGCACGCGGGCGGCGTGGTCGCTGCGCCGATCTTCCGGCGCGTCGCGCAAATGAGCTTGAAATTGGCAGGCTTGACCCCGCGTACGACGGACAAGGCGGATGTTGCGGTGCTCGCTCGCACGCCCGACCCGGCCAACATCGCTTATGAGGCGCTGCGCGAAGCGCAAGGCAAGCGGCCCGCGATCCAAGAGGTCCTGCCCTCGGGCGTCATCCCCGCGGGCAAAGTCCGCATCCCGAATTTGACGGGCGTGCCGGCTCGCCAAGCCTTCAAGCAGATGATTTCGCTCGGTCTGACTCCGCGGCTCAAGGGCAGCGGACTGATCGTCAACCAGCAGCCGCCCCCGGGCAGCGTGGTCGACAGCGCCTCTGAAGTACTGCTCGTGCTCGAACCAGCATCCTGATGACCCTGCACACGCCCCTCCCAGCCTCGCGGGCCGCCACCGGTTTTCCGGTGTCCGGCCTGCTGAGCGTGCTGCAAAGCGAGGCCCCGCGCCTGATCGGCGATGGCGAGGTGCGGCTGACCGGCGTACATCAAGATTCGCGCCGGGTCGAAGCGGGCGATCTGTTCGTGGCGCGCAGCGGTGGCAAGCTGAACGGGTTGCAGTTCGCGGAGGCCGCCCTGGCGCGGGGCGCTGCCGCGCTGATCGTCGAACGCGGCGCGCCCGTGCCCACGCTCGCGGTCCCGATGATCGAGGTGCTGGACGCGCGGCGCAGCTTGGCGCTCGCGGCAGAAGCCGTGTACGGCAATCCCAGCCAGCAGCTGGCGCTGGTTGGCGTCACCGGAACCAACGGCAAAACCACGACTTCTTGGCTGGTCGAGCGCGCGCTGACCGGCGCCGGCAAGAAGCCCGCGCGGCTCGGCACGGTGGGCTTTGCCTTCGACGGCCAGAGCGTGGATTCCGCGTTGACCACGCCCGAGGCGGACGACATTTCGCGCTACGCGGCCAGCGTGCGTGACGCGGGCGGCACGCACTTCGTGATGGAAGTATCCAGCATCGCGCTTTCGCTCGAGCGCGTGCGTGGTCTGCATTTCAAAGTCGCCGCGTTCAGCAACCTGACCCAAGATCACTTGGACTTTCACGGTTCGCTCGCTGAATACGGCGAGGCCAAAGCGCAGCTGTTCACCGAGCTCGCGCCCGAAGCCAGCGTGCTCAACGTGGACGATCCATTCGGGGCGCGGCTTGTCGCTCGCGCGGCCGGTCAGGTCACACGCGTCAGCAAGCGCCCCGGTGCGGATCTGTTCCCCAAGCAGGTCAGCGTCGATGCCCAGGGGATCCGCGGTGTGTTTCACACTCCCGCGGGCGAGGTTCGGCTCGAGTCGCGCTTGGTCGGCGAGCACAACTTGGAGAATTTGCTGCTCGCGCTCGGCATTTTGCAGGCCTGCGGTGTCGATCTCGAGCGCGCGGCGCGCGCCCTGGAGCAAGCTCCGCAAGTTCCTGGACGGCTCGAGCGCTGCGACGAACCGGGCGATGACCTCTTGGTCTTGGTCGATTATGCGCACACGCCGGATGCGCTCGAGCGCGTGCTGGTCGCGATGCGTTCGCTGACTTCGCGCCGCGTGCTGTGCGTGTTCGGCTGTGGCGGGGATCGCGATCCGCAAAAGCGTCCGCGCATGGGCGGCGCAGTGGGGCGCCTGGCCGACTATGCTTACCTGACCAACGACAATCCGCGCTCGGAAGAACCCGCCGCGATCGCGCGGGCCGTGGAATTCGGGCTGCGTGAGATGGACGCCAAGTACGAAGTCGAACTCGACCGCGCCCGTGCCATCGAACGCGCCATCAGCCAGGCGGGGCCAGGGGATGTCGTGCTGATCGCGGGCAAGGGTCATGAACCGTATCAACTGATCGGCGATCAGACGCTGCCTTTCGATGACCGCAGTGAGGCGCGCCGAGCGCTTGCCTTGCGCCGCCAACGCGGGGGCCCATGGCAAGCCTGATCCCGCAAAATAGCGCGGCATTCTCGCTGTCCCAGGTGGCAACGCTGTGTGCTGGCCGAGTGCTGGGTGCGGATGCCGAGTGCGTCGGGGTCAGCACCGACACGCGCGCGGATTTGCGCGGCCAGCTGTTCGTGGCGCTGCGCGGCGAACGCTTCGACGGTCACGACTTCGCCCAGCAGGCGCTGGAACGAGGCGCAGCAGGCGTGCTCGTCGAACGCGAGCTACCCCGTTTGGGGGCGGGCGTCGTGGTGAGCTCCACGTTGACAGCGCTCGGCTGTTTGGCCGCCGCACACCGTCAGCGCTGGGCCAAGCGCATCGTCGGCGTCGCGGGTTCGGCGGGCAAGACGACCACGCGCAGCGCGATCAGCGCGCTGCTCAGCGAACTCAATCCGGGCGCGGTCCACTTTGCTTCGGGCAACCTGAACAATCTGATCGGCGTACCGCTCGTGCTGCTCGGCTTGCGGCCGGAGCACAGCATCGGCGTGGTCGAGATCGGCACCAACGAGCCCGGTGAGGTGCGCACGCTGTCCACGATGGCAGCGCCCGACCTAGCGGTTTTGACGCTGATCGGCATCGAACACAGCGAAGGCTTGGGCGATCTCGATGGCATCGAGCGCGAAGAGGGCGAAATCTGGAGCGGCCTCGTTGCCGAAGGTTTGGCGGTTGCCAACGCGGACGACCCGCGCGTGCAACGCACGTTGCAAACCATCAACCACACCCGCTCGCTGAGCTACGGCTATGCAGAGGGCGCGAACTACCGCTTGCGTTCGCGTACTGCCAGCGCGCTCGGCGGCTCGCAGCTCGAAATCGAGCGCCGCACCTCGTTCGCGCAGGACGCGATCCGGCTCGAGACCCCGCTGCTCGGAGAAGCCGGCGCGTACGCGACCTTGGCCGCCCTCGCCGTGGGGGAGTGGCTCGGCCAAGCCGCGCTGGAGCCCGCGCGCGTCTCGCGTGCGCTCTCGGCGGCTGGCGAACCCGGGCGCTTGACCCCGATCGAGCTCGCCGACGGCACGGTCGTGCTCGACGATAGCTACAACTCGAATCCCGCGAGCGTGAAAAGCTCGCTGGCGACCGCCCGCGAAATCGCTCGTGCTCGCGCTGCGCGCCTGGTGCTCGTGATCGGCGAAATGCGCGAGCTCGGCGCGCTGGCAGCCGAACAACACGCCGAGGTCGGCGGCTGGCTCGCAGAGAGCGGCGGAGCGCTCTTGGTGGCGGTCATGGGCGACGCCGAGCGCTTCCTGGAACCGGCAAAACGCGCTGGTTTGGACGCGCATTTCGCGGCGGATGCCGAACAAGCTCTGGAGCTTCTGCTCTCACGCCTGCAGCCGAAAGATGTCGTGTTGGTCAAAGCCTCGCGCGGCGTAGGCGCCGAACGCTTGGTGCGCGGCCTGTGCGATGCCAAAGGGCATGCGGCATGATTTACGAGTTCTTCTACCCCTGGAGCCACAAGTACGAATGGGCCAGCGCGCTCAACGTGCTCCGCTACACGCCCTTTCGCGCGATCATGGCCACGATCACGGCCATGCTGATGTCGTTCTTCGTGGCGCCTTGGTTCATCCAAAAGCTGCGCGGCAAGCAAATCAGTCAGATCATTCGTGAAGAGGGGCCGACCTCGCACTACGCCAAGCGTGGCACGCCGACCATGGGCGGCGCGCTGATCTTGCTCTCGGTGCTGGTCCCGACCGTGCTTTGGGCCGACGTGCGCAATATCTTCGTGGTGGCCACCACTGCGGTCACCGCGGGCTACGGCGCAGTCGGCTTCCTCGACGACCGCCTGAAGATCGAAGGCAGCAACACCCGCGGCCTACCCGGGCGCTACAAGCTCTTGGCGCAGATCGTGATCGGCGGCTTCGCGCTCTCGTACGTGTTCTTGAACACGCCCGAGCTGCCCGCGGGCTGGCTCGCGCTGCGCACGCGCCTGGCCGTTCCGTTCCTGGCGTTCCATAAGTATCCGATTTCACTGCCGCTGCCGGTTTACCTGTTTTTCGCCTTGTTCGTGGTCGTGGCCATGAGCAACGCGGTCAACTTGACCGATGGCCTCGACGGCCTCGCCATTGGCCCGGTGATGATCAACGCGGGCGCTTACATGGTCTGGGCGTACGTCGCTGGTTCCGTGCTCTTCGGCCGCCCGATCGCTCAGTACTTGGACATCGCGGGCATCCCCGAGATGTCGGAATTGGCGGTGTACGCAGCCGCGATGATCGGGGCCGGGATCGGCTTTCTTTGGTACAACACTTACCCCGCGCAAGTGTTCATGGGGGATGTCGGCTCGCTCGCGCTCGGTGGAGGCCTTGGGATGTTGGCCGTGCTGACCAAGACCGAGCTCTTGAGCTTGGTGCTGGGCGGCGTGTTCGTGATCGAGGCGGCCAGCGTGGTCACGCAGGTCACCTCATACAAGCTCTTCGGTAAGCGCGTGTTCTTGATGGCCCCGATCCACCACCACTTCGAAAAGAAGGGCTGGCCCGAGCCGCGCATCATCGTCCGTTTCTGGATCATCTCGGTCTTGCTGGCACTGGTCGCGCTCTCTTCATTGAAGCTTCGCTGATGGAATTAGCCGGAAAACGTGTGGTCGTGGTTGGCCTGGGCAAAAGCGGCGTCGCTGCGGCGAAGCTGTGCCTGGCCCGCGGCGCGCACGTGGTCGGCACCGACAGCGCCGCGGCGCCGAAGATCTCCGAAGAGGCTCGCGCGCTGGGCATCGAGCTCGTGCTGGGCGGTCACCAGGGCGTGAAGTTCGAGAGCGCGCAGCTGATCGTCGTCTCGCCCGGCGTGCCGCAATTGCCTGAACTGGTTCGCGCCGAACTGGCGGGCGTGGAAGTGATCGGCGAGCTCGAGCTCGCTTCCCGCTTCATCGAGGCGCCGATCGTCGCCATCGGCGGCACCAACGGCAAGAGTACGACCACGACCTTGGTCGGGGACATGTTTGCCGCCGCTGGTCTCCAGGCATTCGTGGGCGGCAACCTGGGCACCCCCTGCGCC
The DNA here is from genome assembly GCA_035273265.1 of Polyangiaceae bacterium. Lineage (GTDB taxonomy): Bacteria > Myxococcota_A > Polyangia > Polyangiales > Polyangiaceae > PMG-095. The sequence goes on from DATEPG010000628.1 coordinate 8,965, forward strand.
GAAGCCGTGAACGGCAACTTCGATGTGGTGGTATTCGAGGTCTCCAGCTTTCAGCTCGAGCGCGTGCCGAGCTTCAAGCCACGTGTCAGCGTGCTGCTCAACATCACCGAAGATCACCTGGATCGTTACCCCAGCTTTTGGGCCTACGCCGAGGCCAAGGGCAACGCGTTCGTCCAACAAACGCCGGACGATATCGCGATTGTGCCGGAGGGCGATGGCGATTGCCGGCTGCAGGCCAAGCGCGGCAAGGGCCAATTGCTGAGCTTCGGCAGCTACGGGGACTACGTGGTCTCCGGCCGCAGCGTGACGGAAACGCGCAGCGGTGAAGTGTTCGACTTGGAGAGCAGCGCGCTCCACGGCCGGCACAACTTGGACAACGCCGCAGCCGCCATCGCCGCGGTGCGCGCGCTGGATTTGAAGCCCGGCGCCATCCGCCAGGCGCTGGCCGCCTTTCGTCCCTTGCCGCACCGCATGGCGTGCGTCGCGAGCGTGGGCGGCGTGACCTTCTATGACGACTCCAAGGGAACCAACGTGGGCGCCTCGGTCACCGCGCTGCGCGGCTTGTCCGAAGCGCGCGGCGTGCTGATCGCTGGCGGTCGCGACAAGCAGGGGGCGTATGAGCCGCTGGTCGCCGCGTTGGAGGCCAAGGGCAGGGCAGTGGTCGTGATCGGTGAAGCGGCGGAGATCATCGCAGCGGCGGTCGGCTCGCGCGTTCCTGTGCTTCGTGCGCGAACCATGGAAGACGCCGTAGAACAGGCATTTTCCGCGGCTCGAGCAGGAGACGCGGTGCTGCTCAGCCCCGCTTGCTCGAGCTTCGACATGTTCAAGAGCTACGCCGATCGTGGCGATCACTTCGTGTCCGCAGTCCAGCGCTTGGCCCACAGCCAAGCCGAGGTCAGCCCATGAATACGCTCAAGAATCTGCTCACGCGCGGTCCGGATCGCGGCCCGGTCGATGTCGTGCTGGCGGCCCTGGCGGTGGCGCTGCTCGGCTTCGGCGTCGTCATGGTTTACAGCGCCAGCGTGATCGAAGCCACGGTAGTATTCCGTGATTCGCAGTACTTCTTGAAGCGCCAAGGAATGTACGCGATCGGCGCGTTGATTCTGATTTTTGGTCTCTCGCGCATCGACTATCGGAAGTTGCGCCCGCTCACCTACCCGATCATCGGCGGCGTCACGGTCATGATGATCCTGAGCGTGATCGGCTTCGGTCACAGCGGCGGCGGCGCGGCGCGCTGGCTCTCGGTCGGCCCGGTGCACATTCAGCCGTCCGAGACCGCCAAGCTCGGCCTGGTGCTGTGGCTGGCGTATTCGCTGGAAAAGAAGCGCGAACGCGTCAAATCCTTCTCCATCGGCATGCTGCCGCATTTGTTGATGTCCGGATTCTTGATGGTGCTCTGCCTCAAGCAACCGGACTTCGGCGGCGCGTCGGTGCTCTTGCTGTTGACCTTCACGCTCTTGTTCGTGGCCGGCGCGCGGCTCGGCTACCTCCTCGGCCTGGCCATGGTCGGCTCGGTGTTCGCGATCTGGGCCGTGCGCTTCACGTCCTACCGTTGGGAGCGCATGGTCGCCTGGTTCAATATGAGCGAGCATCGCCAAGATCTCGCCTACCAGCCGTTCCAATCGGTGATGAGCTTCGGCTCCGGAAAAGTGTTCGGCATGGGCCTGGGCAAGGGGCTTCAGGTCTTGTACTTGCCGGAAGCGCACACCGACTTCATCTCGGCCATCATCGGCGAAGAGCTCGGCTTCATCGGCATCTTGGCGCTGTGCACGGTGTACCTGGTGATCGTCGCGCGCGGCGTGCGCACCGCTCTGACCGCTGAAGACGAATACGGGCAGTACATCGCGTTCGGGATTTCGGTGTTGTTCGGCGTGCAAGCGCTGATCAACCTGGCGGTCGCCATGTCGGTCTTGCCGACCAAAGGCTTGACCTTGCCCTTCGTCAGCTACGGCGGCTCTTCGCTCCTGGTGTGCGCGGCGGCAATGGGCATTTTGCTCAGTATTTCCCGCAAATCCGGCTCTGGAAACGCTCGTGTGGCGTTCCTGGGCGGCGATCGCCTGGACAGTCCGGAAGCCAGCGCGATGCTCGTGACCGAAGCCAACTTTGCCCCCGAACCGCCCGCGCGCAGCCCGGCCAAGCGCAAGCCCCGCGTGCCGGTGGTGCCCAAGGAGGCGATGTGACTGCCACGCTCGTCTTCGCAGGCGGCGGCACCGGTGGCCACGTCTATCCGATGATCGCGGTGGCCGATGCCGTGCGCGAAATCGCGCCCGAGCTGCGGCTGGTATTCGTGGGCACTGAGCGCGGCATGGAAACGCGCCTGGTACCCGAGCGCGGCTATGAGCTCGAACTGCTGCGCGTGCTGCCCATCCGGGGTGGGGGCGTGAGCGGCGCGCTGCGCGGTATCGCGCGGGCGGCCAGCTCCGTGCCGCAAGCTCGCGCGCTGATCAAACGACTCGCGCCGAGCGCGGTTTTTTCCATTGGAGGCTACGCTGCCGGGCCAGTGTCGCTCGCCGCGCGCTCGCTCGGCGTGCCGCTTGCGCTCATGGAACCGAACAGCGTGATCGGCCTGGCCAACCGCCTGATCGCGCCGCTGGTCCAGCGCGCGTACACCGCCTTCCCCGAGAGTGAACGGCACTTCAAGCGCGCGGTCGTGCTGCGCTCAGGTGTGCCGATCCGCGCCGGTTTTGCCCCACATCCATACGAACCGCGACTGAGCGCGCTGCGCATCCTGGTGCTCGGTGGCAGCCAAGGCGCCAAGTCTCTGAACGAATCCGTACCGCACGCGCTCGCGCAAGCCGCACCCAACGTGGTCGTGTTGCATCAGTGCGGCGCCGCGCACGAAGCCGCTGCGCGCGGTCTTTATGCTGAACTCGGGCTTGCGGAACGCGCCGAGGTCGTGCCATTCATCGCCGACATGCCGGCCGCGTTGGCCGCGGCTGACCTCGTGATCGGCCGTTCGGGTGCAGGCGCAGTGAGTGAAATCTGTGCCGTTGGCCGACCGAGCGTGCTGATTCCGTATCCCTTCGCCTCGGGCGACCATCAACGCGTGAACGCTGAATCCCTGGTCCGCGCCGAAGCCGCGCTCTGCCTGCCCCTGGCCGACGCCTCACCGGCGCGTATCGCCGCCGAAATTACCGCCCTTTTGAACGATCCTTCGCGACTGATCCAGATGGCTGCACGCGCAGCCGCACTCGGCCGGCCTGCCGCAGCGCAGGCGATCGCGCTGGATCTTTTGGGGTTAGCGGGCCTTTCGAGCCATGCGCGTCGCGAAGCCCCGAGCCCAGCTCGCGCTGGAGCCTTCGAGCCCCCATTCTCCCTTCAGGAGGCCGTCTGATGTTCCGCGGTCGCGTGCGTCACGTGCACTTCATCGGCGTGGGTGGCATCGGCATGAGCGGCCTGGCCGAAATCTTGCGCACGCTGGAATTCGACGTGTCCGGCTCGGATCTGCGTGCGGGTGAGAACACCAAAAACCTCGAACGGCTCGGCGTGCGGATCGACATCGGCCACCGCGCCGACAACGTGCACGGCGCGGACGTGATCGTGTACTCGAGCGCGATCGACTACGAAAACCCAGAGGTTCGCGAAGCGCGTCTGCACGGGATCCCGGTGATCCCCCGGGCAGAAATGCTGGCCGAGCTGATGCGCGTGAAGTACGGCATCGCCATCGCCGGCTCGCACGGCAAAACCACGACCACTTCACTGGTGGCCACGGTGCTGCGCGCCGCTGGCTTCGACCCGACCGTGGTGGTCGGCGGACGCATGGCCGCGCTCGGCAGCAATGCCCGCCTGGGCGAAGGCAACATGCTGGTCGCCGAAGCCGACGAAAGCGACGGCTCGTTCCTGCGCCTGACGCCCACGATCGCGGTCGTGACCAATATCGACCCCGAGCACCTCGATTTCTACAAGACGCACGACATCCTCAAGGATGCGTTCGTGCAGTTCATCGAGAAGGTGCCGTTCTACGGCCTCGCGGTATTGTGCTTGGACCACCCGCACGTGCAGGATTTGCTGCCCCGCATCCAGCGCCGGCACGTCACCTACGGCCTCAGCCCGCAGGCTACCTATCACGCTCGATCGCTGACTTATCGCGGGCTTTCCACGAATTTCGTGGCCTTCAACCGGGACAAGTCACTCGGCGAGTTCACCGTCCGCATGCCCGGTGAGCACAACGTGCTGAACACCCTGGCCGCGATCGCCGTCGCCGACGAACTGGAAGTTCCGCTCGATGTGGTGAAGGACGCGCTCAGTACCTTTCACGGCGTGGCCCGCCGCTTCACCGTGGTCGACGAAGTCGACGGCGTCGCGCTGGTCGATGACTACGGCCATCACCCCGCAGAGGTCGAAGCCACGCTCAACGCCGCTCGCCGCGCCTACCAAGGTCGCGTGCTGGTCGCATTTCAGCCCCACCGCTACTCGCGCACCGAGAACCTCTTCGACGAGTTCACGCGCGCGTTCAACAACGCCGATCAGCTGTTTTTGACCGACATCTATGCGGCCGGTGAAAAGCCCATCCCAGGCATCACCTCCCAGCACCTGGCTGACGCCATTGCCCAGCATGGTCACCACAGCGTGAAATACGCGCCCGATCGGGCGGCGATGTCCGCGGAGTTGGCCCGTTCGGCCCGGCCGGGCGATGTGATCATCGCGCTCGGCGCAGGTGACATCAACAAGATCCTGAGCGTCGTGGGCAGCGGGCTGCGGGCTCGCGCAGCAGCTGGCGGGAACCAACCATGAAGCGCTCAGAGCATCGCATCCATGGCGGCGGGGTGGTCGCCCCGGACGAAGGCTTTGCTTCGGGCGCGAGCCCCACGCCCGGGCCGGTCCAGGCCAAAGCCGGCAACAACCGCCATTTCGAGCCAGAAATGCCGGCTGCTCGCTCGGGCGTCACGCTGCTTTGGTCTGCGCTCAAGCTGGCTTCGGGCTTGGCCGTCGTGGTTGGCGCGTCGTTGGCCGTCGCTTGGAGCGCGCATCACTACGCGCTGACCAGCCCCCGTTTCGCGATTCAGACCGTCGACCTGGTTGGTGGCAAGCGCGTCACGCGCGAGCTGCTCAAGACCGAGGCCGGGATCAGCGTGGGGCTCAACATCTTCGCCCTCGATACCGACGCGGCCGAACGAAAACTGCTGGAAAATCCCTGGATTTCCGAGGTCAAAATGACCCGGCGCTTGCCCAGCACGCTGCGCGTCGAGCTCAGCGAACGCGAAGCCAGCGCGGTCGTGGCCCTGGGCGAGCACCTATACCTCGTGACCCACGAGGGAGTCCCGTTCAAAGAAGTCCAGGCCGGCGATCCGTTCGACATGCCCCTGATCAGCGGCGCCTCACCGGAGAACCTGCAGCGCGACCGAAAGCGCGAAATCGAACGCATCCAGACCGGTCTCGAGGTCCTGCGCCAGTTCGAACGCATTCCCCTCAGCCGCGTTTATCCGCCAGAAGAAGTGCATTTGGCCGATGCGGGCGATGTCACGCTGACCTGCGGCAAAGACGGCGTGACGCTCGAACTGGGCACCGGCCCCTGGCGCAAAAAGCTGCTGATGGCCGAAGAAGTCGTCGGCGAACTGCGCAAAAAAGGCCGAACTCCCGGGATTGTCTTCCTGGACAACCTGGCACATCCCGAGCGCGTCGTGGTGAGGATGCGATGAGCCCCCAGCAATCGCCTCAGACTGGTTCGTGCATGAACTGCTCACAAAACGTCGGAAACCACCCGCCAAAATTTGGCCCCATGGAAGCCAGCATGGCAGCGTCGGCCGAGTCTCGAACTGCATTCCAGACTGCCAAACGGAGCTGCTGAACCTTCATGAAATCCACCCTCACTTCCAGCGAGATCGTCGTCGGACTCGATCTTGGCACCACGAAGGTTACGGCCGTGGTGGGCGAAGTCGATGCCGATGGCATCACCATCCTCGGCGTGGGCAACGTGCCCTGCCGCGGACTGCGCAAGGGCGTCGTCAGCAATATCGAATGGACCGTGCGCTCGATCCGCGAAGCGGTCGAAGCCGCCCAGACCATGGCCGGCGTCGAAATCAAGACGGTCTACGCCGGGGTCGCGGGCAGCCACATCAAGAGCCATGTCTCGGACGGCGTGTGCGCGATCAGCGGCCGTGAAGTCACGCGCCAGGATCTGGACCGCGTACTCGAAGGCGCGCGCGCCATCCCGGTCGACGCCGACCGCATGATCCTCCACGCGCTCCCGCGCGAGTACGCGGTGGACAACCAGGACGGCATTCGCGACCCGATCGGCATGAGCGGCGTGCGCCTGCAGGTGCGCGTGAACTTGGTCACCGCGGCCACGAGCTGCGTGCAAAACGTGATTCGCTGCGTCGAACGCTGCAATCTGAACGTCGCCGACGTCGTTCTCGAGCCCCTGGCGAGCTCGGACGCGGTGCTCAGCGAAGACGAAAAAGAGATCGGCGTGGCCGTAATCGATATCGGCGGCGGCACCACGGACTTGCTGCTCTACGTCGACGGTGGCATCGCGCACACCAGCGTGCTCCCGGCGGGCGGCAACAACATCACCAGCGATGTGGCGGCCGGCCTACGCACCCCGATGGCCGAGGCGGAGCGTTTGAAGCGCAATTACGGCTGCGCTCTCGGCCGCATGATCTCGGACGACGAGGAAATCGAAGTCCCTGGCGTGGGTGGCCACGCTCCGCGCCGCGTCGCTCGCCGCCTGCTCAGCGACATCATCGAACCGCGCGTCGAAGAAATCTTCAGCGAAGCCCGCCGTCGCATCGAAGAAACCGGCCTGCTCGAACAACTGTGCTCCGGCTGCGTGCTCACTGGCGGCGCCGCGCTGATGGAGGGCATGGTCGAATGCGCCGAGGAAATCCTCGGTATGCCGGTGCGCCTCGGGTTTCCGGTGGGTGTCAAAGGCATCGTGCAACTCGTACAAGGCCCGCAATACGCCACCGGCGTCGGCCTCGTGCGCTACGGCGCGTCGCAACTGGCCGATGCCCAACCGCGCGGCCTGCGCGCCAGCGACGAAGACCGTCGCGTCGAAGCGGCAGCGGCCGCCGATCCGACCGGGCAAAAAAACGGATTTTGGAATTGGTTCCGCGCCGCTTTCTGAGCACGCGACGCTAACTTCAGCTACTTAGCTTCAGTCACGAATACCCAGCAGCAGACACGACACACTTTCTAGAGCGACGACACGAGTCCACGCCAACTCACTCCCGAAAAAGGAGCAAGAGCGGCAAGGGAAGGCAGACCCGGATTCATGACGACGCGCCACAGCTACCAATCCGGGAGATGGGACGATGAGTTTTTCCATTGAGTTCGCCGACGAAACGCGTACTTACAACGCGCGCATCAAGGTCATTGGTGTCGGCGGTTCGGGCGGCAACGCCATCAACACGATGATCCATTTTGGCCTGGAAGGCGTCGAGTTCATCACGGTGAACACGGACGCGCAGGCCCTCAACTCGAATTCAGCCGCCGAAAAGATCGCGATTGGTCAGAACGTGACCCGCGGCCTCGGCGCCGGCGCGGATCCCGAGCGTGGTCGCAAGGCTGCTCTGGAAGACGTGCAACGCCTCAAAGACATCGTCCAAGGCGCCGACATGGTGTTCGTCACCGCCGGCATGGGCGGCGGCACCGGCACGGGCGCAGCCCCAGTGATCGCGCAACTCGCGCGTGAAGCCGGCGCGCTCACGGTCGGCGTCGTCACGAAACCTTTCGGCTTCGAAGGCCGCATGCGCTCGCGCCGCGCCGAAGCCGGCCTGGCCGCGCTCAGCGAGCACGTCGACACGCTGATCACCATCCCCAACGAAAAGCTGATGATGCTCGCCGACGACGAGCTCACCTTCGTCGAAGCCTTCCGCAAGGCCGACGAAGTCCTGTTCCAAGCCGTTCGCGGCATCAGCGATCTGATCACCCTCGACGGCATCGTCAACGTCGACTTCGCCGACGTACGCACGGTCATGGCCGGCATGGGCCGCGCCTTGATGGGCACCGGCTGCGCCAAAGGCGAAGGCCGCGCCCGCCTCGCCGCCGAACAAGCCGTGCAATCGCCCTTGCTCGACAACATCTCCGTTCACGGCGCAACCGGCGTTCTGATCAACGTCGTCGGCGGCCCAGACATGAAGATGAAGGAAATCCAAGAGGCCGCTTCGCTCATCCAAGAGCAAGCCCACGAGGACGCCAACATCATCTTCGGCGCCAGCATCGACGAAAACATGGCCGACACCTTGAAGGTCACGGTCATCGCCACCGGCTTCCAGCACGCCAACGAGGAGATGCCGGTCGAGGTCGCTCGTCGTGCCACCGTGGTTCGGCCAGAAGCCCGCGACAGCGCGGCTCCCTCCGTCGCTCGCTCGCAGGTTCCCGCCCGCATCGAATCGCCGGTTCCGGCCTACTCGACGCGCCGGCCGCAAGCGCCATCGATCGCCACCACCGCTGGTGCCTCACGTGAGCGTGAGCAGATGTCTTTGCCCGTGCGCGAGCGCATCACCTTCCCGTCCAATATGGATACGGACTGGGATGTGCCCGCGTTTCAGCGCCGCGCTGGCGGCTGAGTCTCCATCTTTCGGCTGATTTCGATTCCTAAGATCTTGGCGTAGCGGCGCGTTCCTCCCACGTGCCGTTACGCTTCTGCCGGGTATGTTGAAGGCCCCAGGTCCCGCTTCGTGGGGCCTGGGGTTTTCTCTTGGTGGACCAGGGCGAGACCTGGGCTTTCCTAAAGCCAAGGTCGATAGTTCGATCCTTGCTGGGGGCGCCATCGCCAAGACCGCGAAGAACAACGAAAACACCGGCCGTTTCCGTCGCTTCGCTTGGTGCGGCACAGCGGTTGGCGGCTTCCGGTAGGCGTCAGAGTGCGACGCAATGGGACGGGGAGGGACGCGGGGCGTGGCAATAGCGTGGAAACGAAGTCTTCTGCTTGCTGCCGCCGCGGTGGCAAGCGGGTAAGTTTGCTGGCGATGCCGACATTGTCCGGTGTCCGCGTGAAATACGAAATTGGCGCCTAGTGTGAAAGCTGCGCGTGAAGCCTCGAAGCACGAGCCCCCCGTGATGGCCGAATGCCACGTGAATCCCGCATGCGAGCCTTTACGCGACTTCACCCTTTTCCAGATGCTCCAGATACACGACGGGTACCCAACCGTTGGGCTTTGCACCCAGCCCTGCGATCTGGAGGCTCTCACGCTTGAGCCTCCAGAAGTAGCGCTCCCCCGATGCAGGGCTCGGTGTGCTCGAGGCGAAGTGCTGGTCGTACTCCGCTTCTGGGATGCAAACTCTTGGTCCACTGTCGATCGCGGCTTCGATACGGGCTGCAGTAACGAACGGCTGCCCTTCGGCCGACCAATCCGGTGTGTTCTGCTCATGAAATTTCTGAAATATTGCGACGTCATCCCCTTTCGCAATCACGGCCTTTGCCGAGAAGGCGTCGGCGCCGTAGCGGTTTGCTACTGCAGTCCTCGCAAACCTCAGCACTTCCTCGTACGTGAGACCCGGAGTAAAGTACTGGCTGAAGAGCGCGACGACGCAATCGCCCTCGTCGCGAAAAAAGATTCCGCGATTTTGCTCGACGAGTGGGACAACCCTTGTGAAATATTCGTTCAACAGGGCGACGCGAGCGGCGATGGGGCGCTCCAGCGCCCACTTTGAGTATCCGTTGAGATCGACCCGAACCACGCATGCCGCGACAACGTCGGGGCCGTGGAATGCGTATTGGGAAGCGCTTGAAGCGGTCTTTTCGGTGAGAAAAGTTGGCCCGCGGTAAAAGCTTGCGACCCGTTCTCTGCGACTCTGCTCGGCCATCTTTACTTACCTGCCTCACCGGCAATGACTGCAATGAGAGCAAATGCATATGTCATACAGAGGGTCGCGGCCAATGCCACGCCAAGCCATCGCGTTGCAAGGCCCAGCTGCCTGAACTTGTCCTGAGCGATTCGAGCCAGTGTTACATTATGCAGCGAGAGATTCTTCGCCGCGTCGGCAGGTGTCAGCATTTCTACCCGCGCAACCACCTCGTCGGGCGACATCGTAGCGAGATCCGGGAACGAATGTAGTGATGCGCCAGCGCTCGGCGTACTTGGGGACAGAGCCTTCAGGCAGTGTAGGAGGGTCCCGCCAACTGACACCAGCACCACTGCAGCGATCGTCCATTCGATAACATAAACGATGCATGCCGCCGAGTGGGCGGAGCGAAGGACGGTAGGCGCGGCAAAGCCCACGGCAGTCCCAAGAATGGTGACGAACGTGAGCAACGCACCTGCCTTTGTATCAGCAGCCGCGATGTAAGAGGTGATGTACTCGTTTGTTTTGGAAGCGAAGTCGCAGGAGTTCATGTTGCCGCTCTACTTCGTTTTTGCGTCTGCATCTCTGTCCTCGGTTTACACGGTTGCGTGGATTGTTGTAGAAGCGTGTCTTCGCAGAAGCACACGTCGTGGCGCGTAGTCATTTTTCCGGAAACACCGATCGCGCCGATTAAGGCGCGTGGGTCACGCGGTCAGCATTGCAGCGTTGAGTGCTCGTAGGTCGATGCATTCGTTGGCCCCGAACGTCGTTCGGTGACGCTTCATTACCCGATTTCCGGTCTGGCCCCGTGCATCGAAGGATCCAAATGGTCGTCGTTCGCCTCGAATAGCTAGTGTCGGAAGTTCGGTTCGGTGGCGACGATTGTTCAAGCCCTGCAGCTGACGCTATTCGCCGGCAAGTACCTCGCTGTCGTCGTTGGCCGCAGACAACCGAGGTGGCAGCGCCGGTTCAACAGTGATCGCCGACGCGCGTTCCGCCTCCTCGTCGTCCAACACGACGTTCAGCGCTAGCAGAGTTTTCTTCGTGTCGTCGACCATCTTGCGTACGCCGAGGCGGGCGCTATCGGTTTCGCTCTCGATGATTTCGAGCTGGCGCCGGATCTTCTTTGCGGCGTCCTGGATTTTGGCCAAGCGTTCGATCTCGTTCAGCGCACGGCGTTCGAGTTTCTGCAGGGCCTGAATGTCGCCGGCATCGGCGTTGCTCCGTGTGCGCACAGCGAGGGCCAGGCCGGCCATGAGCGCGGCTTCCAAGTAGGCGTCGGTGGCGGGGTTCTCGTCGTCCCAGGTCATCAGGATGTCTTGCCCGATGCGTTGGAAGGTGGGGAAGCCGGGGGCTGCGTGGCTCTTCGCGAGCACGAAGATCCCGACGCAGGCGTCGCGGTTTTTTCGGGCATCGGCGAGTTCGAGCAGTGCCTTGTTTGCTGTGAAGCCTGTTTCGCGTTTGGCTTCGAGGACAACGCGCGCGCCGTGAAAGGCGTGGTCGGGGGCGAAGTGGACCACGGCATCACCGAACTTGCGGCGCTCGATGGATCCGGTGTGCTTGCTGGTGTTCTCGACTAAGTAGCCGTGCCCGATGGCCTGTTGCACGAACTGGACGACTCGGTCCTCGAACACGTCGCCACCGAGCGTGCTGCGGCGTTGCTCGTTTCGCTTGGCGTTGAGCCGCTCCACGGCGGCATTCACGCCTTGCTGGTGCTCCAGATTCTGCTTGTAGGCCGCGGCGAGCTGCTCCTGTTGGGTCTTGGCGAAGCGCTCCAGGCGTTCGCTCAGCGTCTGCTGGATCAGCGCCAGCGGTGAGCCCTCGAGAGCTGGATTGATCGCAGAAAGAAGCTGTTCGCGGGCTTGCTGCGTGTCGCGGCGGAGTTGGTTGAGTAGGGAATCTTCCTTGGTCGTGTCGAGGGCGCCGAGCGCGATCCGGAGTTGCTTGGCTTGGTCGTCTTCGGCGCGCTTCAGCTCCTCGCGCAGGCGCAGGATGAATTGGCCAATAGCGCCCGTCTCCTGGCTGGGATCCAGCGCTTTGCGGAATTCGCTCTGCTGCGCCGCCAGCGCAGTTTGAAGGCGTTCGCTCATCAGCGCGAGCAGACCCTGGCTGTCGGTGGGGCTCAGTTTCTTGAACAGCGGGCTTTGTTCGCCGATGTGTTTGACCAAAGTCTCGACCAGCACGCTGTTGTGGGGGCCGATTTGGCGTTCGAGCAGATGGGGCAGGGTGCCGCCCTCTCCGACCAGTTGGCGCAGGCGTTCGTTGAGTTGACCGCTTTCCGGATCGAGGTAGCGAGCAAGGCCTTCATGAATGCGCTGCTCTTGTTGCTCAGTGTGCAACTGAAGTTGTTGGCCAACGGCCTCGAGCAGGGTCTTGCCGATGTCGCCCAAGCGGGCTTCATCAGCCAAGCGGTGAGCATTCGTGACTGCCCGGAGGCCGATCTGCCAGGCATCGTGGGCGAGTTGGCAACGCTGGGCGTCGTTCAGCTCGGCAAAGGTTCCGATCGTGGGCTCGCGCGTGTCGCGCAGGGTGATATCGGCAGAGGAGGAGGTGAGGGAAACTTGGGTAGTGATGTGGTTCATGACCACCCCTTCAGCACGCCGCGTTCCATGTCGGATCGTGCCGCAAAATGCAGCGATTCGCGCGGTTGACGATAAAAAATCCTATGGTGAGCGGAGGAATTCCTCTACAGTCGGCGACGTGCCGCGCGTGCTCGTGTCCTGGATTGGACAGACTGACCTCGATGCCTGTCGAGGCATGCTGAAAGCGGGAACCGGACCGATCGGACAAGCGCTCAAGGAACGTGAGTTCGACGAGGTGGTTCTGCTTTGCAACTATGCGGCGGCCGAGGCGCAGGCTTTCGAGGCTTGGGCGGCCCCGCGCACATCGGCAAAGCTCTCGGTGCGATCCATCGACCTGAAGGATGATCCTACGGACTACCCGGCAATCTATCAGGCGGTCGACGAGGTGTTGGCTGAGCTGACGAAGCGGAAGGGAGTGGTGCTCGCGTTGCATTTGAGCCCGGGCACTCCGGCCATGGGCGCGATTTGGCTGCTGCTTGGCAAGACGCGCTATCCGGCCGAGCTCCTCCAGTCATCGCTTCAACGCGGGCTGCGCACGGCAAATGTGCCGTTCGACATTGCTGCGGAGTTCATCGATCGAGCGCAGGGCGTGACGCGAGCCGCAGACGCGGCCTTGCTCGCGCGTGCGGTGGGCGAGCTGCCCGAGGCGCCGCGGTTTGGCGACATCATCTATCGCGGACGGGCCATGGAGCAGGTGATCGAACGCGCCAAGAAGGTGACCGCGCGCACCGTGCCCGTGCTGATCGAAGGCGAATCTGGCACCGGGAAGGAACTGCTCGCACGCGCGCTTCACACCGAGGGCCCTCGTGCTCAGAAGCCGTTTGTCGCTGTCAATTGCGGTGCAATCCCCGCCAATTTGGTCGAGTCGGAGTTGTTCGGGCACGCGAAGGGGGCTTTCACCGGTGCGACTGAGAGTTCCAAAGGCAAGTTCCGCGAGGCGCAGGGCGGCACGTTGTTCTTGGATGAACTCGGCGAGCTGCCGCCCGACGCGCAAGTGAAGCTGCTGCGCGTGGTGCAAGACGGAAAGGTGACCGGCGTCGGCGAATCGCGCAGTCATGCCGTAGACGTCCG
>DATEPG010000629.1:0-26552 GCA_035273265.1 Polyangiaceae bacterium
GTGGCCAAAAAGCGGCTGAAAAAAGCCGCCGCCGCGGCCAGCGCGGGCCTGCTCTTGTCGCTCGTTTTCGTGGCCGCCTGCGGTAAATCGACCGATTCTCTGTTCGAGCGCCACGCGCCGAGCGTCGATCGAGCGATCAGCGCCTACGACGCCGGGGACGCGGGCAGTGCGGTGTCGCTGCTGGAAACCTATCTGGCCACGGGAAAGTGTGAAAACGGGGAAATCGGCACGCCGGACCCGGTGCGCGAGCGCCCCAACGCGACTTTCGATCTTGGACTCGGCTTGTTCAAGTTGGCCGAACGCTATGGGCGACGCTTCGGCGAAGAAGAGCCGATTGGCGACGGCGGTACGACACCACAGCAGGACTCCGAACTCGCTCAACGCAGCAAGGGCATCGACTGCGCACTACGCGTCCTACGCATGGTTGCCACGGACTCGACGAACCCCGTCGAATTCCGGGCTCGCGCCCTGTACCTGGCCGGCAACCTGGAGTTCCTGCGTCGTGACTACAAGGCCGCGGTCAAGGAATACGACGCCGCCTTGCGCTTGATGCCAGGCGTGCCCGAAGACGCCGGTGATGGCATCGGCCGGGACGCCGCGTTCAACCGCGCGATTGCGCTGCGACGGATCGAAGACAAAGAAAACCAGAAGAAAGACGCGGAACCCCCGGACGCTTCGAACGACGGCGGCGAGCCCGATTCCGGCGAGCAACCTGACTCCGGCAAGGATCAGGATCAGGACGGCGGAAGCAAGGACGACAAGAAGAACGAAGATCAGGACAAGGACAAGGACAAGGACAAGCAAAAGGACGCCGGACAAGATGGGGCTGCGCCCAAGCCCGAAGCGGAGCCGGACGGCGGCAACGAAAAAGAGCAGCCCAAGCAACCGCCCCCGCAGCCCGCGAACCAGGACGACCGCATGCTCGATATGTTGGAGCATGCGCCGACGATGCAAGAGCAGGACGCGAAGAATCGCGCGATCCAGGGTCGCACGCGCGGCGGCATGGAGGACAAGTGAGATCCGCGTTCACAGCCGTTGCCGGTCTGATCGGGCTCACCGTGCTCACGGCGAGTTCGATCGCGCACGCGCTGGAAGTCAAAACAGCGGTCAGCTCGCAGCGGGTCGGCGTGGGTGAAACTTTCCTCGTACAGCTGGTCATGATGTCCGATGGCCAGCACGGCAACACCGTGAGTGACGTGCACTTGCCGTTGCCCGCCGGCATGACCGCCGGCCAGCCTTCGCGCAGTCCGCAGTCACAAGTCAGCATCATCAATGGGCAGATGTCCCAGCGTGTGGGCGTTACGCTGACTTGGACGGTCACGGCGAGCAAGGCCGGTTCCTTCAAAGTGGGCCCGCCGAGCGCCACTTTCGCGGGAGAGCAGGCCAAAGGCAGTCCGATCCCGATCGAAGTGGTGACGGGTGGCTCCGGCTCTCCCCCGCAGCGCACGCGGCGCGGTTTCGACCCGTTCGATTTTTTGGATCCGTTCGGGCGCGGCAATTCGCCATTCCCTCCCGGTTTCAATTTCAGGAGTCCATTCGACGACGAGCCCAGCGAAGAACAGCCGCCGGAAGAGCCGACTTATCCAGAAGAGCTGCGCGTCGACAAAGCGCCGGATCCGATCGCCTTCCTGCGCGCAACGGTGACGCCGAACCCAGTCGTAGTCGGACAGCAAGTAACCCTGCGCGTGTTCGCCTATGGCGGACGTGGCCAGTTCAGCGCCGAAAATCCCAACGAGCCGTCGCACGCGGATTTTTTGACCTTCGACAGCGGGCCCGAGCAAGTCAAAGCCTACCTGGTCCCGGTCTCGGGTATCCGTTTCATCGCGGCCAAGTTGCGTGAACTGCCGATGTTCCCACTCCACGCAGGCACGCTCCGCGCGGGTAAAATGAAGATGGGCTTCTCGGGCCGCGGCTATCCGCAGGCAACCACTGGCGGTGCCTTGGTCCGCGAGAGCAACTGGGTAGATCTGGTCGTCACCGAGCCCCCGCTGCGTGGGCGCCCCGCGGGTTACAAGATCGGAGACGTGGGCGCGTATCAGCTCGAAGCGACGGTCGAGCCGCGCCAGATCGTGGCCGGGGAAGCGATCTCGGTCGTCGCCAAACTATCGGGCGTCGGCAATGTCCCGTTCAAGCTGCAAACGCCGGAGAGCCACGGCGTCGAGTGGCTCGAGCCGGCGCTGGCCGAGAAGATGGAGGTGAAAGAAGGCCTGGTTCAAGGTTGGCGAACGTTCAGCTACGTCGTGCGCCTGACCGACCCGGGCAAGATCGACCTCGGTGAGCTCACCCTCCCCTACTTCGATCCCAAGCGCCAACAATACGCGATCGCCCGCGCAAACCTGGGCGAGATCGAGGTCAAGGCCAACCCGAACGCCAGCCAGGCAAAGCTCGAACCAAAACCCAACGATCGTCTGGCCGGTATACTTCGAGCCAGGGAAACGCTGGGACCCGAAGCCACTCCACTGAAGCCCCTCAGTGATCGCTCCGGCTTCTGGGCGGCGCTACTGCTCGCGCCCTTCGGCGTGGTGTTTGCTGGTGGCGCGCTCAGCTTCGCGACGCGAACGCGAGAGAAGCTCCGAGAGCGAGGTGCATCACTGAGCGCGCAACTGGAAACCGCCCTGCGCGAGGCGCGGGAGCTCGCCGCGCGAGACACCCAGGGCTCGGTCGCGGCCGTCGAACGCGCAGTATTCCTGGCCATCGAACTCAAGTTGAACCTGAAAGCGCGCGCCATCCTGAAGAGCGAGCTCGGCACCACCTTGATCGAGCGCGGCTTGCCGAGCGCGCGCGCGGAGGCCTTGGCTCGACTCTTGGAAGACTGCGACACACTGCGCTTCGTAGGCGCAGGCAGCGGCGTGGACCCGACCGAGCTCGCGCAGCGCGCCGCCAAAAACGCAGCCGAAATGCGCAGCGAAAAATTGTCGACCCCGAGCTGAGGATCCGGTGCGACGCTTCCTCCTCGTTTTGCTGACCTGGCTGCTCGCCCTCCGCGCAGTACCCGCGCTGGCTGCGCCCAGCGAATCGGCGCGCGATTTCGCAGCGGCTAGCCAGGCGCTGAAACGCGGCGCATACACCGAAGCCATCGACACGCTCGAACTGCTGGCCGATCGCGGCTTCGTACATCCGGACGCTAGCTTCAACCGCGCCGTCGCCTATGTGGAACGCGCACGTTCCAGCGCGGCCAGTCCCGGTGACCTGGGACGCGCGGCGGCGGCGCTCAGCGAGGTTTTGCTGCTGCGTCCCTCGGACGAGCAAGCAGAAGCCGGCCTGTCGCGTATTCGCGCTGAGATCTCGCGACGTCACGCGCGTGAAGGCAGCGCGCCGGTGATGGCGCGCGATTCACTCGGACGCGCCGCGACCTCGCTGTTCGACGAGAACGTGTGGGCTTACCTCGCGCTCGCCGGCTCCCTACTGCTCACGGTCGGTCTCGGCTTGCGGCGCTTCGTGCAACTCACCAGTGCAGCGTTGGCTGGCGCAATCGGCATTGGGATGGGCGCGGTGTTGCTGCTCGCGGGCGCGGGTCTGACCGCCGGCGCGCGGCATTTTCGGCTCAACTCCTCGCCAGCAGTGATCGTGGCGGATGAGGCACGCCTGCTGGACGAAACAGGAAAACCCCTGCCGCAAAAGCGCGGCGCCGCCGACTCGATGACCATTCCCGAAGGAGCCAGCGTGTACGTGCGCGAACGACGCCCGACCCTGTATCGCGTGGAATGGGGATCGAACGAAGGCTGGCTGACACCCGGCCAAGTCCGAATCTTGGCCACCCGCTGAGCGGACCTGTGTCGGCTCCCGGAGACCGCAGAGCCGCTTGCCATCTTGGGTCTTTGGCTCTCCGAGCGCTCGCTAAGCGACTTCCCGAGTTCAAACCGCCAAGCACCCAAGACGCCAAGGGGGAGAAGAGATCTGGGTTCGCTCGGAGCGCTCGACACGCACCTGGAAACTGCGATCTGACCCTGCACGCCATAGAAACTGCGATCCCTGTGTACTCATCGCTAACCCGATAATTTCCCGCGCGTGTCGCGGTGCATTCCTCGATGCTGGGACGCGATCAGGACTTGGCGTCTTGGCTGCTTGGCGGTTGATCCCTCCGCTCGTTCAACGTTCTCAAATCAACGTCGGCTAGAATCGAAAGTCGGGCTCACCGTGAAGCGAGTTACCGGCTGGACGAACACGAGCTCGAGCGGCAACGCACTCGGCGGTCCATTCAGCGAGCCGTTCTGAGTGCATATCAGAGTCGTTCCTGCTCACCTTGCCGTGCTGGGCTTTTGGGTGGGCGTGATCGGCCGGGAACACTGGGCTTCGTGAGGTGCGCTGCGGGGTCGCGATCGCCCCTCCTGGCAGATTTCCGTTTTTTTTGCCTGGCTTCGGGAACTTTTTTGACGCGCGGGGTACGATCGAGAGATGAGCACTGCTTACTTGCGCTGTGCGTTGTTCTGCTTGGTGGCCTCGGGCTGCGCTTCGTCGAAGCCTTCTTCCGAAGCCCCGCAGCCGCTTCCGAAGCAGGCTCCGATGGTGCAACCAGCACCGGCAGCGAGCGCGCCCGTGACGACGCCACCCCAAGTGGCCGAACCGCGCGCGTGTGGCGAGCTCGATTGCCTCGCGTTCGCGACGCCCGAGGCCGCGTTCGAGTATGTGCTTCGCACTCAGCCGCGGGTGCTGGCCATCGGTGAGGCCCATGCCCAAGCAGGGACAGATGGCATCCGCTCGAGCACGCGTCGCTTCGCCGAGCAGCTGCTGCCGCTCGTGTCGGGTAAGTCCAAGCACATCGTGATTGAGCTCTTGCTCGCCAACTGCAATAAAAAAACGGTCGAGCGCGCAGCGCAGACCCAAGCTCCGGCGACCGAGCAGCAAGCCAAGGGCAATCAGAACGAGTTTCTCACGCTCGGAAAGTTCGCGCAGCGCCTGGGTATCGAACCGCAAGCCTTAGCGCCGGACTGCGCGGAGTACGACAACGTTGCAAAAGCGGGCGAAGAGGGCATCGCGCGCTTACTCACCCTAGTCGCGCAGCAAACCCAACGCGCCGTCGAAACACTGCTGGCCAAGCCGGGCGCCAGCGACGAGCTGATCCTCACTTACGGCGGTGCACTCCACAACGACCTCTACCCGCGTCCAGGACAAGAGGGCTGGTCGTTTGGGCCACAGCTTGCCGCGGCAAGTCAGGGCCGCTACCTCGAGCTCGATCTCATCGTGCCTGAATTCGTGAAGAATACCGAAGCCTGGCGCGCGCTCCCGTGGTTTGCAGCCTTCGACCGTGAACACCTGCCAAACGAGGCCCTTTTGTATCGGCCGGCGCCCGGCACGTTCGCGCTGATCTTTCCAAAGACAGAGACCTCCCCGGCACAACGGTTGTAAGCTGCGCGGAAGGACTCCGTGCTGTTACTCGAAAATCCGATCCAAAATTATGCCTGGGGATCGCACACCGCGATCGCTTCCATGCTCGGGGCCACGGTTCCGTCGAGTAAGCCGGAAGCCGAGATGTGGATGGGAGCGCACGACAAGGCGCCATCGCTGGTCTTGCCCGAACGTGAGCCGCTCTCGCGACTTCTCGAGCGCAAGCCCGAGCAAATGCTGGGCGCCAATGTGGTCGCGCGTTACGGCGTTCGTCTTCCGTTTTTGTTCAAGGTGCTCGCCGCAGAGACGCCGCTCTCACTCCAAGCTCACCCCACGATCGAACAAGCCACGGCTGGCTTCGCCGCCGAAGAAGCACGAGGGGTCGCGCTCGATTCGCCGGTCCGGAACTACAAGGACCAGAACCACAAGCCAGAGCTCTTGTGCGCGCTGACGCCGTTTTCGGCCCTGTGTGGCTTTCGCAAGATAGAAGACACGCTGGCGCTGTTTCGCGAGCTGAACTTGCCGCACGTCAGCTTCCTGGTGGAAATCCTGGAGGCGCTGCCCACCCAAGACGGCCTGTCTCAACTGTTCTCTACGCTGCTCGCACTATCCGCCGAGCGGCGCGCGGAGTTGGCTCGCGAAACCCTCGACCGCTGCACGTTGCTAGCTGCGGTGGACGGCCCGTTCCAACACGAATTTTCCTGGGCCGTGAGCATCGGCGTGCTCTATCCCGGTGACATCGGCATCGTTAGCGCGTTGCTCTTGAATCTGGTCAACCTCACACCCGGCGAGGCGATCTACCTGCCTGCCGGCAACCTACACGCCTACCTGCAAGGAGTGGGCGTCGAGATCATGGCCAACTCGGACAACGTGCTGCGCGGCGGATTGACGCCCAAGCACGTGGACAATCGAGAGCTCTTGCACGTGCTTCGCTTCGACGCCGGCCCGGTGAACGTGCTGCGCGGGGAAATGCAGGGTAGCGCTCGAGTGTACCGAACCCCGGCCAGCGAGTTCGAGCTACAGAGCTTCCAACTTTTGCCCGGTGAAAGCCCGACCGTGATCGACCGGCGCGGCCCCGAGATCGTGCTCTGCCAGCAGGGACAGGTCACGGTCGAGAGTGCGAACGAGCAGCACGCCCTCAGCCAAGGGCAGGCGTTGTTCATCGCTGCAGCAGAGCCGGGCTACGCGCTGCGCGGCAAGGGCAGCCTATTTCGCGCCAGCGTCGGCCGCATCTGAGCCTTCCGCGTCTTCTTTCTCCGGTACGGGGCAGCGCTCACCGGTATGGCCCGGTTCGCCCGCTGGGATGCGGCACGGGTGCACCTCGACCCGGCGCGCCCGCGGCTTGTAGGTCACCTTGCGGCGCTCCTCCTTGATCTTCCCGTCGGCGTGAGTGAGCGTGCGCTTCACGGTCACGGTCCAGCCGATGATGCCGCCGTCGCGGGTCTTCTCTTCGTCCGCGTCGAGCCGCGGATTGGGAATGAACTCGACCGAAGGCATGACGATGTTTTGCTTGTCCGAGACCTCGGCGCGCACTCGGCGCCCGTCGTTGTTGCCGTATACCTTCACGGTGATGCTCGTCTCGGTGTACGCGGTCTTGATCAGCGCGCACGCGTTCGTGTCGTTCTTGAAGACGATATCCGGGTGCGGATAGCTGAGAGTCGCGTCGTAACCCATCGGATAGCGCTGGAACCAATAGCTGTGGGGTTGCCGCTCCACGATGTCGTAACCACCGTAAAACAGCGCATTGAACAGCGTGGTCGCGAACTGACTCACACCTCCGCCCACGGTGTCGACCATGTCGCCGTCTTCGATACTCGGCGCGGGCACGAAGCCATTTTTGATCGTGCGTGGGCCGACCAACTGGTTCACGGAGAACGTTTCACCGGGACGTACCAACGTGCCATCGAGCATGTCGGCAATGTGGTGGATGTTCTTCACGCGCGGCTGGCAGCAGGCGTGCCTCGTCGTATAGCTGCCGACTAGGCCGGCGATGCCCGCCTGCTCGGCGAATGCGGTGGACAGCCCCGGTTCGGCCCCTGGGCTGAGCGGCAATTCCGCGGCTTTCGCGCCGTCTCGTGCGGCCGCACAGACCGCTTCGGCCACCGCGCGGGCGTCCAAAAGCAGGCCTGAGTGGCCGGGCTCGACGTGCACGCGGTCTTGCGCGTCGATCACGAACCGCGCGCTCTTGGGCAGTAGCTCGAGCTCTGCCCGGTGTGGCTCGAGCAGCAGGTGCGTCGCCTCCGGAGAGCATTCGAGCTCGAGCTTCGTCGCGCTTCCGTCGACGCGCACTCGCAAAAGTGTACCGAGCTGGACCGGCGTGATCGAAAATCGGCGCGTCGCATCCGCCGTGCTGAGTACCACTTCACGATTGAGCATTGCACGTGCCTGGTCGGCGACGCGATCCACCTCGGCTCGCTCCACGCGCGGGGTTTCGCTACGCAACGCCAGCGGCCCCGGATCGGCACCGCTGCGCAGCGCATCACTGAGTTGCACGGCAACGCGCGCGCGATCGATTCGCGAACCTGTCCGCGGATAGAGCGGAGTCACGTTGCTGCCCTCGATGCTCAGTCCACCAGCGAACGGAGGATTTTCGATCGCGCGAGCTTGCCACTCGTCCACGAGCTCACTCACCCGCTTGGTATCGAGCGCGAGCTCGACCGGAACCGACTCCGCGCGTATCATCCGCGAGAAGAACGCGAAGGCGCGCGAAAAAAAGCCGCCGCTGCGGCCTACCGAAAGCGCGCGCGCTGCGCTTGCTTGGGCGTCCACGTTGAAGCCGACCGCTTGCGGCTCCAGGACCAGGCGCGTGCCATTGACCGAAAGGGCGATTTTCTGCGTGGCTCGCTGGCTTGTCCAGGTTCGGACGCGCGTCGCGATCTCGGCGCGCGTGAGGCGCGAGACATCCTGTCCTTCGACATGGACACCGGGCAGAGCTCGCTCGCTGTCGCGTGCAACGAGTGCGAACCAAGCCGCCAGAAGCACACCTGCACCCACGGCCCCAAGTCCGAACCAGAGCGCCAGGCGACGTCGCATGACGCTCGCGTGCTCTGCTGATTTCTCGCCCTGGCCTCGTGAGCGGCGCGATTCAAACATTCGGCGCACTATTTCGCATTTATTGGTCCGGGCGCGTGACCTTTTCACATGCGGCGCTTGGCATGCTAGACCTCTGATCATCGTGTGGGTTCGTCGTTCGGCCATCCGCCCCGTCCCTTCGTACGCGACCCTGCCATCGCATGCGCTCGAATCCGTGCGCGACAACCTCGCCGAGGACGATGAAGAGGCGCGCTCGCAGCTCGACGAAGCCTTCGAGCGCTTCGAGCGTGCCCAGCCCGCCCTGGCCGCTCACGTGGCGGACGCCCTGGGCAAGCCGCTCGACGAGACGGCGCTGGCGCTGGGCTATTTCTTGGCCCTGACGGTCTGGCTCGCCTTCGAGCGCACCCACGGCTCGTACATCGATGAAGTGAAGGAAGAGGAGCTGCAAGCCACGGACGAGTTGCTCACGCTCGATGAAGAGCTGCGCCGCGCCGATCCAGCCGAAGCCCTCGACAGTGACGACGTCATCGCGATGGAGCAGCCTCACGTGCTCGCCTACATTCACGAGCACATCGACGCGACCCTCGATGCCCACGCCGAAGAAATCGACGTAGACGACGTGCACACCGTCTATCGCGTCGTCTTGGTGGAGATCCTGGCGTTGTCCTACTCGGTGCGTCGCCCCGAAGGCTACCCGGTCGCCAAGACCGAGCTACTCGCCTGAGCGCGGAGGCGACTGCACCGTGCGCGCTTGCGCTAACTTTCGTCTTTCTTCGGGCCCAGCGCCAAACGCTCAGCAATGATGCGACGCAGCGCCAGCAAATCGTAGCGATCGGGGCGGTCATCCGACATGTTCGCGACGTCCTGAGCGATGCCGTCCACGACGGTCCGAGGCTTTGCGGGCAGCTTCAAAGCGTCCCCTAGTTTTTCGAGCGCGGTCTGCTCGGCTGAACTAACCACCCCGTCCAAGCGAGTGATCCAGGAAGCTACGCCGTACACGAACAGTCGATCCTCCTTGGACAGGTTTTTGCGATCGATCACGCCGATATCGATGGGATTTTTGGTCGCCTCCTCGATCTCGGCGATCTGATCGAGATCGAGCCCTTCCTCCAACGCCGTGCGCACGATGGCATCCGCCTCTGCTTGGTCGAGTTGTCCGTCAGCCCAGCCAACGGCGGCAAGAGCCAAGTACACATCCCGACCCAGCCCGGTCTTACGTTCCGTCATTTGCAAACCTCCGAGAATCGACAGACATAACACAGTTCCCCCCGAGCCTGGGCCAGCGCTAGACTCGGCCGCGTGGTAAATGTCCTCTATTTTGCGGCGCTTCGGGAACTCCTCGGCCTGAGCGAGGAAGCCCTGGAACTTCCGGAAGAGGTGCGAACGGTGCGCGACTT
This sequence comes from Polyangiaceae bacterium, assembly GCA_035273265.1. Classification (GTDB taxonomy): domain Bacteria; phylum Myxococcota_A; class Polyangia; order Polyangiales; family Polyangiaceae; genus PMG-095. The sequence continues at coordinate 9,756 of DATEPG010000629.1, forward strand.
CGTGACGCACTTGCAGCAGGTGCGTCCGGCGTTGAGCGGCAAAATGGCCTCGGTGCGCGTCGCGCTGGACGAAGCTTTCGCCGGAGATTCCGAACTATTGGCAGGTGTGCAAACGATCGCGCTGATTCCGCCGGTGGCCGGCGGTTAGGGCTCTCCTCCGCAAAAGCGATCGAGCCACCATTCGAGGGCCCTGAAGCGCATCGGCGCATTGCTCGCACCTGAACGCGAGGCTAGGCTCTCGCCCCGGTGTCCGTCCCCTTGCCATTCGAATTTCGCGTCGGTGCCGACGAAAACGGGCTCGGGGCGCGGCTGGGGCCGCTGGTCGTGACCGCCGTTCTGGCGCGAGTGAACGAACGCGGCCGGCGCACCTTGAGTCGCAAGTTGCCGCGCGCCATCCGCGCCGATCTCGACGACTCGAAGCGCTTGATGTCGCACACGGATGTCGCATTGGGCGAAGCCTGGGCCCGCGCACTCATTCGAGTGCCGGTGAATTCGCCGGCGCAATTGTTCGAACGATTGTCGCTCGAAGGCTCGAACAAGCTCAAGCAGCGCTGTGCATCGCACGTCGCGGGACAATGCTGGAACGACCACGGCGAGGGCTTCCTAGCCGAGACCGAGGACGTACTGCGCGTTGCAAAACACCGCGACGCGCTGGCCGAACGCGGAGTAGAGCTGCTGAGCGTGCGCAGCAGCGTCGTTTGCACCAAAAATCTGAACGACGCCAAACAGCGCGGCACGAATCGCTTCGTGGCGGATCTGAACGCGATGGAGGAGCTCGTGCTCGAGCTGCGGGCGCAAGCCGGCGGCGACCTGGAAGCCGTGTGTGGAAAAGTCGGCGGTATCGCCGAGTACTCCAAATTTTTTGGACCGCTCTCGGGTCGCTTGCACGCCATCTTGGGCGAAGGTCGGGCCCGCAGCGGCTATCGCTTTCCGGGCATCGGCGAGCTGCACTTCGTGCGCGACGCCGACTCAGCCGATCCCTTGGTGAGTCTCTCCTCGTTGGTCGGCAAATACGTGCGTGAGCTGTTCATGTCGCGCATCGGCTTGCACTATTCCGATCGAGAGTCCGAGGAAAAACGCCCGAGCGGTTATCACGACCCAGTGACCGCGGGCTTCGTGGTGCGCTCCGCCTTGCTGCGACAGAGCCGCAAGATCCCCGATCATTGCTTCGAGCGCGAACGGGCCGGCGATCCGCTGGACGGTGTGTGAACGTGCCCGATCGTTCCGCGGAACGAATCCTGTCCGGACCGCTCGGACGCGAGGTGCTGCGCTTCGGTGCGCCGCTTGCGCTGGGCATGGGCCTGCAGACCGCATTCAACCTGGTCGATGCCTTCGTCATCTCGCGCTTGGGCGGCGCCACCGCGGGCCCCGCGCTCGGAGCGATCGGGATCTGCGATCAATTGGCCGCCCTAGGCACCATCGTCAGCTATGGGCTCAGCGTAGCGACCGCGACCTTGATCAGCCGAAAGGTCGGCGAGGGTGATCAGGACGCCGTGCGAGCGATCGCCTGGCAATCGTTGATCGTGATTGCTTCGCTCTCGTTGTTTTTTGGCATCGTCGGCGGTTTTGGCGCGAATTTCGTACTGAGAACCCTGGTCGGAGCCAAGGGCGAAGTTGCCCATCTAGGCGTGCCCTACCTGCGCGTGATGCTGGCGGGCTCGTTCACGATCTTCCTACTGATGCACCTGGTCAGCGTGCAACGCGCGCTCGGCAGCAGCAAGACGCCGGTCGGGTTGTTGATCGGATCGAACGTGCTGAACCTGATCTTGGCGGTGATCATGGTCTATGGCCCGGGCGATGCTCCGGCCATTTTGTCCTGGGGTCGCCCGCTGGCGCGCTTATTCGGGATCCCGCGCATGGGTTTGATGGGCGCGGCCTGGGCCACGATCATCGCGCGCTTCGTCGTGCTCCTGCCACTGATCGCGATCTTGATGAAGCGCTTCGGCTTGTTCCTGCCGAACTCGCGTCTAGCCGCCCAGCGCGAAACCATTGCTGCCATCGTCAAGGTCGGTTGGCCCTCCAGCGCTCAGCTCGTCGTGCGCATCGTGGCCATGTTGATCATCCATTCCCTGGTGGCACGCGCCTTCACCACGCCCTCCGATCAGAGCGCGACCACTGCGCTCGGCATCGTCTTTCGACTAGAAACCATGGCTCTGTTCGTGGGCTTGGGCTGGGGCAGCGCGGCGCAGACCTTCGTCGGGCAGAACTTGGGCGCGCAAAACCCGGAGCGCGCGAAGCTGAGCGGCTGGTACGCGGCCATGTGCAATGCAGCCATGATGGGCGCCTTGGCGATTCTGTATACGATCTACGGCTCGAGCATCATCGGCTTTTTCGATTCGGATCCGAACGTGCTGCGACCCGCGCTGAGCTATTTGAAGTGGGTCGGCGCAAGCTACGTCGGTCTCGGCATCGGCATCGTGCTCGGCTCTGCGATCCAAGGCGCCGGCGCGACTCTGCGCGCGTTGCTGCTCGATACCCTCGTCATCGCCGGGTTTCAGGTTCCGACCAGCGTGCTGTTCGTGTTGTCCAAGGACGCCACTTACGTCGGCCTGTGGCAAATCGTGGCTCTGACCTATTTCCTGCTCGCCCTGGTGTACGTGATCAGCTACCGGCGCGGTCGCTTTCTGAACGCGACTCCGGCCGCCGCGTCTGACTCCTCTGGCTCGTCTGGGAGTTCGTTGCGGGAGCGAGAGTCCTTCGATGGTCACTGAACGCGTCGCGTAGCACGCGGCCTTCGGCGTCCCAAGACCGTCCGCGGCGAGCTCGATTGCTCGCCGCGAGCCTCGCGCAGCGCTAGTTGCCCAACTTGAGCGGGCGCATCATCTCGTTGTCTTCGTGCTCGAGCATGTGACAATGCCAGACGTAGCCGGGGCCCTTGGTGGGGTCGAAGCTGAAGGGGTTGGTACCGGGCGTGGTGAGCTTCGCGTCTTGTGGAGCCCAGCGAACGCGGATGCGAGTGACCTGGCTAGCTGGCGCGACCACGGTGTCCTTCCAGCCGGTGTCGATCGGCAGAAGCGGCTCGACCGGCGGAAGCGGCTCGACCTTAGGGAAGTAGTCTTCGGCGTTGGGGTTCGTGGGGGCGTCGTGTCGAGGCAGTGCTTCCCCGTTGAGCGCGTTCCAATCCTCGATGTATTTCCCATCGTCGAAGGGGCGACGCTCCAGGATCTGAAACTGCACGAGGTGCAGATGAATGGGGTGATCGCTGTACGAGATGTTGACGATGTCCCAGTCTTCCGTCGAACCGACCCTTGGTTCTTCGCTCAGTCCGCCATCGAACATCTGCCCATTCAAGAGGTAGCTGCCGTCCGGGGCCAGGTTCAGCGTCACCGTTCGCTTGGTCGGCTTGCCTAGCTTGTCTAGCTGGGGTTCGAGCTTGGGCGGGTGCTCGCTCAGTACCTGCGGGACCGAGGGCGGCGCAGGCGCTTTGCCAGCGTCCTCCGGAACCACGAAGCGGACCACCTCGCCCAGCGCGCTGGACCGAGTGTTGGTCAGGGTGACGAATTTTCCGGGTTCTACCGATGAGAAATCGATCAAAACGTCGGCCCGTTCGCCCGGGGCAAGCCTGAGCGTCGTCGTGTCGAGCGGCGCGGCGAGATAGCCACCGTCCGACCCAATCACCGTCAGCTTGGGACCCTTGCTAGGATCTTCGAGAGGCATACTCGAGGGGTCACTCGTGAGCGCGAGATCGTAGGTGGTACTGTTCGCGCCGTTGAGCACGCGAAACCGGTAGCGCGTGCGTTCGACCATCATCTTCGGCCACACTTTGCCATTCACCACGTTGGTGTCACCCTCGAAGTGACCCGACCAATACGGGTGATCGCTGGAGCCTGCGGCCGGATAGAGCAGCGAACCATCGGTATTGAACGACTTGTCTTGAATGACCAGCGGCATCTCGTGTGCGTGGTCGGGCAGCGCGGCCTCCCCGCTCTCGCGCTTACTCTCGCTCTTCAGCGGCTCGGGTGGGTCGAGCGGGTCCGCCGGGTCACGGATGATGTACATGCCGGCCAGGCCCGCGTAGACGTTGAGGCGAGTCATGCCGAGCGTGTGGTCGTGATACCAGAGCGCCGTCGCAGGCTGTGAGTTTGGATACTCGTACGAGTCGCCCTGGTATTTGTCCCCGTGCGGGCCGCCGTCAGCCGTGAACCAAGCCTCTGGTTCGCCATCGAACGCCGATTTCACCTCCAGACCGTGCACGTGCGGCACGAACGGCACTGGAGACTGCGCCATGGCATACAGCTTGGGAAACTCGAGGAAGGGGCTGGTCGGAGTCTTCATTTTGTTCGGGTTCGCCCAGTGCAGGGTTGGGTCCACGGGCAACAAGTGCTCTTTGAGCTTGTTGACCCACTTCACGCGGGCCGGCGTTCCGCGTTTCACCTCGAAGGTCGCACCGGGGCTCGACTCGTAGGCAACCGGCTGCGTCGATCCCTCTTTGATCACATCGCCGCTGAACGCGAACACCTTCGTCGGCTTGAACTTCGTCGGCAGCATCTGCACATCCGCCGGCACGACCGTCACCTGGTAGTCCTGGGTGACCTCCCCAGCTTCGTTCACCCCAGGCTTGAACGCATAGCGCGGAGGCTTTTCCAACAAGGTCTCCCACTTGCTGATTTGCGCGGGGTCGAGAGCCTTGGGGGCGTTGGCCGTCGGAGTATCATCGGCGATTCGCGTCGTATGATTGGGCTCGCCTCCAGAGCCGAGCGTGCGCTCGCGACCAGTATTCGAGTCGCTCGCGGGCTGACCGCTGCAGGCGGCCAGCAGCAGAGCGACAATCCCCCCAGAACCCAACATGGAAACTCGCTTGCATGACATGATGATTCCCGTTCTCACTGGCTTGGTGGTTGAGTCGTGAACTCGAGTCGAAGCGCTAGAGGCACGAAAAGCGAAGGCGTGTCCGCCCACGATGCCCCCCGAACAGAGGGCTGATCGGCGCACACGCGCACGCAAGCCGTGCATCCGGCGTTTTCGCAGGCCGCCAATGCAGCCTTCTCCAGTATCGTGTTAGGCGCGCTGAAAGCGGGTGAACCCGACGCTCACGCTCACGCGGCGTTGGTCGTCTTGCGCTCGGAAAGTAGGCGTAAGCTCTCGGCTACGGGAGGCTGGAGGTGCATGTCGACCTGCGGAAGCGCGATCGAGATTTGCTGCTCTTTGAAGGCCAGCCAAATTGCCTCCCTCAGCTTGGAGCCGGCAATGCGATGGTTCCAAGGATCGCGCATCCATACCGATGCCTCGAACTCGAGCGCGGAAGCCCCCAGGCCGAGTAAGAGCACCCGCGGCTCGAAGCCCTTTTCTCGATAATCCATGGCTCGGGCGCAAGTCTCCAGCAAGGCCTTCACCTGGGGCACGTCCGAGCTGTGGGACACACCCACCGTCACGCGCACGCGATACAGGTTGTCCTCGAGCGTGAAGTTCTTCACGTTCGATTGCACCAGCGAAGAGTTCGGAACGATCACGTCTTCTTCGTCCAAGGTGCGGACGATGGTGGCGCGGATGCTCATTTGTTGCACCTTGACGATCTGCCCGCCCACCTCGATCACGTCGCCCGGCTTGATCGTACGCTCGAACAATAAAATCACGCCGGAAACGAAGTTCTGGGCGATGTTCTGCATCGCGAAACCGAAGCCGACCGCGAACACGGCGCCGGCTGCGAACAGCGCGTCGAGCCGGATCCCAGTGGTGCGCATCGCAACCAGGATCCCCACCAGCACGATGCCGTAGTGCACCAGCCGCTCCATCGCTCCGGCGTCGCCCGTCAGCGTCAAGCCACTGCGTTGGAAGAAGCGACGCATGCCCGCGCGAACCACGCGCGAGAACAGGAAGCTCAGAAGCACGATCACCAACGCAATTGCCAGCGTGGTGGGGGTCACGGTCGTGCTACCCACCTTGAACAGTTCGACTCGGATGAACGGCTCGCTGATCGACGGCTCCGCTGGCTTCATTGAGGCCTCCAAACGGCCACTCTACACCGAAGAATACCCAGCGATTTCTGTGCACCTACATGCTGCGGACTAGAGACTGGAAGCGTCTCCGGATAAGCTCGGAAGCGTGACTGAATCCGAGCATTTCGACCTGATCGTGATCGGCGCCGGCCCAGCCGGCGAGAAAGCGGCCGCGCAGGCAGCTTTTTTCAAAAAGCGCGTCGCCATCGTCGAGTGCGAACCGGAACCTGGTGGTGCCGCGGTGCACACCGGTACTCTGCCCAGCAAGACCTTGCGCGAGACCGCGCTCTACCTGTCGGGTTATCACGCGCGTGCGCTGTACGGCGTGGCGCTGGAGCTCGATCGCAACGCGACCTTGCCGCGACTGATGTCACGCAAGAACGCCATCAGCCTTGCCGAGTCGCGTTCGTTCCGCAAGAACTTGGCGCACCACGACGTGGCCTACGTCGAGGGCCGCGGACGCCTCTTGGATGCGCACACGGTCTCCGTCAGCTCGCACGCGGGCGAACGGCGTATGAGCGCGGATTTCATTCTGATCGCAACCGGCTCGAAGCCTCATCGCCCCGCGGACATCGATTTCGCGGACGCTTGGATCCACGACAGCGACGAAATTTTGACCATCAACGACTTGCCGAGCTCGATGACGATCCTGGGCGGCGGCGTGATCGGCTGCGAATATGCCTGCATGTTCGCAGCCTTGGGCGTCAGCATCACGCTGGTCGACGCCCGAACGGAGATCCTGCCCTTCTTGGACGCAGAGATCGTGGCTCGGCTGAAGGTGGCCATGATCAAGCTCGGCATCCGCATGCTGCAAGGCCAGCGCTGGACCACCGTCGTGCGCTCGCCCGGCGGCGTAATCACCACGCTCACGGACGGGAGCACACTCGAGAACCAACAGCTTCTGTTTGCCGCCGGGCGCACCGGCTGTGTTTCGGATCTCGGGCTGGAGTCCGTCGGGTTGGCGGCCGATTCACGCGGCTACATCCCGGTCGACGGCCAATTTCGCACGAAGGTTCCGAACATCTTCGCGGCCGGCGATGTGATCGGCTTCCCCGCGTTGGCCTCGGTCTCGATGGAGCAAGGGCGGGTCGCGATGTGCCACGCCTTCGGCTTCGGTTACAAGACGGCGGTCGCCGCCGAAATGCCGTACGGCATTTACACCATCCCCGAGGTCAGCTCGTTCGGAGAAACCGAACAGACCTGCCAGCAGAAGAAGATCGACTACGTTTCCGGACGCGGGCTGTTCGAGAACAACGCGCGCGGTAAGATCACCGGCGACTTGGAAGGCATCACCAAGCTGCTAGTCGACGCCAAGACGCGCAAGCTGATTGGTGTTCACGTGATTGGCGAACGAGCGACCGAGCTCGTGCACATCGGGCAGACGGCGATTCATCTCGGCGCCACGGTCGACGTCTTCATCGACATGGTCTTCAACTACCCGACCCTCGCCGAGTCGTACAAGTACGCGGCCTATCACTGCCTCATCGCGCTAGCGGCGAAGCAGTGACACGGTCGCCACGGTCGGTGACCCTGGCGCGCTCAGACGCTCAGAGCTTGCCGTTGAGCGGATCGTAGGCGCTGCCGCCCGACTTGAAGCCGCCGCCGCCGCCGCTTGCCACTTTGCCGCCACGGCGAGGAGCAGCGCTCGCGGTCGTCGCGCGGCCTTTTGCCTTCTTCGCCTTCTTGGAGTCGCGCGTCTTGTCCGAAGCGAGCAACGCTTGCTTCATGTCTTCGCTGAGCCCATTGCTCTTGGCTGCTGCAGGGGCTTCAGCAGCGGGAGCTGCGGCTGCGGCGGGCTCGGGCGTGGCAGGGACCACCGGCGCAGCCGGCTCAGGCTCACTGGGCTTGGCCTGGATGTTGGAGAGCGTGAGCGAAGCCTGGCTGTGGCTTGCCGCGGACGCGAGCGCAGCCTTGTCCGGGATGGCCGAAGCCAACGCGCTACCGCCACCGTTGAGAGCGAACACCGTGCCGCCACCGGCGAGCGCCAGGACTGCGGCCGCGGCCAGCACGAGGCCCCAGCGGCGCTTGGGACGCATGGCCAGTTCATCGAAATCGAGATTCGAGTAATCGACGTTACTCGTTACTGGCGCAAAGCTGTGCGATGGCGCCGCTGCGCTGGGCGCAGCGGGCGGTACCGACTGCGCCTGAAAGCGCGCGGCAGGCTGAGTAGGCATCTCGGGGCGACGCTGCGGCATTTCCGGCCGACGCTCCGGCATCGGCGGGCGGGTTCCGGCTGCGACCGGCATTTCCGGCCGGCGCTCCGGCATCGGCGGGCGGCGCTCGAGCACCGGCGCGGCAGGCTCCGGCTCGGCTTCCTCTTCTTCTTCACCCAAACCGGCGACCTCAGCGAGCGTGAGCCATTCGCTGTCGCCCTCGCGACACACGAACGTGTTCGCATGGATCTGCCCGGCCTCGAAGGCAGCGGCCAGTTCGTCGAGCGTCATGAGCTCGACCTCGCGCGAATCGAATTGCGCGTAGAAGCGGTCTTCGGAGTGCTCGCTATCGTGAGCGGATTCGTCGTGGGTCATCGCGCATCAAAGTAACCTGCCGACAGGGTGCGAGCCACCACTCTCGACAGTCCGCGCAAATCTGATCCGCAGTCCAGACGGATTAGTCCATGGACATCGAACATCTGGACTGGAAAGTTCTGTAAGGCTGTAAATTGATACATTTCCCCGCTATGAAAGCGGTTCCGGAAAGATCGCTTCCTCAGTGTCCCGGCGCTCGTTGATGCCCGGGCCCGATGATCTTCGCCCACGAAGCCATCACGCTCCAGTCCGCTTTGACGTGCGGCTCGTGGTGGCATTGTGCAGCACACAAGCTCTGCTCCGGCATCGTGATCGACTTCTCTGCGAGCGGCGTATCCGCGTGGCGCGAACCGGGCCCGTGGCACACCTCACACTGGACGTTGCGCAGTTTTTCGACGTGCACGACAGTCGAGCCACCGGGCTGATCGTAGCCGGTCACGTGGCAACTCACACAGTCGAGGTTGAACTCCTTGTGTTCTGAAGACAGCGTAGCGTACGCCGACGCGTGCTGAGTGCGGTTCCAAAACTCACGCTCGCTCTTGTGGCAAGTGCTGCACACCTCGACGCCCACGTAGTGGCTCCGACCGGCGGGCGCAGGCAACGGCAGCTTATCCTTGAAGACGTCGTGATTGTGATCGTTGACGCGCTTGTAGTAGCCATCCATCAAGCTGTGCACGGTTTGCTCGGTGCCGAGCGCGTCACGCACCTCGACCAGGCGGTACTGAAAGAAGCTGCCTTGCGCGGGAGCGCTGGGCGCTGACAAAGCCCTTTGCTGAGCCTTCATCCGCTCGAGCTCGGCGCGGGGTGCAGCCAAATCGCTGTCGGACGTCTTACCCGCGCGGGTCGCAGCCGAAATCCGCGCATCGAGTTCGGCGATGCGCGTGGTCAGGCTCTCGCGCTCGACGGTTGCCGCGGTGTTCGAGCCATCCGCGAACTCGAATCGGTCATCACGCACGAACAAATCGACCACGCCCAGCGCCTGCAGGTGGTTTGGCGCCTCCACGACCAAGGTCGTGCCGACTACCTGGGGTGGGGTCGGGCGGTCATTGCTCTCACCTTGATCGAATGGTTTTCCGATCAGCAGGACTTGGAAGCCAGGCACTTGATCGATCAAGCGGAGCGCGTCACCGCGCGGCATGGCCGTAAGCAGGATCCTGAGCCGTGCGCCTTGGCTATCGAGCGCCGCCTTGGCCTTCTTGAGCTCGCTCAGCGTGTCGAGCGACCTGACGCCCGTCGGCAAATTGGATTGATACAGCGGCACGCTCACACCCGCGACGCCGACCTTGGTCCCACCCAGCTCGAATACGCGCACGGCTTGCAAGCCCGGCCCCTTCAAGTTCGAAGCGAGCGGGGCCGCTTGGGCCGCACTGGCGAGTGAACCGAACAAGTCCGCGCCGCCCGCCCAGTCGTTGGCACCGGGCGCCCAGGCGCGCAGGCCGGCCGCTCCCAACGAGCGCGCGAGCGCGTCCGCTTTCCAGGTGTCTTGCGTCTGCCGTTCGCTGACCAGGGTGGTGTTCATGAAGAACACAGGCCCCGCGCCGAGCAGCGCGCTATGCGGCGCGTCCCCCGACTGGCTCTTCACGAACGAAGCCAAGTGATCGACGCCGCCCAGCATATCCTTGACGCAGCCGCACGGTTCCAGCGCGCCGGCGGGCGATGACACCAGGTAAAGCCGCACGGTCGGTGTCTTGGGCGGCAAGCTGGCGGCTTCGTGGCTGCATTTGCAGCTACCAGCAAGCGACGCGCAAATGACTACCAGCGCGAACCTGATGAGGAACCGAAGCATGGGCGCGCCAAGCATTGCCGCCCTTTATCACTTCTACGGCATCGAAGCCGGTCCCTGACGAAATCCGGCCTACCGAGCCAGCCTGGCCAAACCCCAGGCCGGAAAAATGGCGTGCCGCGCACCTACACCCGCCCCGCCCTGGCGTCCGACGACGAGGACCAAGTTACGCCCGAAGGCCGAAGCACGGCTCCCACACCCCGAACCGGTATCAAGACGTGTCGTTTTTGCGTAAATCGCTGGCAGAACCGGCGCTAGCAGCGCAGTGCCGGGTCGGCTCCGGTGCCTTTTCGCTGTCGCGCTCGGCGGAAAGCCGCTCTAATAGAAGGCAGTGGCAACCGACCGCAAAGGGGCCGGGGCCCAGCAACCATTCGGGCCATTCGTGCTGGAACGGCGAATCGCCGTCGGCGGAAGCGCGGAGGTATTCCTGGCGCGCCCGAAGCTCGGCATCCAACCAGCATCGCGCCTGGTGGTAAAGAAGCTGCTCCGCGCCGCACGCGAGACCGGCGACTTCGACGCGCTCGAACGTGAGGCCGCCCTCCACCGAGCAGTCGTGCACCGCAACGTGGTCAACGTGTTCGGCGCAGGCATGGTGGATGACGAGCCGTACCTGGCCATGGAGTACGTGGAGGGTGTCGATCTGTACCGCCTACTGCGGCGAGCGGACGCCGAGCAACGAAAGTTCCCAGTCGGCCTCGCGGCGTTCATCGCCATGCGCGTGGCGAGCGCACTCTCGGCCGTGCACACCGCGCACGATGCCGACGGCAACGCCCTACACATCGTGCACCGCGACGTCACCCCTTCGAACATCTACCTGTCGATCGACGGCCAGATCAAACTCGGGGATTTTGGCATCGCGCGCTTCGAACAACGCGTAAAGCCAGCCCAGCCGAGCGTGGGCCTCAAGGGGAAATTTGGCTACCTCGCTCCGGAGCAGGTGGCAGGCGAGCCATTCGATCACCGCGCGGACCTGTTCGCGTTGACCGCGGTGTTCGGCGAAATGCTGATCGGCGAGCGCGTCTTCCCCGGTAGCGGGCAGCTCGCGGTGCTGCTCGCGATCCGCGATGTCAATATCGGGCCGCTGCGCGAAGCCGCGAGCCACTTGCCCGACGGTATCCTGCAATTGTGCGAGCGGGGGCTGGCGCGTGATCCGGATGCGCGCTTCCAAGACGCGGCCGAGTTCGCCGCGGCGCTCAGCGAGTTCGAACAACCGTCGCCCGAGGAGCTACAAGTCACGCTCGCGGAGTGGGTCAACTGGGCCAAAGACTCGAGCCAGCTCGCCCGTCAAATCGAAGGCCAAGTGCGTGATTCGGTGCAACGCATGCGCGCCGTCCGCGCGCGCAGCAGCGGCGGCTTGCCGGCGGTGAGCGGAGCCACGCGGCCCAGTGAACCGCCGGCCACCCTGTCGCTGTCCAACATCCGACGCGCCGATGGTCAAACCGTCGCCGGAGTAACCTTCGCCAAATTGATCGAGATGATCGCCACCGGTGACCTCAGCGGTGACGACGAAGTCTCGCTGATGGGGCAGGAGTATCGCTTCATCCGGGATGTCCACGAGCTCGGGCGGCACCTCTTGCCTTCCACCACCGCCACCACCAGCCGCCTGTTCGAGCCCGGGATCCCGGACTACCAGGTATTGCTCAAAGACACGCCGATGCTGGACGTGCTCGCGCATATGCGCCAGAAGGGCGAAAGCGGCGCTGTGTTCATCGAGCGCAGCTCGAACACCGGCAATATCAGCCGCAAGGAGATCTACCTCGACAAGGGACGCCTGCTCCACGTCGCTTCATCGGAACGCGAAGAGCTGCTCGGCGAATACCTAGTCCGTCGCGGCCGCCTGACTCGCGAACAACTCGAGACCGCGCTGGGCACGCTTTCGAATTACGGCGGGCGCTTGGGCGATACCCTGATCGGCATCGGCATGGTCGACGCGGTGGACGTTTTCCGTGCCATTCGCGACCAAGGCCGCGATCGCGTCGCGACCTTGTGCGGCTGGTCCGAGGGCCTGGTTACCTTCTATCGCGGCACTGCTCCGCAGCGCGTCGAGTTCCCGCTCGACCTCGACCTGGCCAGCCCAATGATGGCTGGCGCGATCGTGCGCGCCAAAGGTGAACCCAGGGCGCTGCTGCCCGACGGCAAGAAACGGATCCTTCCCGGCCCCCGCGGCGAGGCGGTCCGCCACCCGCGCGAACGCGGGTCTGCCCCTGCCTCCCTGATCTACGTCTCCACGCTGACCCCCGAACGCCTCACGATCGATCAGGCCGTCGAGCGCCTGATGTCGTACCGCACGGGTCACGAAGCTCGCTCGGTCGGCGCGAAAGAGGCAGCGGCTGCGCTAGTGACGGCTGAGCTGCTCGGCTGGGTGATGTGGGGAGAGTAAAAGCGATGAACAGCGCGCGTGGAGCTCGCGGGGCGTTGAAGAGCAGAGGGCTTCAGAGTACACCCGCACCCATGTCGTTCGTCGTTCGCGGGCTGCTCTGCGTGGCAGGCGTCGCCTACCCCTGCCTGGCGCAGGCTCAGAGCGCGCCAGCGGCCCAGCCTACTAGCTCCCCGTCGCTGCGCGTGTACCTGCGAAGCGAAGGAGCTCCGCTGACGTTTTCGACGCACGTCGAGTCCGGGCACGGCAGTCCCACTTGGTGCATCTCGCCCTGCGACGTCCGTCTGTCACCGGGGGAGTACCAGGTCGCACTCAATGGTCGCGCGGTCGACGGCCGAGTGGCGTTGCAGCGACCGGGCACCTTGCGCGGTGAGTATCAGTCGCGCGCAGCGTCACGCTCAGCCGCCTGGTTGGCGTTGAATTTGGGCGGAGTCATCGGCGGCGTGTTCGTCACCGTGGGCGCCATCAACGGCTCGCCAGCCGCCTTCGCCGTGGGTGGTGGGGTGCTCGCCGGCGCCACCGCAATCTTCTTCATCACCTACCGCGCGGATCGAGCGAGCGTCAGCTTTACCCCCGAGCCACCACCCGACGTTCACGGCATACCCGAACCCGCAGCCATGAGCGGCTCGCGGCAAGCGTTTGTCGAGCCTACCGCCCCGGGTTCGACTCCGCGTGGTGTCGGCTTTCGGATTGCCTTCTGAGTTCGAGCCGTTGAACTCGTTGTTTCGACGACTCGCATCCGAGCGGCTGTTCTTGGCTTTGCTCAGCATCGCGCTGGCTCTGCCGCTGGCCCTCTCTCGCGCGCACGACGTGCCGTTCCTCGGCCTGCCGCTGGTGACGAGTGGTGACGAGCCGCACTACCTGGTGATGCTGAGCAGCCTGGTCAACGACCACGATCTCGACCTGTCGAACAACTACGATCGCGCGCGGCAGGGCTCGGTCGAAATCGGAGCGGGCCGAATCGGCGCAGCCATCGATCATCAGGTCGCTTGGTATGGCAGCGATGGCCGCTTTCGCGATTGGAGTTCGGTCTACGACTATGCCCGCGACGCTCAGGGCAAAGCAGCTCCGCCGCCGACGCTGCCCGAGCGCAAGCCGGATGCTCCCCGCGAGTTCGAAGGTAAGCCACAATACTCGCAGCATCCTGCGGGGCTGCCGCTGCTGCTCGCGCCGCTGGTCTATCCCGCGCGAGGTAGCGCGTGGGTCGAGCACGCGGCGATCGTGTGGTCGACCCTCGCGACGCTGGCTTGCGCATTGTTGCTACGCGAGTTGCTACGCGGGCTCTCGAACGATCGAGGCGTGGTCAACGCCACCACGCTCTTGGCGATTTTGGGTAGTCCCACTTGGCACTACGGGCGGATGTTGTTCACCGAACCTTGGCTTTCGTTGTGCGCGGTGGGCGCGCTGACGCTGGCCACGCGCAAAAACGCTTTCTTCCTGGCCGGCCTATTTCTGGCGCTCGGCATCCAGATGAAGCCGCCCTTTGCGTTACTGGCGGGGCCGCTGTTCATCGATCGCGTGCTGGCGCGCGACGCCAAGCGCGCGACGCTGTTCGCCCTACCGGTGACACTCAGCGTCGTGCTCGTGCTGTACCAAAACCAACTCTTTTTCGGCTCCCCGCAGAGGACGGCGCAGCCCTGGGTAAGCGGTAATCTGCTGACCGGAGCGCTGGGCGGGTTATTCTCCCTGCAGCACGGGCTGATTCCATTCTGCCCGGCGTTGCTGGTCGCCCTGGCCGGATTTCCAGCGCTGTTTCGCAGCCATCGGCGTGAAGCTTGGCTGGTCGTAGGCATGTCACTCCCGTACTGCTTGCTGATGTGGTCTTGGTTTTGCTGGTGGGGTGGCTATTGCTATGGGCCACGCTTGCTGGCGCCGATTATTCCGCTCTTGTTCCTGGGTGCGCTGAAAGTGCTCGAATCTTTCTCGCAGCTCTCGCCAGGGCTGCGCAAACTGGTGATTGCCAGCTGCTCGGTGTCGCTCCTAATCTCGGCCATGGGCGCGCTCGTGCACCTGGCCTTCTGGGGGAAGCACCCGTTGATCGAACCGTTCACGCAGCTGGCAAAGCTGCTGTGAGCCCGGGAGCGAATTGCACGCGACCGAGCGCGTGACCGTCAGCCCCAGCTAGCCACGCGCGCTCGCCGTCTAGTTCACGACTTTGGGCATGAACGGCAAGATCGTCTTCAGATCCTCGTCATTGAAGCGGAGCTGAGCGCCGACGAAATAGTCGCGGCGCGAGGCGCTGAGGATGTCGTCGACGCCGCCCAACAGCCAGATGCGATTGACGAAATTGTAGCCGAGGGAGATGCGCCAGCGCGGCAGCACGACTTCACCGAAGCCGAACAGGTCTTGCCGGATTTCGAAGCGATTATCGAGCAGCAGCGTGTCGAGGCCGACGCCGCCGGTGGACTCTTTGATGCCGAAGCGGCCGGTGAAGGGGCCGAACGTTTGCGCGAACTGCAACGAGAAGCGCAGGGAGTTTTTGGTAACGGTGCGCACTTCACGGTAGTGCGGCGGCTGGTTGGTATTGGTCGTGTCCACGTCGATCTGCTCGAAGTGGGTGAGGCCTCGCGGATCGTTGACCACTTCAATCAGGTAATACTTGTCTTCACGCGGTTGGATGCGAAGCTCGACGTAGCTCTTCACCGTGCTGGATAGGAACTGGTAGTCGGTGCGCATCGTGACGATCGTCTGGACGCGCGAAATGCCGCCCACGAAGTCACCGATGTCGTCAGCGACGCCTTCCACCTGGTTGATCAGGTGTTCGTCTTTACTGAGGCGCCCGAGCGTGCCTTCCCCGCGGTCGAGCCGACCGGTCACGCCGTCCAAATTCTTGAGCGTGTGTTCCAGGTTGTCGCTGGCGCGGTTCACCTTGTCGATAATCTGACGGATCTCGCCCTCGGACTTGGGTTGGTCGGCTTGACCTGCGGCCATCAGCTGCCTGACCTCGTTGGTCGTTTCCCGGACATTTTCCAGGATCTTTTGGACCTCGGGCGCGCCCTTGTTGGTGACGTTCTCGACGTTGATCAGGATATTTTTGATGCTCTCGCGGTTCTCGCGCACCGTCTGGTTCAGTGCTTCGGTCACTTGTGCGAGGTTCTTGAGCGTCGCTTTGATGTCCTCTCGGCCTTGCTCCGAGCCCACGGAAAGAGCCAGCGCCTGTGTGACTTGCTTCACGTCTTTCGAGATGTCGGACACCTGACGCATGATGTCGTCGGTGGTCTGAGCCTCGATCACGTTGTTGATGCGGTCACCGTCTTTGAGTTCGGGGCGGCCCTCGGTGCCAGGCGTGAGCGCTAGGTAATATTCGCCCAGCAAGCTGGAAGCGACCTTGGCGACGGCAGCATCTTGATAGAGCTTCACGTCGTCGTTCATGCCGATGTCGACGCGGGCACGGTTGTTCTCGAGCCGGACGCTCTTTACGCTGCCGACGCTGATGCCAGCGATGCGCACTTGCGAGAGCTTGGCGATGCCGCTGGCGTCCTGCAGCAACGCGTAGACCACATACCCGTTGCCCTGGCGGGAGGACTTCGAGACGAAGCGATAGATGAGAATGCCGGCCAGAAGCGTAACGAAGGCGAAAGCGCCAACCTTCGCTGCTGTGGTGAACCGGCCCATGGGGGCACTTGACCATAACCTGAACCGGAGAGCAGGAAAAGCGCAGTCGCCTCGCCGTTTTTGTCTCGCTATGCAGGGCGCGAGCCGCTACTCGGTTGAGCATTGGCTCGCCGGATAGGAGCGATGGTTGCCGTCACGAGCCGACACGCGGCCGCCGCCCTGTGCGGCACTTTGGTCGCGTGCGCTGGGTCCGGCGCGTTACCGGCGCCGAGCAAACCGTACCCCGCCGCCTCCGCCGCCGCGGAACAGCCCGGAAGTAACGGATTTGCGTCGGTAACAGAGTCGCCCCAACCTGCGCTCGGCCCGCTCGGCGATGCCGCTGAGCGCGCGCTGAGAAGCGCCTGTGGTGAGGCGGACGCCGCATTGCTCACGGTTGCGACGCAGTTGGCCGAACGGCAAACCGGGGTTGGTGAGCTGGAGGTCGACTCCATCAGTCATGCCCTGCGCGCCGCGGGCGCTCCTTACGTTTGGCCCCGAGCTTGGCTGTTCAACGGCCGCGAGGGCGAAGTCGAAGCTGCCAAAGCCCGGATGCAACGCTGGCTGGGCAGCTTTTCGGAC
>DATEPG010000630.1:0-10163 GCA_035273265.1 Polyangiaceae bacterium
ATCGAGATGACCGGTGTCGGTGCAGTGAAGGCGTTCGCTGCGGAGGCGGGTTGGCTCATGGCTGGGTCCTTTCGGGGGTTCTTCCCCGTTCTGGTTCCTTCCTACAGCGCACCTCACCCTTTGGGCTTGGAAGGACCGGACATTTACAGCCGGCGCACGCTGGTGCCTCGTTGAGCGATCATACGGGTGCGCGACTAAGTGGGGACCTTTACCGCTGTCTGACTGCGTAAGTGAGATGAGTGACCCGCTGCGTCGGCTCCGCGCGGATCGGCTCCAGAGCCACGCGGGCCGCGTTTACGCCCTCGAACAGGCGGATTCCGGAGCCGAACAGCACGGGCGACAGCGCGATTGAGAACTCGTCGATCAGGCCGGCGTTCAGGTACTCCAGAATCGTCTCGGCGCCGCCCGCGATACGGACGTCGCGGTCGACGGCAGCGGCGGCGGCGCGAGCCCGGCCGAGCGCGGCCTCGATGCCGTCGTTGACGAAATGGAACGTGGTCCCACCCAGCCGCTCCCACGGCTCGCGCCGGGTGTGGGTGACGACGAACACCGGGGTGTGGAACGGTGCCTCCTCGGGCCATGACCGCTCGCCAGCGTCGAACATGCGCTTGCCCATGACGCTCGCGCCCGTGCGCTCGTGTGTCGCCCGAGCGATCTCGTTGTCGAGGCCTTCCTCGCCGCCCTCGCCAAACTTGAGGTTCTCCCGGAAAAACCGCAGCGGGAACGCCCACGCCTGCAGCTCCGACCACTTCTTCATCCAGCGCTGGACCCTCGGGTCATTTTGACCTTCGGGCGAGAAGACGTGCTCCACGGGCACCGCCTCCGGCGCCATGAAGCCGTCGAGCGACATCGTTACGCTGAAGAACACTCTCCCGGCCATCAGCCCTCCGCTCCCTTCCGAACGAGCTCGGCGACGTACACAGCCAGGTTGCCCAGCGTCTGTTGGCCACTCTCGATCGCGTGGTACTTCTCGATCGCTTCGTCGCGCAGTTCCTTACTGGGGAACACTGTGCGCATCTCGATGCGGGTCGCCGCACCATCGAATTCGAACGTCAGGACCGACTCGAAAGCGTTCGGATCGCCCCGGGACTCACCGTGCAGCAGCGCGATCCGCTCCGGTGGGGCGATTTCGGTCCAGGAGATCCACTCCTGGTAGTCCGTTCCGTCCGGTCCATGCATCACGAACACCCACTCACCGCCGACGCGGAACTCGAAGGCCTGCGTGGTGGTGGTGAACCCCTCCGGTCCCCACCACTTGGATAGATGCCGAACCTCGGTGAACGCCTCGAACACCAACTCCCGTGGGGCACTGATGGCCCGGGAGATCACGATCTCACGGTCTACCGTCGCTGACTGTGTCCGCACGTCTCGTCCTGTCACTGCCATCAGTTACTCCTTCTGCTTTGCCTGCTCGAGGTCCTGTACGTACGCTTCCAGCCGGTCGAAGCTCTCGTTCCAGAACCGCTCGAACCCGCGGGTGAACTCGTGGACCGGTCGCAGCTCGCGGGCGTTGAGGCCGTACAGGCGCTGCTTGCCTGCCTTGCGGTCCCGCACCAGCCCGACCTCTCGGAGCACCCGCAGGTGTTTGGACGCCCCCGGCTGGGTCAGCCCCAGCTCCTGAGCCAGCTGGGTCACCGGTCGCTCGCCCGCCCGCAGCAGCACCAGGATCTGCCGGCGCTGCGGCTCGGCGATCGCGTTGAAGACGTCCGAAGTCGTCGCTGCTCGAGCCATGACCGCCATCATATGCCGATATCGGCATTCGTCAAGCCGAGCGACAACGAAGACGGACGATGACGAAGGACAGACCAGGCGCCGCCGACCGCCGACCACTTTGGCAGCTCGCCAAGGGCGAAGGGTCACTTGATGTGATGGACAATGGACACGCCAGCGCCGCGGCGGTTCACGGTAACGTCTAGTTGGGAGCTAGTTCGGAGTCGGGCGTAGGCTTCCAAAGCCTTTTCGGGGCTGCCCATGTTGAAGCCGTTGATCGATTCCAGGCGGTCTCCGTTTTGCAGCCCGAGGGAGGCCAAAAGCGTGCCGGAGTTGATACCGAACAGGCGAATACCGAGCACCTTGCCCTCCTTCGTGTCGGGTACGATGCGCGTGGACTTCATCAGCTCAGCCTGATTCTCCAAGATCATGTCCACCACGGAGCGATCGAGGTTGAACTCGGTGTCGCTGACCTTCTGAATCTTGGACTTGACCACCGCCAACAAACCGCCGGAATTGTCGATCGGCGGGAGTTGCTGCAGTTGCGCTGGTCCGGCGGATGCCGCACCCGCGGGCAAGGTGGGCTGGGTCTTGAACAACATTGCCTGGCACAGCGTACCGCCCGACGAGAGCCAAACCGCGGGCGTGTGTTCGCGCGGGTTGTAGCCGATGAACTCCACCTTCTTGCCGCCCACGTCGTCACCCACGCGATGCATGCGCGGACGCGGGTCATCCGCTGCCTGCAAAGCAGCGACCGACCAAAGCGGATCGTCCGCTTCGGTGACGATGTACACGGTCGGCGCGTCACACACGGGCGCAGTCAGCGGATCCGTGTCGACCGGACTCTTGCCCAGGACTCGCGCGTCCTTGAACGCAGGCTTCGCGGCGTTGAGCGGTCCGGTGACCGAGTCGAAGGGGTTGCGAGCAATGATCGCGTCTGCAGTCCGGCGCTCGTGCGTCGTAGTCGTTGCTGCAGCGGCCATGACCCGCGACGGCGATGCCCTGCTCGCGGGACCAGAGAACGCCGCTCCGATCAGCCGTGTGGCGCCGGCGGCCTGGAAGTACGCGGCAAGCGCAATGAACGCCAGCACGATGCCGAGAAAGTATTTTTTGAGTAGGAGATCGATACTCACGGGTCCTAGTGCCGCATCTAGCGAGAGACGTGCCAGCGCTCGTCAAAGGAAAGCCAGCGCCTTTTGCGGCTGTTTTTCCGCCGCGATCGCGATCCGTACGCGCCAAGCTGGCATGCGTCGCAAGCCCGATCGGACGCGCTCGACATCCTGGCAAGGGACACGGAGAACTCATGCGGGCCCGACGAATTCTCCGCGAAAGGGGAGCCCTCGACGAGGAAGACGAGGGCTGGAGCTGATTGCCCAAGCCACGCCGACGCTACTCACGGGCGCCGAGTACCTCGCGGTCGAGCGGACGGCCACAGCAAGAGCGGCGGGGCGGACGAGTACGGCGCAAAGGCCTACTTCGACAAGTACGGCGTTCCACCGCTGACCGCCGAAACCATCGAGCAAATCGAGGCGGAGTGGCAAGGGGTCACCTCGCCCAAGAAAAGGCGCCGAAAGGCTGCGTGACGTTCACCTTCGACACCGGAATGCTGATCGCGCTCGAGCGCCGCAAGCAGCGCGCAACAGAAGCGTTTCGAAATATCGTACGCCGCGGGTTTCTCCCGATCGTACCCGCGGTCGTCTATGTCGAATGGTGGCGCGGCAAGAGCAACATTCGAGATGAGATTCTGGCGGCCGTCGTCGTCGAAGACATGCCGCCTTCGCTCTGTCGCGCCGCCGGAGAAGCACTCGGCGTCGTCAAAGGATCGACCATCGCAGATGCGATCGTCATGGCGTCTGCCGCGCTGCGGGGCGGCGGCATCGTCTACACGTCTGACGTCGACCATCTCAAGCGACTCCAGCGTCACTTCCCGAGCGTGTTGATCCTGCCCGTGTAGAACGTTCCGCGTTCTTACTTCCGCCGCGGGTTGGTCAGCACCGAACCCGGACACTCGCGCGAGTTTTGCTCCCACCAGCTCCTCAAATAAGGACTTTGCGATCTGCGTGGTCGTGGATTTCGCTGCGGCGAGTGCCGACCCACCGCAGCGGCAAACCGTAGGCCGGGGTCGTACGATGAGCTAAACTCGAACAAATGAGCGACCCGCTCACCGCCAGCGACTTTTTGGCCACTGATTCCAAAACTGCTGCACGACGAGCGCGTGCTCCTGGCAAAGGAGAGCTGCATGACTTCGCAGAGCGTGGCGATCTTGAGGCCGTTCGCAGGGATAGCGGTGTTCCGGTCGATGCTCTCGATCAAACCGACCAAACTGCGTTGCACGGTGCGGCCGCGTTCGGCCATACCGAAGTACTTCGGCTCCTGCTCTAGCGCGGGGCCGCCGTGGATCAGACCGACGGCGACCAGTTCCGGACCGCGGTGATAGCAGCAGCAGGAAACGGCCACTTCGGCGCAGTCGAGGTACTGCTCGGCGCCGACTGCAATCCGGCAGACCGCTATGACGAGACCGTACTCGTGCGGGCCGCTGGCAGCGGCAGCGCTCCAGTGGTTCGGGCGCTGCTGGCCGCCGGCGCCGACCCGTCACAATCGGGCGAGCTCTTGCGCCTCCCACACGAAGAGGCTGAGCATCATGGCTTCTCCGACGTCGCAGAACCGTTGCGAACGGCGCTGCACGCGAAGCGCCACTGGCCTTTGCAAGCGCGACTACGGTGCCTCAAGTTCTTTCTTCCGCCGCGGGTTGGTCAACACCCAACTCGAACGATTGCGAGATTTTGCTCCCTAACAGCGCCACAAGTAAGAACCCGTTTACGGGATTTCTGGTGGATTTCGGACGGCCGGCTCAAGAGCGTAAGGCCCGACGAGTGCGGCCAGACCCAAAGCAACGCGCCGGGGAATGGCGCCGAATGCTCGACGCGGGCGAGGTCGCGAATCGGGCCGAGCTCGCGCGACAGGTGGGCGTCAGCCGTGCGCGTGTGACCCCGGTTCTCGGACGACTCTAACGCACGTTGCTACACGGCAAGCCGCGCCCTACGTGGCGACGTAGGCAATCCCGGCGTTCGCGGGTCTCGCTAGAACTACAGCGCCCACTGAGTCGGCACGCTGTACTGGCGAACCATCTCGTCCGCCGTCACCAGGACAAGTCCTTCGACGATCGCCTGTGCAACGAGGATGCGATCGAACGGGTCGCGATGAAGCGCCGGTAAATCCGCGGCAGCCAAGGCGTGCGTAGAGGTGATGGGCAGCTCGCGTGCTCCGATTGCCGTAAGCATTTCCTGGCGAGCAGCGTCGACGCCACCTTGCACAACGAGCTTTCCAAGCTTGACCTTGATTGCAATCTCCCAGACTGACGCCACCGGCAGAACGAGCTCGTCCGCCGCCCCAAGCGCCGTCCGTATGGGTGATGCAATCTTCGTTGGTGAATCCAGCAGCCACAA
The DNA here is from genome assembly GCA_035273265.1 of Polyangiaceae bacterium. Lineage (GTDB taxonomy): Bacteria > Myxococcota_A > Polyangia > Polyangiales > Polyangiaceae > PMG-095. Next base: position 5,157 of record DATEPG010000630.1, read on the forward strand.
CCAGATGTGCGTATCGAGCAGGTACCTCAATGCTCGACACCGCCGTCGAACCCGACCTGGATATCCTCGGGCAGCGGAGCGTCGAAATCGGAAGCGACTTCGATTTCGCCTGCCATGGTTCCGAACCGTCGTGTGCGAGCGGGCATGGGGCGCTCCGAGCCTTCGTCTTCAACGACGATGACCTCGACACGCTTTCCCTCGAAAGCGCTTAGATCGGGAAGACGAAGGGTTTTACCCTCAACGACAGCGTGAAACTTCAGCGCGTTAGCCATGCTCGTTGCTACGCATAGCACGCGGCGCGCACACGCCGCCGCAGCCCATCGAATTCGCCTGCCAGTGCTTACGCTCGTCGTGGTTGGCATCGGTGCAACGCTAAGCACTTCAATAATTTCAATAAGTTGCTTGCGACAGCTACTCAAGCTAGGCGGCGTGAAGAGCTTCGTCGTCTCAGTCGGTGACGCCGCTCGACAGTGGGCAGGATAGACTCGGAACGCGGAACAATGGCCGCGAAGGGCATGTGGCTCGGGGGCGGCTTGGCCTCGGATACGCGAATAACGGCGGCAAGCTCGAGGTCGCCGCGGAAGAGGCGGCCGTCGTACGTCAGATCTTCGACCTGTTTGCGCGCGAGCGATCGACCGCCGTCGTTCGACACCGACTGCGTGCGCTCGGCATCAAGAACCGCAGCAAGACCGATTGGAACAACACGAACATCAGCTACATCCTCCACAACCGGACGTACGTCGGTGAGTTGCGGCACGACGGCAAATGGTACCGGGGGCCGCAGGAGCCACTGATCCCGCGTGAACTTTTCGACACCGTGCAGGGAATGCTCCCGATCAAGCGGCGCTCGAATGCGAACATGCAGCGCGCGTACCCGCTGATCGACATCCTCCATTGCGGGCACTGCGGTACCCGGCTCAGTTCGCACTACGTCAATCGCGGAAACCGCAAGGTGCCGTACTACCGCGGCGCCCAAACCTTCAAGAAGACCTGGGCTGCCTGCCCTATCAAGCAGGTCAACGCCGACAAGATGGAGGCCAAAGTCCTCGAAGTGTTGGATGAACTCAGCCTGGCCGCCGAACTGGTCGCGAAAGGCGTGGAGGCGGCCAACTCCGCCTGCGGCGAGCGCCAGGCTGCGCTGCAGGAGCAGGAGGGCGCGCTGAAAGCACGAGTCGCCGCGCTGTCTGCTCCGATCAGCAACCTGGTCGAAGTCCTGAAGGTGTCGGGGCTCGGCGCTCTGTCCGAGGTCACGCGCGAGCTGGAACGGCTCACGGCCGACAAGGCGCTGGTCGAGCACGACCTGCGAGAGACGCAGCAACAGCTCTCCGAGCTGCGTCGCGGCCACATCGACAGCGCGCGGGCCGCGGAGGTCATCGGTGATCTTCGGCTGCTTTACGAGGCAGCTAAGCCAGAGGAACGACGCGAGCTGATGCCCCTCGTCATCCGGCGCATCGTCTACCGCGGACCCAGCGAGCCGCTGGGCTTCGAGTTCTTCGATGGTGGCGCGGTTAACCTACCGCGGGAGGAGGGTTCCAAATTAAGTAACGAGTGGCTCCGACTCTAGGACTCGAACCTAGGACCCGGCGATTAACAGTCGCCTGCTCTACCAACTGAGCTAAGTCGGAATATCTGTGAGGACGCGAGACATTAGTCGCCGAAGTTCGAAGGTCAAGCAGATCCGTTCACTCTCGACGCGAGTCGCGCAATCGCCCGAGATTTGACGGGCTCTTGGGAAATTTTGGACGCACTTCGGCCGCGCGGCAGCTACTGAGCGACTACTTTCGGCCTTCAGCCGTTGACGGATCGGCGGGCCGGATGCCATAGCGCGGGTGTGACGACGCCTGCATCTCAGACTGCGATAGCCGCGAAGCAAGCGGCGCAAGCGGCGCAAGCGGCAAGCCAGCCGCCCTCCGCCGCGGAGGTGACGCGCGCGGCCGGTCGAGGCGGGCTCGCGGTCGCATTTGCCAAGGTCTATTTCATCGTCGTCGGGCTCGTGCAGCAAATCGCGTTGCCACGCTTGCTCGGCTTGGATGGCTACGGCGCTCTGGCAAGCGTGCTGTCAATCGCCGGTATTACTTACAATCCGGTGACCACCACCTCGATTCAAAGTGTGAGCCGAGCTGTCGCGCAGGCCAGCCCCGAGACCGAGGCGGGCACGGTTCGTCGCGTGTTCACCGTGCATGCGGTATTTGCGGTCCTGCTCGCGGGCGGGTTTTACTTGCTCGCGCCCTTCATCGCGGCATCGATGGGTGCACGTCACGTCGTTGGGCCGCTGCGCATTTTGAGTGCGGTGATGCTGGCGTACGGCCTGTACACACCGCTGATCGGCGTGCTCAACGGGCAACGTAAATTCGTCGCGCAGGCTTCACTCGATGTGATCGCCGGCACGCTGCGAACGGTGGGGCTGATCAGCGGCGCATTCGTGTTCGCTCGTTACAACTTGGCGGTGGAGGGCGCGACCGTCGGCTTTGCCGGTGGTGCCTCGCTGATCTTGACTGTGGCGTTATTTTTGGTCGGCATCGGCAAGCGCGGCCGTTCTTCGATCAGCGTACGGTCGCACCTGGCCTTTGCCTTGCCCGTGTTGCTCGGCCAAGTGCTGTTCAACCTGCTGCTGCAGGCGGACCTCACCCTCTTGCGTCGCTTCGCGTCACAGGCCGCTCTCGCCCAGGGCTTGCCAGCCACCGCCGCCGATCCGCTAGTGGGGGCGTATCGCGCGACGCAGCTGTTCTCGTTCCTGCCGTATCAGCTGTTGATTGCCATCACGTTCATCTTGTTCCCGATGTTGGCAGGCGCCGCGCGCAATGGCGATCGCGAGGCCGTCGCCCGCTACGTGCGCACGGGCGTGCGCTTGGCGCTGGTGCTCGCCGGGCTGATGGTCAGCGTGACCGCCGGCCTCAGCGATCGCTTGCTGTACTTGGTGTTCGGGCCGGAAGCCGCAACCCTCGGTGGGGGCTCACTCCAGTTGCTGGCCATCGGTTTCGGCGGCTTTGCCATCTTCGGCGTACTCACGACGGTGCTGAACAGCTTGAAGCATGAACGCGAGAGCGTGATCGTTACGGCTGTCGCGGTGACCTTGGTCGTCGCATTGTGTTACTGGCGGGTGCGCGGCGCGCCGTTCGGCGAGGACTTGCTCTTGTATACCGCGCAAGCCACTGCGGCGGGCTTGTTCGTAGCCACGCTTTCCGCGGCATTTTTCGTGTACCGCGCGGCGGGTGCGGTAGCGCCACCGCTGACGCTGGTGCGCGTCCTGCTTGGCGTGGGCGTGGCCGCCACCGTCGGTCGATTTCTGCCCCATGCCGGCAAAATTCTAACGCCTGTGTATGCCGGATTGGTCGCGCTCGCGTATTTGCTGATTTTGCTCGTGAGCCGCGAATTGGGCGCCGCTGATTTGGCGACCCTGCGCGCAGTAGCGACCAAGCGCGGCGCTCGTTGATGGTAGCATCGTGCATGGCCCGCCCAATCGATCTTTGGCTGCCCAGCCTGACCCTCTTCGCGTTCAGCGCGTTCACCGCGTGCGGTGGGTCGGAGAACGGATTCTTTAGCCCCGTTGGCGGTGGGGGCACCGGCAATGCGAGCCGCGCAGGAGCGTCGTCGATCGCCGGGGGGACATCGAGCGCGGGCAATCCAGGCAGCGCGGGCAGTCTAGGCGGCGCGGGAAACCTCGGCAGCGCCGGTCAAGATGAAGCCGGGGACGGCAGCGGTGGAGCTCAAACCGGCGGTGCCAATAGCAGCGGCGGTACCAATAGCAGCGGCGGCACCAATAGCAGCGGCGGGCGCGCAGGCGCAGGCGGGCGCACGGGCACCGGTGGCAGCGGGGCTGCGGCGGGTCATGCGGGCGGCGGCGCAGGCGGCAGGAACCCAGATTCGAACTGCGTCGAGCTACTCAAGCTCGCCGACCAGCAGCTCGATGCAGCGCGCGCCTGCAACGTGGCAGCGAGTTCATTGCAGTGCACGGGCAGCGTCAGAAACACGTGCAACTGCGAGGTCCCAGTGCACCGGGACTCGTCGTCCGAGACCAAGGCCTATTTGGCCACGCTGAAGCAAATAAAGGAAAAGGACTGCGTGCTGGCCTGCCCTGCCATCGTGTGCGGTTCGCGGGAGGACGCGCGCTGCAGGGAGTCCGGCTCAGGCACGACGGGCACGTGCGTCGCAAGCCGCGGCTCGCTGTTCTGAATCTGTCCCGCTCAGGTTTCGATCGCCTCACGCACGAACAAGTCTTCCAACGTCTCGTGACGCGGAGTGACCTCCGAGATGGAGAAGCCGAGCCCGAGGGCGCGTTTCAAGATCATGGCCACCTTGGCCTCGCCTTCGATCGCCAGCACGAGGCGCGGGCCCAAGCGCTGCACGCCGCAGCCAGAGGCTTCACATTCGGTCGCGAAGTCATCGCTCGCACCGAGCAGGACCACGTCTGTGCGCCGGACTTCCCTGCGCAGCAGATCCCCGAGCCTGCCGCTGACCACGACCTCGCCGCGACGGAGGATGGCCACGCGATCGCACATCGTCTCGACGTCGCTCAAGATGTGCGTCGAAAAGAAGATGGTGCGGCCGTTCTTGCGCTCCTCCAGGATTAGATCACGCACTTCCTTGCGGCCTACCGGATCGAGCCCGCTCATCGGCTCGTCCAAGATCAAAAGCTCTGGATCGGAGACCAAAGCGGCTGCCAGCCCGGTGCGCTGCAGCATGCCCTTCGATAAGCGCCGGACGGGGCGGTCGGCCGCGTAGAGCACGCCCACCTGATCGAGCACCTGGCGCGTGCGGTCGCGAGCCGCACGCGCCGACAGCCCGGACAGCCGCGCGCACAGCTCGACGAACTCTGTCGGCGACAGATACGGATATACGTAGGGATTTTCCGGCAAGAAACCCACGCGGGAAAGCGCGCGCGGGCTCGGCACCGGGTCGCCGAACAGCGTGGCTTCGCCCCCGGTAGCCGCAATCAAGCCCGTCAGCATCTTGATCGTGGTCGTCTTGCCGGCTCCGTTTGGACCGAGGAAGCCGAAAATTTCGCCG
>DATEPG010000631.1:0-2348 GCA_035273265.1 Polyangiaceae bacterium
TTCTCGATTGACCTACTGCCGGCTGTGACACGGCTGTCTGCGCGTCAACAGTTCGAGTGCGACACCTGGTGATTCAGCGCGCCGGCGGGCCGGCCAGCCTGGTTCGACGTCACGATCCCGGCAGCACCCACCCCCAGGGTGACCCTGGGCGGGGGTATAGCGCCGCCCCTCGTCGCCTAGGCGGCTTGCGTCCCCCCGAAAAAAAACGGCCGGCAGGCACACGGTCGTCGGCGTGGGATCCGCAGCTGCGGGCCCGCACACCCGCATGATTGCCCAATGACGAAGCGCGCGGAATACACCTTCGCGCTCTATTCCGGCTCGCTGGCCGAACCCGGAGACGCCAACCCGTACCGCGACAGATCGCTGGTCCTGGCGAAGTTGTGGATGCGCGGCTACCGGCGAATGCTGTCAGTGCGGATCGAAACCGGGCCCGCGATGCAGCGGTACCGACAGGGGCGCCGATGACGTGGACCCAAGTCCTGCCGTACATCGGAAGCGGCGCGCTCGGCGGCATCGTGACTTTCGGGTTGAACTGGGCACGCGAGCAACGTCGTGTCGTTGACGCTTACCGAGCACCCCAACGGCACGCAATCGGCGAAATTATTGCCGCCGGCCACGAGCTACAGCTGCGCGGATTCAACTGGCGCCGCGCGCTGGCAGAACTCCTTGAGGCGGCACGGCAACACAATCCCGAAACCCTGCAAGCGATGAACGCCGAGATCCGCGAAGTTGAACGCGCGCACGCTGTCGCAATGCTGAACCTGCGCGGCGCATTGGAGGTCGGCAGCCTCACCGTTGTCGACGCGCAGTGCTGGCAAGCCATGGTTGCCGCCGCGGCTGAGTTCGAGCAGTTTTACGCCCTACTGAGCGACGAAACGGTCGCGTCCAGCGTCGACAGGATCGAGCATTTGAATGCGCAACTCGAAGCGCAAGCGGCACAGCTACGCGTCGCGATGACCGCGCTCGTACGGACAGCCAACGATCGGATTACCCCTGCCGAGACGCGTCGAAATCGGCGCCACCGGCGGGCTGCGCAGCGACAGCTAGCCGACCAACTCCGCACGCGGGACACACAACCGCCGGCCAAGCCCAACGCCTAGACATCGCCAGCAGCCATCATCGCCGCGGCGCGAATCTCGTTGTTGTCGACTGCCGTGTATCGCTCTGTCGTCGCGACGCTGGAATGTCCGAGCAGCGTTTGCACCGCGCGCAGGTTGCGTCACACGAAGAGCCGAGTGGCCGCTGCTGCTCGGCGCATCGACTCATCGGCCACCTTGGTGTAGATCGCGGTCGTCACCGGTGAGACGTGGCCAAGCAGTTCTTGCACGGCTCGCAGGTCGCGTTCGGCGGCGTAGGCGGTCGTTGCGAAGCGGTGTCGCAGTGTGTGCGTGGTCCAGTGACCAGGCAGAGCCGCGGAGACGAGCTTGCCCAAGTACCTGGGTGTCACCGGCCCGCCGGTGAAAGAGTTGGGGAACACGTAGTTGGTGGGGATGGCGAGGAGCTCTGCGGCGAGCTCGTCGGAGATGGGCACAGCGCGCTCATGGCCACCCTTGCCCGTGATGTGCACCCAGTAGTTGCCGGCCTGCCCGATGACGTCGGATGGACGCATCCTCGCTATCTCTACGCGACGCATGCCCGTTTGCACGCCGATACGGATCGCGAGGGCGACCTGTGCGTCGCTGGTCGTGGCCAACGCTTGAAAGATTGCGTGGTCGGGGCACGGGCGCGGCATCGCCCGAGGGAGCGTGATCGGCGGCAGCGTCCGGGCAGGGTTGTCGCGCCGGTGCTCCAACTCGTAGAGCATCCGAAAGAACAGGCGAAGTGTTGAGCGCACACTGTGCGCGGTGCTCGGCGACCACCTGGGCCGCGCCATGTAGTTGATCAGTTCGACTCGCGTCACCGTCAGCGGATCGCTGTCGGGATGCTCGCGCGCGAAGTGTGCCAGACGAACCACTCGGGTCTGGATGGTGCTCGGCGCACGGCGCGCAGCGTCCATCTCGGCGATGAACATCTCGATCCACGGGCGCCAGCGGGTGGGCACCTCGACCGCGTCGGGTCCGGGCGCGCGGCGGACGAACCGCTCGGCAATCCACGCCTCGACGTGCTCAAGACCGCCCGACATCACCGGCAGCCCCGCGGCGTCGAACACGGTGACGAGTTCGCCCTGCTTGCTCGCGGTCAAGCCGATGGACTTCGCGCGCGCGCGCAGGTTGCGTGCGCGATTGGCGACGCCGACGGTGCTCACATCACGTCCAGCACGGTCGCAGCGCCGTCGAGCGCCAGGGCGAGGCCCTGCGGGTCGGCGCAGTCGCAGCAGCCGGCACGCATCGCCGCGGCCCGGATCCGAA
>DATEPG010000632.1:0-5487 GCA_035273265.1 Polyangiaceae bacterium
TCACCGATGCGCCGCACCTGGCGGTTGCGCCCTTCGCGGAGCGTGAGTTCGAGCCAGGTCTTGTCACCTTCGTAGCGCAGGCGGCGCACCTCGGCCGGGGCTGTCGCGCGCCCGTCAATCTCGATGCTCTTGCGCCATTCGCCCAGCTGCTCGTCGATCACGAGGCCTTGAACCTTGGCAACGTAGACCTTTTTGGCTTTGTTGCGCGGGTGCGCCAGCGCGTTGGAGAACTCGCCATCATTGGTGCACAGCAGCGCGCCGCTGGTATGGAAATCGAGCCGACCCACCGGCACCACGCGCACGCCGACGGCCTTGAGCAACTCCGCCACCGTGGGACGCCCTTCGGGGTCACTCAAGGTACACATCACCCCACGCGGCTTGTGCAGCACGATGTACACGAGCGGCTCGGCCATCAGCCGGTTGCCATCCACCTCGACCTTGGCCTTGCGTGGATCGACACGGACGCCTAGCTGGTCGACCACCCGGCCGTCGACCTTCACCCGACCTTTGGTGATCAATTCCTCGGCGGCTCGCCGTGAGGCGATGCCAGCGCGAGCCAGGACTTTCTGAAGCCGTTCTTCTGCCATAAGGGGGCAGGTCCTAGCACTGAGGCCCCGCGAGCGCTGGGCTTTCGTCAGCCCGAGCCGAAAGACCTACTTGTTCCGTGCGCGGGCGCCGGTAGGCGCCGCGCCACCCGAACCGCTGGCAGCGGCGGCAGCAGCAGCAGCAGCAGCAGCAGCGGCCGCCTTTTCCGCCTCGGCGTCCTTCTGCTCGATTTCGCGTAGCGCGATTTCGTCGCGATCCCAGCGATCGACGTGGCCGTCGAAGTCCAAGTCGACGCCGCGACGCTCGAGCTTGCCCTCGTCGTAGATTTCCCAAACATCTGGCCTGCTGTCGTAGTTGGTGTCGATCTGCGCGCGGCTCAGCTGACCGCTGACGTAGAAGCGCGTTTCGTCGTCTTGGCCGTCACCGTTGTGATCTTCGCGCAACTTGGCGACGCGGCCTTTGGCGAACGTGATCCAGGTGTCCATCTTGCCGTCGAAGTTCGTGTCTGCGACCTCGTTCAAGGCTTCACCCTTGTCCGTGTAGGTGCGCACGACGTCCTTCACTCCGTCGAGATTGGTGTCGACTTCACGGCATAGAAGCACGCGGTGGCGGTCTTCACCCTCTCCGACCACGCCGTACACGCGGCGAATGTTGGCCTTCTTCGCGCCGGGACCCAGGCTCTCGACGACTTCGCGATCGCTGCGACCTTTGAAGTCGCAACGCGAGCGATCGTCGGCGGCAACTCCGCTCACGTCACCGCGCAGCGCGGCTCCTGTCTTGGGGCCCTCGCTCGATCCGCCGCAGGCATAGGCGCTCATGCCCAAAACCAGCGCCATCAGGCCGAAGCCGCGCCACCGCTGATGCGCTCTCATCACTTGCTCGTTCCTTTTCCGGCCGGGGTCGCCGCAGGCGCGGGTGTCGATTTCTCGGTGGGGACGTCCGAGGGCTTGTTCTCGGTTTCGGTCGGCATGGAGCTCTTGCTTTCGAAGGTCGGACTCGCCACTGCCTTGTCCGCGCGCTCCGGCGGCACGTAGCCGGTCTCTTTGCAGTAATCGATGGTGGCCCCGGGATCCGGACGACCATCGTTGTTCATGTCCGCGTGGATCAGCGGGCAGCCCCGCTTGGGGTACTCCCACCATTGGTCGATCAGGCCGTCACCGTTCGAATCACGTTCGGAGCGCACCAAGACTCCGGCCTGGTAGAAATCCCACGTGTCGAGCTGCTGCGGCTGCGCCGTGGATTGATCCTTCTCGGCGATCTGGCCGCCCTTGAAGGTGCTGATCTGGTCGATTTGGCCGTCCTTGTCGTAGTCGTTCTCCCGACGGCGGACCTGACCATTGGTATCGAAATAGCTGTACGAGTCGATCACGCCGTCGAAATTCAGATCCACCGCGCGGCATAGTTCGCGGCCGCCCTCGCGCACGATCGTGATGTCGGGCTTGCTGTCACCGTTAGCGTCGATCTTCTCGACGGTTTCGGAGGTGATATCGCAGGTTTCGTGAGTCACTTGCGTGTCGCGCTTGGTGGCCGCGTTTGCGGAGTTCGCACCAGCACTGCCGGCGCTGTTACACCCAAACTGGAACATTGCGCCGATCAATAGCGTCGACCAAACCCATGCGGTGTTGGTGTCCCTCGTTCTGCTCGTCATTTCTGAAACCTCTCGGCGTCGATCTCGACCGCGCGACCGCGGGCCCTACTCGCAGTGCCTAGCTTTAGCCCGAAATGCCGCCCAAGCATAGTCGCCTACCCGCACGCACTCGCGCAAAGCAGGACCGCCCTCGACCGATCGGCCGAACGCACCCGAGAGAGCGGGGAGGGCCCGAACCTGCCAAACAGGCTCCGGGAGATTCGGATTCGGAGCCGGCTCACATTTGCTAACGCAGCGAAATTCAAGAGCAATATCTTACCACCGGTGCTTGGCACGATTGACAACACACGTATGGGAATCTAGTGTAACGACTGGTAACTGGGCACGTCTACCGAATGTCTCGCAAGAAGATCTCCACCACCGTCTACATCACGCCGGAGCAGAACGAGCGTCTGCACCTGTTGCACAGCCGCACCAAGGTTCCGGTGGCCGTGTACATCCGTGAAGGGATTGATCTGGTGTTGAAGCGCTACGAGCACGCGCTGCCGGGACAGATGAGCCTGACGGAAACTCCCGCACCCAAAGCCGCCAAAAAGTAGTTCGAGGACGGGGTCTGGGCCCGCCTGGCTGGTCGGCGCGCCGAGGCCGCGCTAGACAGCCGCCCGCGAACGCCCGCTTTGCCAAGTAATGCCGACCGACCCAAAAAAGATTCGCAACTTCTCGATCATCGCCCACGTCGATCACGGAAAGAGCACGCTCGCCGACCGCATCCTCGACGTCACGGGGGCGATCAGCAAACGCGAGAAGGTGGAACAGTTCCTGGACAAGCTGCCGCTCGAGCGTGAGCGCGGTATCACGATTAAGGCGCAGTCGGTCAGGCTCAAGTACCTGTCCACGAGCGGCGAAGAGTATCAGCTGCAGCTGATCGACACGCCCGGTCACGTGGACTTCAACTACGAGGTCAGCTCCAGCTTGCGCGCGTGCGAAGGCGCGTTGCTGGTGGTCGATGCCACGCAAGGCGTGCAGGCACAAACGGTGGCCAACGCCTACCTGGCCATCGAAAATAACCTGGAAATCATCCCAGTCCTGAACAAGGTGGATCTGCCGTCCGCCAACGTCGACCACACCGCCGAGCAGATCGAAAAGGTGATTGGCCTCGACTGCAGCGGCGCGCTGTTCGCCAGCGGCAAGACAGGGGTCGGAGTACTCGAGGTGCTCGAGGCCGTGATTGCTCGGGTGCCCCCGCCCCAAGGCGATCCCAAAGCGCCACTCCGCGCGCTGCTCTTCGACAGTTGGTACGACAGCTATCGCGGCGCAGTCGTGATGCTACGCGTGATGGACGGCACGCTCAAGAAGGGCGACCGCATCAAGTTCATGGCGACGGGTCGGCACTACGACGTGACCGAGATGGGTTGCTACAATCCGCACCCGCTCGCGATCGACGAGCTCGGGCCGGGCGAGGTCGGCTTCGTCGCCGCCAACATCAAGTCGACGGAGGACACCAAAATCGGTGACACCGTGACCAGCTTCCATCACGGTGCGAGCGAGCCACTGCCGGGCTTTCGCGAAGTGAAGCCGATGGTGTTCGCCGGCATCTTCCCGACGGACTCCGCCGAGTACGAAAATTTGCGCGACGCGCTGGCCAAGCTGCACATGAACGACTCTTCGTTCAGCTTCGAGCCGGATACCTCGGACGCGCTCGGCTTCGGCTTTCGCTGCGGCTTTCTCGGCCTCTTGCACATGGAAATCATCCAGGAGCGCTTGGAGCGCGAGTACAACCTGGATTTGATCACCACCGCGCCCAGCGTGGTGTATTTCGCGCACACCAAGAACGGCGAGACGGTACGCGTCGACAACCCGTCCAAGATGCCGCCGGTCGGCGACATCGACACGATCGAGGAGCCGATCCTCAAGCTGACGGTGCACGTACCCGCGGAGTACGTGGGCGCGACCGTGGCCTTGTGTGAAGAGCGCCGCGGTACGCAGCTCGGACTCAATTTCTCCACCAAAGACCACGTAGTCGTGACCTACGAGCTGCCGCTGGCGGAAGTGATTTTGGACTTTCACGACCGCCTGAAGAGCGCCTCGCGCGGCTACGCAAGTATGGACTACGAGGTCACGGGCTACCGCGCCGACACCTTGGTGAAGCTCGACATCATGCTGAACGGCGAGCCGCTCGACGCGCTCAGCATCATCGTTCATCGCGATACGGCCTTTCCTCGGGGTCGCGCCTTGACGTCCAAGTTGAAAGAGCTCGTGCCGCGCCAACAATACGAGGTCGCCATCCAAGCTGCGATCGGCGCCAAGGTGATCGCCCGCGAGACCGTGCGAGCCATGCGCAAAGACGTAACGGCCAAGTGCTACGGCGGCGACATCAGCCGCAAGCGCAAGCTGCTCGAGAAGCAGAAAGAGGGCAAAAAGCGGATGAAGTCCGTGGGCAGTGTCGAGGTGCCTCAGGAAGCGTTTTTGGCCATCTTGAAGCTCGAAACCTAAGTCATTCGAGCCCGAACGCCGCACACCCGCTCTTGCAGGAACCGGGTTCCGTCGTTACAAAAGAAGGATACTGATGAGTAACTCTGGCTCGCAATCTCGTGGCGTTTGGGGCCCCGGCCCTAAACTGCGTGAAAAACGCCTATCGGAACTGAACGCGGGCGCGACGCCCGACGGACGAGTGACGCACCTCGAAACGGTCGCGTTCGGCCCGTCCTTGGCCGTGGAAAGGTTTCGCTTCGGCAACGGGCTCGAGCTTTTGTTCTGCGAGGACCACAGCGCGCCGGTGATCGCCTACCACACTTGGTTCCGCGTGGGCTCACGCCACGAGCGCGAAGGCAAGACCGGCCTGGCCCACCTGTTCGAGCATTTGATGTTCAACGAGGTGGAAGGTCGGAAAGCCGGCGAGTTCGATCGCAAGCTGGAAGAAGCAGGCGCCGAGAGCAACGCCTCCACCTGGTTGGATTTCACGCAGTACAACGTCTCGATCCCGAAAGACCAACTGCCGCTGGTGGTCAAGCTCGAGTCGGAGCGCATGAGTCGCTTGGTGCTGCGCGATCCGCAGGTAAAGAGTGAAAAGGAAGTGGTCGCCAACGAGCGCCGCTACCGCGTCGACGACGACGTGGAGGGTGCCGTGAGTGAGCTGCTGTGGGCAACCGCCTTCGAGAACCACGCCTATCGTTGGCCGACCATCGGCTGGATGAAGGACATCGAGGGCTTCACCACCGAAGACTGCTTGGAGTTTTACCGCACCTACTACGCGCCCAACAACGCGGTGTTGGTGATCGTGGGTGACGTCGCCGAAGCGGCGCTGCTCAAGCGGCTGTCACAGGCGTATGGCGCGCTGCCTGCGAGTACGCTAC
>DATEPG010000633.1:0-9162 GCA_035273265.1 Polyangiaceae bacterium
TCGATCCGCCGGTTCCTCCAGTGCCACCCGTCGAACTGCATGCGGGAGTGGTCGGCTGGTACGAACTGAGGGGGATCGAGCTCGTCGTCGCGGTCGATCCTCCGCTGCCGCCAGGGCTCCCGCTCCCACCCGTGCCCGAGATGCCACCCGTGCCCGCGGAGCCTCCGCTCGTTCCGCCTGCGGTGCCTCCGCTCGTTCCGCTCTCACCCGCGGTGCCGCCAGTCGATGGCCCCGAGCCACTCGTGCCTCCAGTTTCAGCGCTCCCAGCGGCTCCGCCTTCGCCCGCCTCTCCATCTCCGGGCTCGCCGCCGCTGTTGCCCGCCGTGCTGTCGCCGCCCGCTTTGCCGGCGCTGCTAGCGCCGCCATTGCCTGCTGTGCTCGATCCACCCGAGCCTCCTTGCCCGGCGGTTTTCGGGTCGTCCACGCCGCAACCCGCGACCAAGCAAGCGCCGGACACCGCAACCAACCACCCCAGATTTAGCAAGCGAAGGTTCATGACTAAGACAGCTAGCCAAACTTGCTTTCTGTGTCCAGCGCCGGAAGCTTCAGCGACGCTCGACAGCGCTCGAGGACTGCATCAAGTCCGTCGAGATGAAGGTCGGAGTGTCTTGCCTTTCACGATGCTCAGCTGCTCTTGATTACACCTGGCGGAGATCACCGATGAGCGAATTCGAACCACGAATTTCGCGTGGGTGGGCGGGGTTGTTGGTGGTCACGACGTGCGTCACAGCCCGGCAAGGCCTTCGGCGTCCGAGTTCGGAACACTGCGGACCAGCGAGGTGCGATGCGGGACTGCGATCGCCCACCTCTGACCACGCCAGCGCGTGCCTTCACCAGGCTCTGCCCGCGGGTCGTCTGGCAGCCGCGGGTGAGCGCGGTCCTCAGAAGCTGCCACTGGTTGGTCTTCCTTCGAGGCGGAGGCGGTGAAGCGCAAAAGCCGAATTCTCGGAGGCGTGACAGCTCCGGAGCCATGAGTCGCGGCCGCTTCAATGCTTGTTGAGCCGCTCTTGCCCGACTACGTTGGCGCAATGTCAGGGAGCTCGTTGCGATCTTACGTGGTGACGGCGAGCTTCGGTCTCGTCGCTTTTGCAGCGTGCGGGAATTCGCAACCCAACGACGCGATGCAGGGCAGCGGCGCGGGGGGCACACCGTCACTGGCAGGCGCTAGCAATGGAGGCTCGCACCCGGCGAGCGCGGGCGCGGCTGGCACTCTTCAGCACGCGGGCAGAGGTGGTCAGTCAGGCGGCGACACCGGGGTCTACGCGGGCGCGGGTGGCGCTTCCGATGCGGCGGGCGCGGGTGGCGAGGCCGGCGCTTCGAATTCCGACGAGTACGGAGGGTGTCGCTACGCAGGCAGCGAAACCGGCTTCTATCTCCGAATTCTCGACACATTGGCCGGTCCCCTTTCCGACACGCATGTGCTGGGGGTAAGCGCCGACGGTTCGACGGTCGTCGGCTCATCTACGCCCGAGGACGGCTGGCCGCACGCCGTGATCTGGCGACCTGATGGCTCACTGGAAGACCTGTTCACGGCCAGCAATGGCTTGCTCGTGCAAGCACACTTTGCAAGCTGCGATGGCAAAGTCACGCTCGTTCACGCTCGAGGCGCGCGCTACCGCCATGAAGCCAACGGCGACGTGCAGGTGCCGGGCTGCGGCACCGACTTACCGGCCTTGGAGGTCGAAGGCATGGACGAGAGTGGAAACGTGCTCGTCGGGGAATGCCAAGCTACGAACTCGCAAGATAGCTATGCGCGCCGCTGGTATGGGAGCCAAAGCCCGCTGCCGATCGATGCTTTCAAAGGCTATGGTCTCGCAGTCAGCGGCGACGGGCTCGTCTTCGCAGGCCAGCGCGAGGACGGGTCGAGCCGGCGTGTATTTCGTTGGACCGAAGCGCACGGAACCGAAACACTGTTCGCGAGCCCGTTTGGGAAGGTTCGCATGAGCGCAGACGGGAGCACGATCGTTGCGCAAGGCGTGGATGGCGGGTACGTGCGCTGGCGCAACGGCGTTGAAACCCCGGTACCGTGCGACACGCAGAAGACCTATTGTTATCCGACGCTCGTCAGCGGCAACGGCCGCACGCTGGTCATGTCGATTGATAGCGAGCTCATGGTTTGGCAAGACGATGAACCGCTGCGCTCTCTGCGCGATCTGCTCGCCGAAGC
Source organism: Polyangiaceae bacterium (assembly GCA_035273265.1). Classification (GTDB taxonomy): domain Bacteria; phylum Myxococcota_A; class Polyangia; order Polyangiales; family Polyangiaceae; genus PMG-095. The sequence continues at coordinate 2,168 of DATEPG010000633.1, forward strand.
GGGCGTTGATTTGAGTGCCTGGGGATCGTTCATCGTCAACGCTTGGACACCGGACAAACGGGTGTTGGTCGGGTCGCTTCAAAAAACGTCCGTCGCGGACCAGGTTCCGTTCTACCTCGTGTTGCCGAAGGGCACGTTGTGATCAGAATGATGAATGAGCGGGAGCGGTTCTCAGAAGCTGCCGCTGGCCCATAAACCCGAGGACTTATTTGGACCGAGCGGTGTGAGCTGCACGCGCGAAAGCTGCTGAACATATCGCTGGTATCCGTCAGGCACAGCGAGCGAAAGGACGAGCCCAAAGCTTCCGATGAACAGCAGGGGTGCGCTGAGACCAACTGCAATCCCTCGGTCCTCGTTCGAGGTGGAGGGAACCAAGGCCGGAGTGAGCGCCACTAGGCCGCCCATGAGCACGGCAGCTCCGTAGGCCCATCGTGGCACCGGGCGCACCATGGCCCGACGGAAGTCAGCTTCCATCCGTCGCACCTCTGCACGTGACAGGCCAGCGCCATGCGCGCGCAGCTCGCGAGCATCAGCCGCCATGGCGGTCCAGCTCACCGGGCGCTCCAGAAGAGCGTCCAGCAAGCGCAACGTTCCCAGGCTCATGTAGCCGCCAGCGAATCCGAGCAGAGTGACTCGCTCCGCGGCGGTCAGCTCTGGATTGACGACCGCTTCCATGGTCAGCGGCGCCCACACCGCTGTGAACAGCGAGAAGGCGACGACGCTGCCTTGATATTCGCGCGCTAGCGCGTAACTGCCAAAGCTCGCTACGGCACAACCGGCAATCGGTGCCACCAACGCCGCCTTCGGAACGTAAAGCTCGTGCGCATCCGATGCTGCGAGTGCGACAGCGCCGGCCGCGCAAAGCGTGCCGCCAGCGGCCGGCAAGTATGGCTCGATTGCCGCCAAGCCAGAGGCCCTGTCCAAATTTTCGGCCAGCAACGCCAGGCGCTTCTCTTCGACACCACGTGGCAGCGTGGGCTCGGCAGCCAGCGCGGACTGCGACGTCGCAATCAGGCCCGCCACGAACAGAGCACCCAACCAGATGCTGCTGCCCGGTCCATTCGATTCCCTCCCCGACCCAGCTCGCGCCATCCGAGAGTGTACTCTCCGCGCTGGCAATTCCTTCCCTGGCTAATTCACGCACGCGGCAGCCGCGAAAGCACTCACAAGGACCGCGGCTCCGGCCGGGACCCGAACAGGCTCGACGCCGATTGCGCTACGTGCACTTCAGTCCAGCCGCCAAGCTTCGAACAATCCTTCCAACGTCGACCAATAGATCGCCCGAAGCGACCGAGTGCTGATTGAGCCGAAGACGGAATGGAAGCTCGCAGGGCTCGATCACGAACGGACAGATGGATTTGCCTGCTTCGAGGAAATAGTTCCACTCGGCGCCCACGTTCTCCGATGCAACGGCAGCTGGCGACAATAGCAAGAGCATTCTGTCGGCGTGCTTGAGCGCGGCTTGGACCGTTCGATCCCAGTTGGCTCCCGCCGCGATATCTTGATCCGTCCAAAGTTTGATGCCCAGGGCGCGGAGCCGGCGGCATAGATCGGCGACGTATGCGCCGTCGCTTCGCGCGTAGCTGACAAACGTAGTGCCCTCTACCTTCGACTCGCCTTCGTAGAAGACTCTCGCTAGCTCGTCGATGCCCGCGCTGGCACTTTGATAACGGTTCTCCGGTGTAACCTGGGTGAACCCCGCAATGACGACGTCCACTCCGATTGGTAGCTCGGGCACCCGAAGACACGCAGAGTAGAGCCCTTCGGCAGGGTGCAAGCGTTCCCAAAGCAGTTCCGGCAGGGTTTCGCCTTTGAATGGCGACTCGCCGGTCATGCATTCGTAAAGCATGACTCCCAGTGCAAACACATCCACAGCCGGCAGGATTTTGTGCCCGCCGAATTGCTCCGGTGCCATGTAGAGCGGAGTTCCGACGCCCTGCGCCCCGATGGCGGCGAGCCCAAAGTCAAAAATGAAGGCGTGTACGTCCTCGCCCGAAGTGGAGTCGAGCACAACGGTGTCAGGCTTCAAGTTACCGTGCAGCATTCCAGCCTGATGCAGGTAGTCGGTCGCAGTCGCGAGCTGCCGAAAAAGAGAAACGGTCTCTTGCAGCGATAGACGCCTCAATGGCGCTCTTGCTTCGAGGTGTTGGCGCAATGTCGTTTCGAAAGTGCGCATCACCAAGTAGTGCCCGCCCCCCTCAGCGAAATAGTCGTAAACTGGCAACAGATGTGGATGTTGCAGAGCGGCGGCCAAGCGCGCCTCGCGACTGAAGAGAGCTGGCGTCCAAGGTGGCTCAGAAGCTTCGGAAAGTTTGATACTCACCGTGCGGTCAAGAACCAGGTCGCGCGCGGAACGGATGTCGGCAAGCGTGCCGGAGTCGAGCTTATCGAGGACCTCGTATCGATGGCCCAGAACCATGCCTTTTCGAATGTCCATCCGATGACCACCGGCCCAGCGTGCATGGTGGCAAAGAGATTCAAGGGTGTCCAGAGATGGTGACGAGCCTGCGCCACGGTCTCGAACAGCTCCGGAAATCCGACAGCAGTTCCCTTGCCCTTCCCGCGCCCGAGGTAACCATTGCCTGCATGCGGAGCACAGAGCGACAACGAAGCTCGCAGCTGGTCATCGTGTCGGCGGCACCAATCGTGCCAGTGAGGAACACGGCTAACTCTCACCGATGGGCCAATGAGCGGTGGAAGCGACGTGCTCTCGCCATTCGTCGTTCGGGTTGGTGGAGCTCCGCACTCAGGCTGTAGGCGAGACGCGAAACAGCTCAGGGACGGCTTCAGTCGCCGTTCCGAGGCGGCACTCGTCGAAGAGGTCCGCGTTGTCCGGAGCCTCGGGTCCGACGTACACCGTGTGTGCTCCGGCACGGCGCGCCGTGGCGGCGAAGCCGGCTGCGGGGTAGACCGCGCCGGAGCTGCCGATCGTAACGAACACGCGGCAGCGAGCGAGCTCAGCTTCAGCGCGATCGAGATCGAACGGAACTTCTCCGAACCAGCAGATATGCGGCCGGATCCGGCCACCACAGTCGCAGCGCGGAATGTCCGCGAGGGTCGGATAGAGCGCGCTGTCGTCGAACGGCGGTGCATGGCCACGCTCGCACCGGCTTTTCAGGAGTTGGCCGTGCATATGGAGCAGGCGTTGCGAGCCCGCGAGCTCGTGCAATGAGTCGACGTTCTGAGTGCATAGGAAAAAGGCGTCGTCGAGCTGACGCTCGAGCTCGGCAAGCGCACGATGGGCCCCGTTGGGCTGGATCCCGGTGAGCTGCCCGCGTCGCTCAGAGTAGAATCTCCAAACCAGGGCCGGATCTTTCGCCCACGCTGCGGGGCTCGCCACATCCTCGAATCGGTAGCTGTGCCAAAGCCCTCCGGCATCTCGAAACGTGCGAACTCCGCTCTCCGCGCTGATTCCCGCGCCGGTAAGGACGAATACCGGCGTGTGACGTGAGACCGTCAAGGGCTCGAACGCGGAATGAACTCGAACGTTGGGCATGGCTCCCGTATCCTCTTTCGAAGGACTAACCTCAACCCCGATTCGCGACAATCCGACGGACTCGCGACCTCTTGGGGTCGACCGTTTTCGAGGTGGTTCGATCGAGCGCCCGCTCGCCACGCTTGGCTTTCGAACCGGGTTCGGCGTCCGAGTTCGGAATGCTGCAGGCTGCGAGCTGCGATGCGGGACTGCGATCGCCCCTCCGCACCAGCGTTGACAATTCGACCACCGGATGCGCCAAGAAACCGCAGCCTATGGCAGCGCTCCTAGGTTGACCTGAAGCGCCTCCGAGAAAGCTGCCGAGCGTCCCTACTGGAGTGATCGCCGCTCGGCACTCGACCTCTGGCTGAGTCGACCGGTCAGAATCCCAGCACATCAACCGGGACGGGACTACCCGTCGTAGAGTCGTTGCCAAGCTGACCAAAGTCGTTGATTCCCCAGCACTTGACCGCGCCGGTGGAAGTGATCGCGCACGCGTGTGAACCGCCCACGGAGACGGAGATGACGCCAGAAGAGAGGCCCACCACGGCCACCGGGACGAGGCTCGTGTGGCTCGTCGATTGAAACCTAGACTGGTCCCAATGGCTGCTCCCCCAACACTTGACCGCACCCGTAGAATTGATGGAACACGTGAGGACACCGCCTGCCGAGACCGAGACCACTCCGGCGAGGTCCACCACATCAACCGGAACACGGCTGTCGGCCGTCGAGTTGTTGCCGAGCTGGCCAGAGTTATTTGAGCCCCAGCACTTGACCGCACCCGTGGAAGTGACGGCACACGTGTGGGCACCGCCCGCCGAGACCGAGACCACGCCAGAGGAGAGGCCCACGACATCAGCCGGAACGGCGCTATTGCCGCGGGACCGGTTACCGAGCTGGCCAACGTCATTTCGACCCCAGCACTTGACCGCGCCGGAGGAGGTGACGGCGCAAGCGTGAGCATCGCCCGCCGAAACGGAGACCACACCGGAGAGGCCCACGACATCAGCCGGAATGGGGCTTCGTCCGTTACCAACCTCGCCATAGCTGTCGTACCCCCAGCAGCGGACGGTTCCGATCGAGCGCAAGGCACACGCCACGCTGCCTAGTGAAATGGAAACTATGCCGGATGAAACGCCCTCCACGTCGAGCGGAACGGCGCTACTCCTCGAGCCATTTCCGAGCTGACCAAACCCATTCGCGCCCCAGCACTTGACGCCACCGGCCGAGGTAAGAGCGCACGCATCGACGCCCACCGAAACGGCGAGGACGCCGGACGATAGACCGATCACGTTGATGGGAACGGAGCTTGTGCGCGTGGAGCCGTTACCGAGTTCGCCGTGCTCGTTGTACCCCCAGCACTTGACCGCGCCGGCAGCGCTAATGCCGCAGGTGTGCGCCATACCCGCACTGATAGTCGTCACGCGCACAGGGTTCGCGAGAGCACCGCCCATGGCAGTTAGAGCTCCGCCGATCGCGAGCGCGCCCCCAATCCCGGGCGCGCCGCCGAAGTGTCGGGCGCTGCTCTCATCCGCCGTGGACGATTCGAGAGTCGAGCGTGCGCCGCATGCCTCCAGCACGAGCAGCCCGCCTACCCCCCACGACCTCACCCTGTGCATGCTCGGAGGATACGCCCGTCGCGAGCCAATTTCCAATGCCGGGGGTGCCGGCTGCTGCGGCGGGCGAGACAAATGTGTGGCGCTTGACGCTCGAGACGACGCAGCAATCGGCTAGCTGGCAACGCTGGATCGAGGCCATCGTGCCTCGGCGTTCAGAAAGACGCACCCATGGCCAAACAGGTTTTGCCCTTGGTCGCCGCGATTTCGAACGGCTGAGGCTCCACCGTATTGGTCACGATCAGCTTTTGTTCGCCGAAGCTGAGGCCTTCGATGTCGCAGCTGCCCTTCAGTACGAGCCAGTAGTTGCCGCTAACAGCGTAGCCGTCGGAAGAGCTCGTTTCGACAAATTCGGCGCTGAGTCCGCCCTCGCTGTCCAACGGCACCGCGAAAGTTTTGACCCCAACCCCTCGCTCGACGAACGGATACGTGCCGGTCAGATCCGCGTCGGTCGTGTCGATGCGGACTGGTTCGTACTCGCCAATCAGGTCCGTGCTCGCAAAGTCCGGCGGCGCCGCGTAGGCAAGAACGAAGAAGCCCGTGCTATCGGTGACTTGGTGGCCGCTGCCGGGCGGATTGAAATACGCGGAACCTGTCGGATAGCTGCCTTTGGCGTCGGTCTGGGTGCCGTCGATGACGTAAACCGACTCGGTCTCCGCGTGGTAGTGCAGCGCTACGCCGCCGTCGGTTACGGTGTACCAAAGGATCGCGATGTGCTGCGATTCAGCAGCCCCGGCCAAAATCAGCTTTTTGATATTCGGTCTGAAATCGAACCAGTCGTACAGCGCCGGGTTGGTCTTGATGTCGTCGAGGTCGTAGGCCACCGCTGAGGTCAGCTCTTTGGGTTTGCTCGGTTCGTCGGTCGAACTGCACGCGGTCGAGCAAATGAGTCCACACACGACAACGGACGACGCTCTGAAAAAGTTCATTATTCTCCCTTTCGGGAGTGACCCTCACTTGGCTCGCGTGTCCGCCAGGCGCTGCTCTTGTTTCAAGAGCGCACCGGCGGATGAAACGCTGCCAGCAAGCCTCCAGCTGGATCACGGACAAAGCGCGTTCGCTGAAGCTCAGCCGTCAAAATTGAGAGAAGAAGTTCCACAAGGTCGGGCCGGAATTCGGGGCTGGTGTGTGCGGACCTTTGAACTCGCACCAGATCACCGGGTAGCCGTCCGTGCAGCCTTGATAGGTCACACACGTGCAGGGCTGATAAGACTGGCCAGCCGCGTCGCACCAGGTGGGTGTGGTTGGCATCGTCTGCGTCGTGCAATTGTTGCGCTTCGCGAACGCGTCACGACCAGTGCGTCCGCCACCGATCGCGACCACTGTATCGTCCGTGCCGTGGAACCCCATCATGGCCACGGGCCGCGTGCCGCTCTGGCAGCCTGCCACGGACGTGTTCCCGGCCATCGGCGCGATAGCTCGCATCATGCTCGTCGGCGAGCAGCCAGCAGCGAAGGAAAACATTCCCCCGAAGCTGAACCCCGTGGAGAAGATCCGGTTCTCGTCGACGCACAACTCTGCGCGAAACCGGTCCAGCAAGGCGTTCAGCAGCGCGATATCCTGACCGTTCTCATTGCCCCATCCTTTACCGTTGCCGCCGAAGTCGAGCCCTTCGCCGGCGACGAAAATCGCCGAGCCTTTGGCTTGGGTCTGTAGCCCATAGTACCCGCCGCTCGCGACTTGCTGCGCCGAGCCTCCCCACGGGTGCCAGCCGAAGATCAGGCGGTAGGGATGAGTCTGATCGTAATCGGCGGGCAGAGCGAGGATGTACTCCCGCATCGTGCCTGACACGTCGATGCTCGCGCGACCGTTCATAAGACCAGCTGGCTTGCCGCAACCGGCGCTCGGGAGCGCAGCGCCGGAGCCGACGGAGCCGACGGAGCCGACCGCGCTGCCCGCGCTGC
>DATEPG010000634.1:0-30406 GCA_035273265.1 Polyangiaceae bacterium
CGGCCCGTGGCAGTGCCATGACGAACTCCTGCTGTGCCGAGCCGTTGCCACCGTCGAGCGGGAGGTACACTTTGCCCAAGTCGTCCACTAGCTCCACTTTGATTGCGTACGCGGTCGGAGTCAGCGGAGCGGTCGCGACGCGCAGTGAGCCGACATCCAAGGCTACGCCGTTGCCCGCCGAAACCACCGTGAGTATCTCGGCGCCGTCCAGGCGGTCGAGCAGGCTCACTCGGAGCTGCCCGCACTGCAAAGCAGCGCCGCAACGACCGGGCGGATACAACGTCCAGTTGGTCGTCAGCACGTTGACGCCGACGGTGTAGTCACAACCCAAGACCGCCGAAGTCACGCCGTCGCCGACAAAACCCTGACCCAAGGCGATGCCGGTGATCTCGACGCTTGCCGGGCCCGGGGGCGGCAAGGGAGCGCTGGCGTCATCTCCGCTGCAGGCCTGGAAGATCGTCAGCAAAAGGGCCGCATAACCTAGACCCCGAAGCGCGCGCAGCATCGATTGGGAAGCGTTCACGCCACCCCCATATAACTGGCGCGGGCCGTCTACAACCGTACCCGACACAGTTTCGCCTCGAAACTGCCCTTGAGGCTGGTCGCCACGTGCTCCGCGTCACCCGGAAACTCGAAATTGAGCAGGCCGCGCACGCGGCCGTCTTGAGTGGTCGCCACGCTTTCGAGCTGAAGTTCGCCGCCCACTGGCAACGTCAGCCCGCGGTGTCCGAGCCGGATCGTGGGTAAAGAGTAGGGCCTCTCGGGCTGGGGTTCGGTCCCCGCACGCGCCGCCGGCAGCCCCGTCCAGGCGTAGCTTCCCGGTGATAGCTCGTTGTCAGCGGGGGCAAACACCGTGATCGTTGCGCTCGAGTCGTGCCCGGCAGGCACCACGAACGAATCGCAGGAGGTCTCGTAGCTGGCCAGAGTGATCTTCAGCTCGCGGCGCTGGCCGGGCAGCACCAGGTACTCGGCGTAGCTCGAGACCGGCCGAAACTCGACATGCTCGCTCGGGTCAGGGCCAGCAACGATGTACACCGGGGGCGCGCCCCGCTTGCGACAGCTGAGGGCAGCCAAGCCGAGCACGAGCACGCCCAGGCGCGCTCGCGCGTATCTCGCCCGCTTCAGGCCGAGAGCTCGGTTCGAGGGCGATCCAGAGAGAATGGCCACGGACGGTCGTGCAAGTTCTTGCCGGCCTTGGCCAGCGCGGTGCGCGCTTGGCGGACGGTCGGACGCTTGCGCGGATCTTGCCGCAAGCAGGCCGCGAGCACCATCGCCAGGTCCCGGTATTCCGGAATTTGAGCGAATCGGGCCAGCCGGTCGGGCCAGCCGTCGTGCATCACGTGCAACGACAAGATCGCGGTTTCGTCCTCGGCGTCGAACAAGAGTTCCCCGGTCAGTGTCTCGTACGCCATACACGCGAACGCGTAAATATCTGCAGGCAAAGGCGAGGGGATGTAGTCGGGCGGTGCGGTGCCCAGCACTTCGGGTGAACAATAGTCGAGCGTGCCACAGCCGGGCCGCAATTTGCGGCCACTGAGCCCGAAGTCCACCAGCACCGGGACATCGCCATCGCGCAAGATCACGTTCGACGGCTTCAGGTCCAGGTGTCCGACGCTCGCGCCGTGCATGGCTTCGACTCCGCCCAAGATCCCGTCCAAGATCTTGAAGGCCTGCTCGCTGTTGAGCGAGCGACTGCGGATCAAGCGATCCAAGCCCAGGCCCCCGATCAGTTCCATGACCAAAATCGGCTTGGGTTGCGCGGCCAAATCGAAGGTCACGAAGCGCGCCAGATTGGGGTGTTGCGGCAGCGAGAGCAGTGCGCCCGCCTCCTCGCGGAACAGCTGCAAGAACTCCTGCTCCGACAAACTGCGCGCAGTCGTGGGATCATAGGCCGGCACTTTGAGCGCGAAGCCCTGCGCCTTGGCGTTTTTGCGCTCTTCGATGCGGCGCGCCACGAACACCGAGCTGGCTCCACCGCCGCCAAGCGCGCGCACGACGTAGAAGGCGCCGATGGTCTTCTGCGGGAGTAGCCAATCGGGCAAGGCGGTGCGGCGTGTTTCCAGCGGCAGCGCGAACACGTCGCTCGGTACTTCGACGGGCAAGCTGGCGATCCGCTCGAGCACGCCGGAGACCGCGCTGGCCAGGGCCACGGGCAGGTCTGTCACGAGTTCGGTGATCGCCAGCGTTACTTGCTGCGCATTCGGCGGTACACCCGAGCGCACCGTGCGCTCGACCAACCCAGATAGCGGCGGCACGTCGGCGACGACCGCGATCGCCATCGGATCTTCTTCAGCCACACGGCGCAGGGCTCCGGAGATCAGTCGCCGCAAGTCGTCGAGGGCGTGCCCAAGCTCGCTCAAAACGTCGCGGTCGCCCCCCGAATTTTCAATCAGCTCGGTCTGCCCGCGCGCGCGCGCGACGAACTCGAGCGCGCGACCCAACCGTTGCATCACCCGGCGCAGGGCTTCCCCGCGATAGGAACCACCGGCGCCGAGGCCCCGGCTCAGGCGCAGGACGCGCGCCGCAATTCGCGTGGCGTCGTCCACGGGACTGGGCCTGACGCTGCCCTCCGCGGCCTCGCCGTGCTCGGCGTATGGATTCAAGAACGCGACGTAGGCCTCGAGCACCATGCGCACGTCCGGGTTGGTCGAGGCCTCGGCGATCGACTCGAAACTCTGCGGCTCGGACAAGAAATGCGCGACCGAGAGCAGCAAATCACTGGGCTCGGCGACGCCCTCGCGCACTGCCGAGTCGAAGCTGCGCGCCAGCGTGGCGCAGGCGATGCGGTGCACCAAGGCGTCAGGGTGGCTGGCCAAGCGCCGCAGCATCACTTGCACCGCGCGCAGCACGCGGCCGCGCACGCCCGCGTCGTCCTCGCCCCGTGCGCCCTCCAGATCGACCAAGTGCAGCAGCGCTTTCAGCCGGCGCTGCTCGCCCAGCGCCGCGCCACTCGAAGGCTCGGCCTGCTCCACGCTCGACTCGGCCTCGAGCACCCAGCTGCCCAGGCGATCGAACAAGCGATCGATCTCGGGTAGTCCGGTTTCGTTGTCACCCGGCCGGCGACCGAGCAGCAGTAAATCCGAAAGTCGCGGAGTTTCGAGCACCCCCAGATCGAGATCGGCCAGCGCGCCCACGACGTACGGCAATACCTGCAAATCGTGCGGATCATGCGAGCCGATGAAGTCCATCGCGCGGTGGCCAGCTGCCAACGCCAAGGTCGCGAGTTCGTGCGCGGCGCGCGCGCCCTTGGTTTCATAGGCGGTGAGCGCTCGGCGTACTGCGCCGACCAGCTCGGTGTCTTCGTCTTGTTCGCGATCCAGGATCCGGACCGTGCGCTCGGCCACGCCGCGCAGCACGGAGCCTTGGGCTTGCGCGCGTGACGCAAGCGTCTTGCGCAACGTCTTGGCTGCGTTTTCGCCGAAGGTTTGGCTCGAGAGATCGCTGAGCAGAGTCGCAACCGCCTCGGCCACGTCCGGGCGGCGGGTGGCGGCGATCACATCCAGCACGGCCTCGGCCGCATCCGGCTCGGCCTCGATCGCGCGGGGCAACCCCATCACCAGCGTGGCGATGATGCCGGGATCGTTCTGCGCGATCGGACCTTCGATCAAGCGCTTGCATGCGCGCGAAGCACCGTCCGGATCATAGGGTAGGGTGCCCACGAGCGAGACGGCTGCGCGGCGCCATTCGGTTGGGCTCAAGTTTGGGTCGAGCGCGCTGTCGATCTCTTCGCGCAGGCCGCCATCGACCGCCGAGAGTAGACCGCGGGCTACGGCCGCGTGTCGCCAAACCAGCGGCTCACGGTCGGCCAGCAAACTTTGAAAAATGCTGCGCACGGGTTCGGCAAGCAGCAGATCTTTGGGGTATGAATCGCCCTGTTGCGCGCGCACGACAGCTTCACGTGCGGCATGTTCGATCAACTTGGCCGCCAAGCGGCGGGCGGGCAGCGTGCCGCTGCGCGCGCGATCGAGCCAGCGTTCTCGCAACTCGCCGCGCGTCACCAGCGTGAGCGCGAGCGCGTCGGCGTTGACCGACGAACCCACGGGTAGGTCGAATAGCAGGCTGATGCGTGCGCGGATCTGCGCGGCTTCCAGCGGCTTGCCCGAGCTCAGCGCCATGCGCGCAGCCACGGCGGCAAAGGTGCTCGCAGTGCCCTCGTAGACGCGCGCAAATACCCGCCGCCCGAGTTCGCGGCGCGGTTTGCCTTGGGGCAAGGCAGCGGTAATTTCGTAGAGCGCTACCGCAGCCGGCCCAGGCGCAATCCAATTCAGATCGTCGACCAAGCCAGTTTCGAGCGCGATGCCCATCACACGGCTGAGCACCTCGGGTGCAATGCCGTCGAGCGGCGGAGGCCCCGATGCGCCGCTGCTTTGACCGAGCGCAGTGATCGCCTGCCGGAAGTTCGCGCGGCGTTCAGTGTCATCTTGCAGACGCACCAATGTGGCAAGAGCTTCGACGGGATTGGGGCGGCCGCGCATGGCTGAGAACTTCCCAGTGTAACGGACAAGCGCGCGTCGAACCCAGGGTATTTGTCACGGTACCAGTGTGCGGAAGGCGCCGTCGACGTAAGAGCGCGTGTGCCCGAGAACGACCGTTCACACGCTCACCGTAGCGCTCGGGCTACGCTGACTGCGCGGCTTGCGCGAAGCGCGCTAAACGCCATGCTCGTGGATTTGGCCCAGAGCTTGTAATAGCTGTCGCGGCGCGCCAGCTCGCGCCACCGGAGATCGACCACAATGTATGCAAAGACCCGCCTTTGGTTCACGTTCACTGGCTGCTCGTTCGCGCTCAGCGCGTTGTCTGGCTGCGCGCTCGACAAAAAGGACGACGACGCCGAGGCATTTCGCGAAGCGGTCCCGCAATCAGGGTCCGTCGCGCTGTCCGGGCCGGACGCGAACTCGGCGCGTTCGACGGCAGCTGCGGGGCCGTCACGGCGAACTTTGGGTACCGCGCCGACGACGTCGTACGCCAAGTGGTACGGCTTCACGCGCGAGATGCGGCAAGGCGTGAACCAGATCACGGCCGGTGTGCTCGGCGGAGTCTGGGCGATATTGCACGTCCCGCCGACCACGATCAGCAAAGACGCGGCCACCTGGGGGCCGTACACGGATGAGCTCGAACCGGTCACGTATCGCTTTCGTGTCGTCCGGATCGCAACCGACGAATACGACTACACGCTCGATGGGCGCCCGAAGTCTTCGAGCGACGACACGGCGTTCCGCGCAGTACTCAGAGGGCACGGCTATGGTCGGCCCCACGCCTTGCACGGCAAGGGCGAGTTCAGCATCGATCTCGATCTGGCCAAGTCGCTCGATCCGTTCGCGCACCAGAAAGATTCCGGCAGCGTCGCGGTGAGCTATGAACTGCCCCGCGATTCTCTGAACAATCCCGATTTCCTGCCGCGCTCGATCACCGCCAAGGTCGATCCCACCGGCGAGGCCGAGTACACGGTCGAATCGCTCGCGCTGCTCGATCGTACCGGCAGCATTCACGTCGACGCCCACGTCGACACCGACGACAGCAAGGCCACGAAGCTGGAAGACGTCGTGATCGACAGCCGCTGGAACCAGACCGGCGCCGGGCGCGCGGACATCGACGTCGCCGGTGGCGACTTGCCCAGCACTACCCCGATGGTCGATGCGGTGGAGTGCTGGGGCACGGACTTCACGCAGAGTTACTACACGGACTCCGTCGGTTTCTCGCCTACAGCCGGTGTGGAGAGCGCCTGCGTGTACCCGAGCAAATGATGGCGTAAGCTCTCGCTCGCCCCGATGAGCAACGAGTCACGTACTGGTATCCTCTTGGTCGCCCACGGCACGGTGGCCGACGTCAGCGAGCTGCCCGCGTTCGTCGCGCGCATTCGCCACGGCCGGCCAGCCCCGCCAGGCTTGATAGCGGAGCTCGAGCACCGCTATCGAGCGATTGGCGGTTCACCACTCTTACAAGTGACCAAAGAGCAAGCGCGCGCGCTCGAAGTTCGGACCGGCCTACCGGTCTTGCTCGGCATGCGGCTCTGGGAGCCCAGCGTCGAAGCTGCGTTTCGCGAAGCCGCGCAGCGCGGGCTCACGCGCTTGGTGTTGGTGCCGCTCGCTCCGTTCAGTGTCGAGGTGTACGGCGCGGCCGCGCGCCGCTCACTCGAAAGCGTGCGCACGGAATTGGCGGAGGCGACTCCGGAACTCGTGATCTGCGACGCGTGGGGCACGGAGCCAGCGTTCATCGAAGCGCAGTGTGCAGCGCTGCGAGCCCCGCTGCGCATCGACTCACGGGACAGCGCCGTGATGCTCACTGCGCACAGCCTGCCGCGCGCAGCCATCCGCGCAGGCGACCGCTATCAAGCCGAAGTGGAGGCCAGCGCGCGCAGCATCGCCGAGCGCCTCGGTCGCCCCTGTGAACTGGCCTACCAGAGTCAGGGCGCGGACGGGGGTGAATGGCTGGGGCCCGATCTGCGTCAAACGTTCGAGCGTCTGACACGGGCCGGGGTACGCCAGATCACACTCTCGCCCTTCGGCTTTCTGGCTGATCATGTAGAAACTCTGTACGATCTCGATATCGAAGCGCGCGCCTGGGCCACCGGTTTGGGCCTCGGCTTCGAGCGAGTCCCAGCGCTAAACACCTCGCCGGGCCTGATCGAAGCGCTTTCCACGGTCGCGCTGCGCGCATTGGCCAGTTTGGACTAAGCTCGGCACGCCGCATGAAGTACACGATCCCGCCGCTCCGACTTCGCCTGCTCGGCTTGTTCCTGGTGCTGGTCCTCGGCGTCGGTTGCCCATGCGTGCGTAGCGCGGTCAACGCTAGCCCGGGCTTACGCTGGTGGCTGTTTTCCAACTTCGGCGCGCAGCGCATGTGTCCGGAGATGTTGAAGCGCGGGGTTCCGCTCAAGCTCGTAGCCAACGGCAACACCGTCGGCCGCCTGTATCCCGAGCAATGCAACTACCAGGTCAACGACCAACTGCAGGCGGTCACGCTCAGCTTTGCGGGCACCGGTTCGGCCTGGACGCCGATCGCCGGCCGCGTCGGCTTCTCGGTCGCAACCAGCGTCGAATACGGCATGGACTTCTACATGGCCGAAGACGCCATCTACGTTTGGGCCAAGCCCAGGCGAGTCCCCTTCGGCCCCGAATTCAAGGTCGGTGTGATCGAGAATAAATTGGTGAACTGGGCCGCTCAGGGCCCCGCGGGCTACCTGGCGACCACCTTCGGCTCACAGATCGCGCAAAGCCAAATCGCCAGTGGCTTCACGGTGATCCACGCCGACAGCGGCGACGAATTTGCGCTCGGCCAACTGCAGCCACCGATGCGCCCAGCCAAGCCCTTCAACTTGCCCTCGGGTAGCCGCTACGCTTTCGTGAATGACACGACCGAAGTGCGCTCCGAGCAAATCGACATGATTGGCCCGTTCGAAGTCGCCGAGGGCGGACAGGCCCTATTCTGCCGCTTCCGCCTGACCGGTCCTACCCTCGATGCCCTCGTGGTGCGCCGCGGTACCGGCGATCTTTGGCGCAGCGGCTTGCAATTGGGCGCGCCCCTGGCTCCCCCGCCGGAAGCTCCCGTCATGCAGTTTCCTCTCATGCCGGGTACCGAACAACGTCAGAAAATCCCGCTTCCGCCCGGCCAATACTACATCGTGCTCGACAACAGCGCCAAGGTCGGCAGCGTGAACCCTCCCTGGAATCCACTCGGCGTAGTCGGCGGCAACACCGCCGTGGTCGCCCATGTCGTCGAACTCGGTGACGCCGACGACGCCTTCTAGCGCCCGCTGCAGCTGAGCGTACCCGCGCTGCACGGGTCGAAGAAGCGCGCCAGGCGAGGGCTGCGAGCGCTTGGTGTATAGAGGGAGATCCAGAGGACCCATGCGTAAACCGAAGACCGACTTTGCTCTGCCTTTAACGTTGTGTGCACTCACCACTCTGCTTGCGGGCTGCGCACGGGGGCCAGATTTGCGGGTGGATGGCTTGCCGATCCGCAAGGTCGTCGTTTACCGGAATGGCGTGGGCTACTTCGAGCGCTCGGGTGAGGTCGAAGGAGAGTCAGTGCAGTTTCGCATGCGTCAACGCATGGTCGGTGATTTCTTGGCCACGCTGGCGATCGTCGAACGCGGCGGCAGTTCGGTGCAGGCGGCGTCCTTTCCGCTCGATGTCTCGGCGGACGATCCGACCGCGCCCGATCCGCAGTTCATGCGCACGCTGGAGGCTTGGGACAACCCGGGCCAAGTCCAGGATTCACGGAACAATGGGCGCAACAAGTTGCGCGACGTGACACTGCGGCTCGACGGCAAGCAGCACGATCTCGCAGTCGGATACGTCGCAGCCACGCCGGTCTGGCGACCTTCGTACCGGATCGTGGTGCAAAACGGCGGCGCCGATCTGCAGGCGTGGGGCATCGTCGAAAATTTATCGGGTGAGGATTGGAAGGACGTGGAGCTGGCGCTGGTGGCGGGGGCGCCTTTGGCGTTCGAATCCACGCTCGGCGATCCGGTCACTCCAGCGCGCCCGATCGTGACCGACACGGGTGAGGTGATCGCTGCCGTGCCTGAAGGGGTGACTTCACTGAACGAGCGCGAGGGCGGGGAAGTGAATCGCGTCGGACCGCCGGCCGAGATGTCTGCAGCGCCCGGAGCACCGCCGCCCGCCCCTCCGCCAGCGCCGAGCATGCAGGCC
This sequence comes from Polyangiaceae bacterium, assembly GCA_035273265.1. GTDB lineage: Bacteria > Myxococcota_A > Polyangia > Polyangiales > Polyangiaceae > PMG-095. Next base: position 8,655 of record DATEPG010000634.1, read on the forward strand.
GGAGTAGCTGCGAGTCGGCTCAAGAGTTACGATTACGGCTCCGGCGCTCGGACCCGCAGTCTCAATCCCAAGAAGGCCGCGCCGAGTTCGCGCCCTGCTGCGGAACCGGCAGCGGAACGCGATGACCTCAAGTATGACAAGGCTGAAGAGCGAAGCGTTACGCTCGATGAACTCGGCAAAGGCGGCTTGAGCGCGCCGCGCCGGATCAGCGCGTTGGCTGCGGTTGCGGTGGACTCCGGGGCCACCCGCTATCAGCTGCCGGTGCGTGTCACCATTCCCGACGCGAGCGCCACGATGGTGCTCTTGATCAACCAGCGCGTGCCGGGTGAAGCGGTCTACTTGTTCGCGCCGGACGGCGGCGTTCCCGATTCGAGTTCGCACCCGTTCCGCGTTGCGCGCTTCACCAATGCCAGCAAGGGAATGCTCGAACGTGGCCCGATCGCGGTCTTCGAGAAGGGCGCATTTCTCGGGCAAGGTATGCTCGATCCGTTGCCACCCAAGGCCACCGCCACCGTCCCCTTTGCGCTGGAACGAAGCTTGGCGGTCGAGAGCGAGCGGCGCAATCTGGAGTTGGGCGCGCGCTTGTTCAAGATCGAGGCGGGGGAATTGATCGTCGAGCGCGATCGGGTGACGCGCACGATCTACAAGATCAAGAACGGTAGCGAGCTGAGCGCCAAGCTGCTCGTGCGTCACTCTCGGCTGGGTGCCGCGCGCTTGTACAAACCGCCAGCGGGCACCGAGGACAATCTGGGCGCGGGCAACGCGCTGGTACCGATCATGGTACAAGCAGCCTCCCGAGCCGAGCTCACCGTCGAGGAACGGCAACCGACGCAGGAGCGAACCGATTGGTTGTCGCCAGTGGCTGATGACGCGGTGAAGGCTTACCTCGCCGATGCGCGAGCCGATCAGGCGCTGGTGGTGGCGCTGAGCAGCGCTTGGACGCAGCGGGCAGCCTTGAAGAAGGCCAGTGACGAGCAAAACTCACTGACGCAGAGTCAGGCGGAGCTCGAAAAATCGTCGCGCGAGACACGCCTGAGCTTGGAAGCAATCGAGAAGAACCGACAGGCCGGAGATCTGCGCGCCAAGCTCACCGCGCGACTCGCGGACGTGACCAACCGGCTGGACCAGATCACCAAGAAGCTCGTGGAGTTGAACATGCGCGCTTCCGAGCTCGAGGTTCGCTTCCGGGACGCAATTCGCGAAATCAAGTTGACCGCGCCGTTGCCCGCCCGGGATTGAACCAACCGGTAAATCCCTGGAAATTTCGGGGATTTATCCGACCGGCCAGTTGACAACCCGGGGAGCCTGCGTCACAAAAGCGCGTCGCATGATCGAGCCCGCCGAAGTCGAACGCTTGCTCAAGGCCCGCTTGAGCGACGCCGAGCTCGAGCTCGTGGACCTGACAGGGACGCAGGATCACTATCAGGTGCGCGTCGTCTCCAGCGCCTTCAGCGGCAAATCACTGATCGAACAGCATCAACTCGTGTACGGCGCACTCGGCGCTGCCATGAATGGCGCGATCCACGCGCTTGCACTCAAGACCTACACGCCCGAAGCATGGGCCAAAGTCAGCGGAGAATCAGATGGACGAAGCCTTACGTGAACGCATCAAGACCACGATTGAGAGCCACAAAGTCGTGCTCTTCATGAAGGGTAACAAAAACTTCCCGCAGTGCGGCTTCTCGGCCCAGGTGATCGGCTTGCTCAAGCAGAACGGCGCGGAATTTCGCGACGTGAACATCTTGGCGGACGCCGACCTGCGCAGCGGCCTCAAGGAGTACTCGAACTGGCCCACGTTCCCGCAGCTGTACGTGGACGGTCAACTGGTCGGCGGTTGCGACATCGTGACCAGCTTGAACGAGAGCGGTGAACTTCAGACCCTACTCGGCGTCAAAGCCAGCTGAGTCCCTAGCGGGAGCTAGCCAGTCCGAGCGAGCGTGCGGCTTCGAGCCCCGACCGCGAGGCTCGGTTCCCATCGCGAAATGGGAAGCTGAGCCGCGCGGGCTTGCCGGGCCTGCCGGAGATCATGCCTAGCTCGCTGCCCACGAGCGTGGCCACGGAGGAGCGGGTCAGCGCAGCCGTCGCCCGGTTGATGGCGTCGAACGTGTGCCCGTGGCGTGCTTGAGCCGTACCGCTGCCGAGCACCTCGGGCTTGAGCACCGGCAGGTCCGTGTCACTCTCCATGAAGTAGATCATGGAGGCGACGGCAGCACCCGGGGTCACACCCAGAAACCAGGAGCCGACGTGGTGCGCATGGCTATCCGTGCAATGCGCGAACAAGCCGCCATCCGTAGCGCCGAGTGCATCGGCCAATGCGTCGGCCAGCAGGAAGTAGTCCGCCCGCCGATCTTCCGTGAAATACGGGACGACGTACGGACCCGAAAACACGAAGCTGACGCCGCTGACGCTCTTTTCGCCGAGCGGCGGCAGCGCGCGGACCTCGACCTCGGCGTCGAAGCGCGCCTCGTTCATGAGCGAGCTGGCTTTGTTCCAGATCAGAGTGCCGGTGGCGGAGCCGCCGGTGCGACGCACGAACGGCGCGAGCGCCGCGCTTTGACTCAGATCGAGCTGTGGCCCGCGACGCAGCAAGACGAGTTGCACTTGCCAGCCCTCGACGTCCGCCGGACCGACGCTGCCGCCACGGGCCACGCGTGTTCGTGACTTGCCGCAGGCAGCGCTGGCGATCGCGGCGCGCTCGTGTTCGATGTTGCTCGCGTTGTAGCTGGGGGCGGTAACACTAGCGACCGCACTGGCGATCGCGCTGCCGACCGCGCCGCGGTTGAGCCAGCGGTTGAATGTAGTGAGCGCCGACTCCTTGTTCGGGGACAGATATCGGTAAGCGACGGCGAGTCCGCCTACCGTGAGTACTAGGACGAGCAGCGGCGGCACGAACGAAAACAAGCCCGGCCGACTGGACCGCCGTTCACGAGGCGCAATCGGCGCGCGCCTCGTGCCTTCGCCGAGCAGCTGGGCGATCTGTTGCACGCGGCGTTCCTGGAGATCGTCGGGCAGGCTATCCCATTGTTGGATTGAGCCTTTCAGATCAGCGCGTGCTTCGGTGGCTCCCTGGCCGACAACTAGAAACTGCCCCTCGACGCGCACCCTGGCCGACACTCCCCGACGCTGCAGTTCGGCCTCGACCATGGCCCGAATCCGTTGCACGAGTTGCTCGTCAGTGACCTCGCCCGACACGAGGTCACACTACCCTAGTCCACACGGCTGCGTCCACGGGGCCGCACCAGTGCTAGCGTCAGCGGCATGGTGCGCCCCCTGATCCTGCTCAGCAATGACGACGGTTATCGAGCCCAGGGCATCAATGCCATGCGGCGCGCGTTGAGCGAGTTCGCGGAGGTGGTGCTGTGTGCGCCCGAAATCGAGCAAAGCGCGACCAGCCATGCGCTGAGCGTACATCGCCCGTTGCGCGTGTTCGAACCAGCACCTGGGATCTTTTCGATCGACGGCACGCCCGCGGATTGCGTGTACGTGGCGCTCCACGGCAAGACGCGAATCTTGCCGCGCTGGCCTGACGCGGTCGTGTCGGGCGTGAATCACGGCGTGAACTTGGGCGACGATGTTTTCTATAGTGGTACGGTGGCAGCCGCGCGCGAAGCCGCGCTGAAGGGTATCCCGTCGCTGGCCGTCTCCACGCCGTTCGATGCTGACATGGATCCCGCGGCCGACCTCGCGCGGCGCGTGGTGCAGGCCCTGCTGCTACGTCCCGTAACGACCCCGCTCTTGCTCAACCTGAACGTGCCAAAAGGCTACACGGCGTTGCGCGCCACGCGCTTGGGCCGGCGCATCTACCACGACGAAGTCGACTTTCGGCGCGACCCGCGTGGCCGTGAATACCTGTGGCTGGGGGGGCCAAGCGCGGAGAGTGAGGCCTTGCCTGGCTCGGACACGGAGGCTTTCGACGCCGGGGTGGCCAGCTTGACCTCGCTTTCGCTGGACCTTTGGGCGCGCGAGACCGACGATTTCCTGGCCCGTCTGTTGACTGACGTGGTGTGAACGCCGCGCGCGGGCCGCTGCCGGCCGTGCCTCGCGTTTGTGAGTTGGCGCCGAGCCGACTACGATGCGGGGCATGGCGGTTAGAAAAGGCACGTTCGCTAAACCGAACAAGCCGGTCCCAGCTCGATCTCAGCCGACTCCACGCGGCGTCGAGCTCAAGAAGGCGGCCGAGCTGTCTTCGGACAAGCCATTCCGGATCGAAGACACGCCGCTTTTCGATTCGCTGGCGTACGTGCGCGGGCTGGTCCGCGAAGTCCCGGACTTCCCACAGCGCGGTGTGTTGTTCCGTGACATCACGCCACTCCTGGCCGACCCGCGCGGCTTTCACATCGTGCTCGACACGATCGCGCATCGCTTCGTGGGCGAGCAAGTCGATGCCGTCGTCGGTGTCGAGTCTCGAGGCTTCATTTTTGGCGGGGCGCTGGCCGCGCGGTTGAACACGAGCTTCGTCCCCGTGCGTCGGCCTGGCAAGCTGCCGCGGGGTACGGACAAGGTGAGCTACTCACTCGAGTACGGGGAGAGCGAGCTCGAGATGCACCGCGACGCGCTGCGCGAAGGCGCCCAAGTGCTGGTGGTGGATGATCTCCTGGCCACGGGCAGCACGGCGGCAGCGGCCGGTGAATTGGTCGATCGCCAAGGCGCCTTCGTGATCGCCTATGCCTTCGTGATCGAGCTCGGTTCGCTCGGTGGTCGTGAGCGGCTGGCACCGGCGCCTTGCCTCTCGATCGTGCGCTACGACTGAGCGGCTGATCAAAGCACGCGCGTAGGGAAGGCGATCACGTCTGCGAGCTCGCGTGCGCCAGTCGCGAGCATGAGCAAGCGATCGAAGCCGAGAGCGTTGCCTCCGGCGCGGGGCATGCCGCTCTTCAGACCGGCCAGAAAACGCTCGTCGAGAGGATAGATGGCGCGCCCCTCGGCCGCGCGACGCTTTGCGTCTTGCTCGAAACGAAACCGCTGCTCGCTCGCATCGGTGAGCTCGTCGAAGCCGTTACACAGCTCGACCCCGCCCACGTACAACTCGAAACGCTCGGCGACGCTCGGATCCTCGCTCGACAGACGCGCCAGAGCGGCTTGGTTGGCCGGGTATTTCCAGAGAAAAAGCGGCGCTGGCTCGCGCGCCAATCCCGGTTCGACCAACCCGACCAGGAGCTCGAAATAGCGCGCTTCATCCGTGTGCGCGAGATCTACGGCGTCCGCGATGCCCGCGTGCTCTCGGAACGCTTCGCGAACGGTGATGCGCTGGAACGGCAGCGCGAGCTCGTAACGCTGACCGGTCGACCCGATTAGCCGCGCTTGTCCGGAAACGCGCTCGGCCACTAGGCGCAGCAGCTGCTCGGTATCGGTAAGCACTTGCGGAAGCCCGGCGAATGCTCGGTACCACTCGAGCATGCCAAACTCGGGCTCGTGCCAGCGCCCGAGTTCATCCAGGCGGCTCGCGCGGGCGAGCTGAAAAATCCGCGGAAACCCGGCTGCCAAGAGCCGCTTCATGTGAAGTTCGGGGGAAGTGATCAGATACCCGCCCTGGGCCGGGATGGCATCGAGATGCAGGTCGACACCGGGCGCGGGCACGCGTAGCGGCGTTTCCACTTCCAAGAAGTGCTCACGCGCGAAGTAGTCGCGCACGGCGGCCAGGGCGCGAGCGCGCGCTTGCAGGTGACTTGCGACGCCCTGCCAAGCGAAGCGCGCCCAGTCGCCGTCACCGCGCGGCTCGGGGCACGCGCTTCGTTCGATGACGAGCGCGTCGCACAGCAGGCGACCGTCGTAGACGCCTTCTAGGATCAGAAGATCGCCGGGCGAAAGCGCTACAGCGCCCAGCACGCGCACGCTGCAGAAAGCATCCGCAAGCTCGCATCCGTCCGCGTGCAGGGCGCTGATCCGACCTGCGACGCGGACGCGACTACCCGGGCCGACGCGCACGAGATCGCTGGGCGAAAGCGAGCTCAAAGGTTCACCCGCCGTGGAAAGCTCGCAGCGCGAAGGCAGCGATTTCCGAACCCATCCAAGGGGCCATCAGCGCCAAGACCACTGCCACCACCAGCAAACGCGGCAAATGTCCGAGCGTCGCATCCTGCACTTGGGTTGCAGCTTGCAGCACGGCCACGAGCAAGCCAACCAGCGCCGCGATCGCCACTACTGGTAGTGACACGGCCACCGCCAAGAGCAGGGCCTCTTGCCCCAGGGCAGCCAGCGCTGACCCGGAGGGCACGTCAGCTATCCTCGCCGCCCGCGCCGGACTGTGCGTCGATCGATCCGCCTGCCGCGATGCCGCTGCCGCCGGTACCACCACCGGCCGTGGCGACTCCGCCGGTACCACCACCGGCCGTGGCGACTCCGCCGGTGCCACCACCCGCCGTTGCCGCGCCGCCACCGGTTCCGCCGTTGCCGGTGGCCATGAAAGGCTCGCAGCGCGAATCACCGATGCGGCCATCGCTGTAGCAGCAGCGATTGTCGCCTTTATCGGGGCCGATATACTTGCAGGTCAAGCCGTCGTCGCAGTCCTTGCTGGCCGCGGCACCGAGCGTGTCACCGCAACGCTCGCCTTCGTTCTGTTTGGCACAGCCAGGGACCACGACGAACAGGACCAGGGCCGGAACGAGCGTGGCTAAAGCGAGCGAGCGGGCAGTGAAAAAGCGCATGCTGGGGGCTTCCTACCAGGGGTTCCGGCGGCTGTCACGCCCGCCAGAGCCGGCACAGGAGAGCGGACTGGGCTCGTTTGCAGGCTAGGCGCGGCGTTTGTCTTTTGCTTCGACCGCGGCGGCGAATAGGCGCAGGTAGGAAAGGGCGCTGAGGATCGAGAAAACCAGGGAAATGTAGACCAATGCGCGGCCGACGTGGACCAAATCCACCAGGCCCAGATCGATCGGGCCGAGCGTGAGGTGGTACGGGTAGCCGAGAATCAGGGCCAGAATGCCGACCATCTGCAGGGCGGTCTTGCTCTTGCCGTCGTCGCCCGCGGCGATCACGACGCCCTCACTGCTGGCGATGCTGCGCAGGCTAGTGACCGAGATCTCACGCGCCAGTAGCAGCACGACCGCCCATTCGGGGATGCGGCCCATCGGCACCAGGTATACCAGCACGGCCATGACCAAGAGCTTGTCAGCCAGCGGATCCATGAATTTGCCCAGCACGCTGACGACGTTCATGCGCCGCGCCAGGTAGCCATCGAGCAGATCGGTAATGGCCGCTGCCGAGTAAACCAATGCGGCCCACACGCAATCCTTGGGCGACCCGCGGTCGAGCAGCATGATCACGAGCGGGATCACCGCCACACGCGCCATGGTCAACAGATTGGGAATGTTGAAGGCGTCCTCCGTGAGCGAACGGCGACGACGCTTGCGTTCGCTCAGAGGTAGGCGATTCGGACGCCGAGAAAGTAAGCCTGCTTTCGCCATAATCAACCCAGATCGACTAGCACCGAACCGCTGCCTGAAAATGCCACGAAGCCCGGCGCCTTGAGCGGTGCCGATTCCAAGTCCAATGGGTGGCCCAGCAGGCGGCCGATCCAGCCTACGACGTCATCGGCGCGTACGGCGAGCTTTTGATTTTCGGTGACCTCGAGCACTCGCGGAGGTTTGCGGCTCTCGATTAACACCGTGCCGCGACCGGTGATCTGAACCATCGACACGGGTTCGCCGCCGCCGGTCGGCAACCGGCCATTTTCGTGCTGTGCAGTCCCGGCGTAGCCGACCAGGCAGGACTCGCGTACGTACACGAAGGTACCCCCCAACTCGAGCGCCGAGAGTTCACGCTCGGGCGCCGCCCCCACCAAGATTTGTCCGGCGCCGCTGAGCAATACCCAGGGCGAGCCGGGCCCACCGAGCGGCTCGCTCAGGTCACGCCCGCGCATTCGGCGCAGTAGGGGAGTATTCGTGAATGCGGCCCGGTGCGCGAGCAGCCCGCGTACTGCGTCGCCGCGCACCGCCCAAGTGGTCGTCACCTCGATCAGGGCGGAGCGACGGCTGGCCGCGACCACGGGTTCCGGTCCCAAGATCTGAGCCCGAATCGAAGGCAGTGCGCCGTTGCTGACAGCCGGCAACAGCGAGGCGCGGGTCAATTCCACGGGCTCCGGGATCGCGGGAACCGCGGGGCCGAAGCGACCGGGCAAAGACGAGCGGCGCGTGCGTTCCGAAGGCACCTCTTCACCCGGTTCGACCGCGCGCCAGAGTCCGGTACGCGCCATGAGCCCCTGGTCTGTCTCGGCGCTGGCTCGCGAAAACCCGGCCTCGTCGGTCTCGAGCTCCTGCACGGCGTCGGCCGCTGCGGCACGTATCTCAGCGCGCTCCGGAGGATCGCTGTGACGGCTCGGGGCGGTCTGCTCGATCAGTTGTGCCATGCGCCGCACCAGATGCGGTTGGCCTGCGCGCTCGAACGCGGAACGCGCTTTCTCGAAATCCCCCAGGCGCTCGTGGACGAGCCCCAGGTAGCCCCAGGCGCGCACGTGGTCGGGCACGCGCGCGGTTACCTCTTCCAAGCTTTCGCGGGCTAACTGCGATTGCCCAGTCTTTAGGTAACAGAGCGCCAGATTCACGCGCGGGCTGATCTCCTCCGGCCGCACGCGAATGATGTCTTGATAGATCCCTTGCGCGCGCGGGTAGAGCCCCAGCCGAAAATAGACGACGCCCAGCAGCCCTTGGCCCTCGATGTCCTGCGGCTGCACGCGCAACGCGAGCTCGAGCTCTTCTTTGGCCTCGCTGACGCAGTTGTCCTGCAAAAGCTCGCTGCCGCGATACAGATGAAACAGGAAGTCTTCGCCGTCGAACTTCGCCGAGGGCGCCTCGGAATCGTGCGCTTGCCGGCGCTGTGACAGGGGCGCGGGCGCGGTGGAGGCGACGCTCGGTCGTCGTGGCGGCGCGGTCGGCGCGAAACTCGGCCGACGCAAGGCAGAGTCTTGCTCGTCACCGTTCTCCCACTCGTCGCCCGATTCCGCCATGCCTGTACAATACTCTAGCGCGTCGCTAGCGAGCCCAGAAAACTCGAGAGCAAACGAATTCCCGCAGCCTGGCTCTTTTCAGGGTGGAATTGGGTGGCTAGCACGTGGTCGCGCGCCACGGCTGCGGTGACCGAATTCGGCCCATAGGACACGGTGGCCTTGGTCACGTCAGGCTCGAGTGCCACCGCGTGAAACGAGTGCACGAAGTAAACGTGCTCTCCGTCACCGCCCGCCGCAGCCAGTTCGCGGTGACCGCCCGCGCGTAGTTCCAGCGCATTCCAGCCCATGTGCGGGATCTTGATCCCGGGTGCCCCGAGCAGTTTCTTGACCGAGCCTTTGAACCAACCGAGCCCCTGGTAGCCGGGCGCTTCCTCACTCGATTCGAACAAGATCTGCATGCCCAAACAGATCCCGAGATACGGCGTGCCTGCCCTGAGGCGCTCGAGCAGCACCTCGAACAGCTCCGGCCCGAGCGCATTCAGGAAGCCGTCGAAGTTGCTCTGGCCCGGGACCACGATGGCGTCGGCGCGTCGCACGACGTCTGGATCGGCGCTGCGCACAGGGTTGACCCCATGCTCCCGCCCGGCCAGTTCGAGTGCCTTTTCCACCGAGCGCAGATTGCCCAGGCCCACGTCGACCACGACCACGGACGTCACACCAGCATCCCTTTGGTGGAGGGCACGCCAGGCGCACGCGGATCGAGCTCGGTCGCGGCGCGCAACGCGCGTGCGAACGCCTTGAACGAAATCTCGACGATGTGGTGCAGGTTTTGGCCCTCATGCAGCACGACGTGCAAATTCGCCTGCGCGGTGCGGGCAAAGGCTTCGAAAAACACCTCCGCCAGTTCTACGTCCCAGGTGCCGATTTTTGCTTTGGGTAATGGCACGCGCCAAACGAAGAACGCGCGTCCCGAGAGATCCAGGGCGGCGGTGACCAGCGCTTCATCCATGGGCAGGGTCGCCGAACCGTAGCGGCGAATGCCGTGACGATCGCCGAGTGCGTCGAGCACCGCTTTGCCCAGCACGATACCGATGTCCTCGGTCGTGTGATGGCCGTCGATCTCGACGTCCCCTTCCGCGACGACGGTTAGGTCGATCGAGCCGTGACGCGCGATCTGGTCCAGCATGTGCGAGAGGAAGGGGAGGGGCGTCTGGATCTTGGCGACGCCCGTGCCATCGAGGTTCACCTCGACGCTGATCTTCGTCTCTTTCGTCTGGCGTTCGACCTTGGCGATACGCGGAGTCATTTCAGTTCCTCGACTTTCCAAGCGGCGTGCTCGCGCACGAGTTCAAGCGTTCCGCCCGCGCCGTAGGCGAGCGTCGCGCGTTCGCCGACAACTTCGAAGCGGGCGGCCGGCAAGGCGGCTTTGAGCGCCTCGATCAGCCGCGCCATGTCTTGCTTTTGCTCACCTTCCCAGGCCGCACGGAGCGTGGCCTCGGTCAGGCCCTCACGCTGGCTGTCAGGGACAAACCGCAACAGCAGGTCGTAGCGCTTATTTTCGACGGCGCGCACGAAGGCCCTTGCCGCCGTTTCCGGCGCGGCTTGGCTGTATAGGTCGATAGCCGAGCCGTCCACCCGCCAGGCCCCGTTTTCGAATACCAGCAGCAGCGGCTCGCCGTCCGCACCGGTTACCTTGGCGGTCACTCGGGCCGGGCCGGAGCTGGGCCGGTCGAGCGCCCGAACCAGCTCTTGGGCCTGCTCAGGATTCTCCTGAATCATGCGCTTGAACTGTTCGAAAGGAATGGTCTTTTTTGCATCCTCACTGAGAAACCCATAGGCTTCGGCCAGTTGCCCGCGCTGGATCGCCCGGGCGTAGGCGGAAAGCACGCTTTCCGGGCTGGCGGCGTTCGAACCCGCGGCGCAGCCCACAACCACTGGCGCTACGCCGAGCAGCGCGAGCGCGACACTCATGAGGAGGGGGCGTGCCGAACGCGACATGTTCGGGGGGATACCACAGGCCGAAGAGTCTCGCGACTTAGGTAACACACGAGCGCGTCCCCGAGCAGGAACCCACACGCAGGCTGGATCTCTGGTCGATCCGTATTACTGTGGAAACATGCGTCCTGCCCCCAAACCACGTCGACCGGAGCAGCTCGCGATCTTGCCGCTCAGGAATTCGGTGCTGTTCCCGATGTCTGTGGTGCCGATCAACGTTGGCCGTCCACGCAGTGTGCGCCTGGTCGAGGAGCTGCTCGGGCAGGAAAGCGCCATGGTCGGCGTTCTCACGCAGAAGAACTCCGAAACCGTCGAACCCACGTTCGAAGATCTGTACGCGATCGGCACGTTGGCGCGGGTCGTGAAAGTGATTCGCCTCGGGCCATCCAACTACAGCGTCGTGCTCAACGGGCTTGGTCGCTTCCGGATGCAAACCACGACCGGGCTCGAGCCGTACATGACCGCTGAGGTGGAACGCATCAGCGAGCCTAGCGAGCCCACGCCGGATCTGCATCAGCTAGGTCAGAAACTGCGCGAGAACACGCGAGAAGTATTGGCCTTGATGCCGAATCTCCCGAAGGAGACCGCGAGCATCCTGGACAACGTGCGTGAGCCTGGAGCCCTGGCGGATCTGATCGCTTCGAACTTTCCGGAGGAGCAAGCCAGCATCCACGTGCGCCAAAGAGTGCTCGAAGCTTTCGATGTGCGGGAGCGAGTCGAGCTGGTCTTGGGCATGGTCACCCGCCAGCTGGAAGTGCTGAAGGTCAAAGACGAAATCTCGACGCTCGTGCACACCGAGATGAGTCGCTCACAGCGCGACTACGTGCTGCGCCAGCAGATGCGCAACATCCGTGAAGAGTTGGGTGAAGCCGCGGACGACGACGAGGTCGAACAGCTGCGCGAGCGCATCGCCCGCGCCGAGCTACCGCTGGACGCCGAAAAGACCGCCCGCAAGCAGCTCGGTCGCTTGAGCGGCATGCAACCGCAGTCAGCCGAGTACCAGGTCACCCGCACCTATGTAGAATGGCTGGCAGATTTGCCCTGGTCGCGCACCACGCCCGATCGGGTGGACGTACGCGAGGTGAAGCGCTGCCTCGACGAGGATCACTTCGGGCTCGACCGGGTCAAGAAGCGCATCATCGAGTACTCGGCGATCCGCCAGCTGCGCCGCGACAAGAAGGGGCCGATCCTGCTTTTCGTGGGGCCGCCCGGCGTGGGCAAGACCTCCCTCGGTAAGTCGATCGCGCGGGCGATGGGTCGCCGTTATGGCCGGATCTCCCTCGGCGGTGTGCGAGACGAAGCCGAAATCCGCGGTCATCGCCGCACTTACGTGGGAGCGCTTCCGGGGCGCATCATTCAGGCGCTGAAGAAGACCGGTTGCAGGAACCCGGTCCTGGTCTTGGACGAAATCGACAAGATGGGCGTCGACATGCGCGGAGATCCGGCGGCAGCCTTGCTCGAGGTGCTGGATCCGGCGCAGAACGACACCTTCGTCGATCATTACATCGATCTGCCGTTCGATCTGTCGGACGTGACGTTCATTGCCACGGCTAATTACCGAGGCAATATCCCCGACCCATTGCGCGATCGCATGGAAATCATCGAGGTGCCCGGCTACACCCTGCGCGAAAAACGCAGCATTGCCGAGCAGTTCTTGGTCCCCAAACAGCTCCGGGACCACGGCATCACCAGCGACCAGCTGCAGTTCGAACGCGAAGGCATCGAGCTCATCATCGACTCGTATACCCGCGAAGCCGGCGTGCGCGGATTGGAACGCGAGATCGCCTCGGTCTGCCGGGACGTGACGGTCAAACTCGCCGAGGGCAAGGTCTTCACGACCATCCAGGTGAACCCAGCTCACGTTCGGGAACTGCTCGGACCGGAGCGCAACCTGAACGAGATCAGCGAGCGCAAGCTGGTCCCCGGGATCTCGATCGGCCTGTCCGTCTCGGGGAGCGGCGGGGACATCCTGATCGTCGAGTGCACGCGTATGCCGGGTAAGGGCGACATTCGCATCACCGGCGGCCTGCGCGACGTCATGAAAGAGTCGGCCGCGACCGCGATGTCCTATGTGCGCTCCAAGGCTGACCGGCTCAAACTCGATCCGGAGTGGCTGAAGACCATCGATCTGCATCTGCACATCCCGCGCGGTGGGTCCACGCGCGATGGCGCGAATGCGGGCGTCGCCATGTTCGTGGCGGTCGCTTCGCTCCTGCTCGATGCACCCGTGCGCTCGGATGTGGCCGTGACCGGTGAAATCACGCTGCGCGGCAACATCTTGCCCGTCACCGGCATCAAAGATCAGGTGCTTGCCGCGCACCGCGCGGGCATCCGCGAGATCCTACTGCCTACGCGCAACGAGCGAGATCTCGAAGACGTGCCGAGTGAGATCAAAAACGATCTGCGCGTGCACTTCGTGTCACGGATCGATGAAGTGCTGGCGCTGGTGCTCCGGGCTCCCGAGGCGTCGGACAGCGACGAGGACTTGGAAGTGCCGCAGTCCGGTGGCGAAGCGCATCCCTGACGCCCGCCGCCCGATCCGGTATGTCTGAGGCGCCTCGCCATCCGCCTGGCGGAGAGATCTCGCTTGGTCCCGCGCTGCGCACGCGCGCAGTGCGGGTAGCGGCCGCGTTCGTGACGATCGCCTTCCTGGCCATCGGCTTCATCCCGCAGTTCGGCGGACCGGGCTATGAGTCCTCACTGGCAGCCGGAGTGGTGCTACCCGCCACGACCGCGCTGTGTTTGGCGTTGGGTCTCGCCGGACGCCGAGTCGCGCCGCTCGAGGCCTTTGGTCGGGGTATTTCCACCGGTTTTGGTCTGGCCATGCTCGGTTTGGCGATCGTGTTCGGCCACGGCTTGCGCGTCGGGATGTGTGACGCGAGCTGGGGCATCGAGCTGTACTTGCTTGCGCCGTTGCCAGGAGCGCTGCTGGCCGGAGTGTGGGGGGCTGCGGTCGGACTTTTAGCGGGGCGCGTGCAGCCCGGTTGGCGTCGACGCGCGCTCGCCATCTTGGGCGCGCTTTCGGCACCACTGGCCGGCATTGGCTTCAGTCTCGGACGCTTCTACACGAGCCCGATGGTATTCGCGTTCGATCCGTTCTTCGGCTACTTCGCGGGCCCGTTGTACGACACGGTGATCGACGCTTTTTGGACCCTCGCGACCTACCGCGCGGGCACGCTGCTCACGCTCATCGCGCTCGGCTGTGCCGCGTCGTTCTTCGATGAACGCCTACGATTTCAGGGGCTTCGTGCTCGCTGCTGGCTGCTCCTCGTGGGCCTTTCGTGCTGCCTCGGCAGCGCGGCTTTGATCTGGAACGGCGCGGCCCTCGGTCACTTCAGTACTCGCGCGTCGATCGAGCAAGCACTCGGGCAGCAACTGTACGGCGCACGCTGCGACGTGAAGTACTCGAGCGGGATCTCGCGCCGCGATGCGCTGCTGTTCACCAAGGATTGTGACGCTGAGCTGCACGCTGGCGAGGCCTACTTCGAGATCCAAGGCCCGCCCCGCGTGACCGCGTTCTTATTCGCAAATGAGGGCGAAAAAGGCCGCTTGATGGGCGCATCCAGCACCTACATCGCCAAGCCCTGGCGGCGCGAGATCTACGTGCAGGCGTCGGCCTATCCGCACCCGGTCGTCGGCCACGAGCTGGCGCACGTGCTGGCCGGTAGCTTTGGTCAAGGACCGTTTCGCGTGTCCGGACCGCTGGGCGGCTGGATCCCGGATCCGGGTCGCATCGAGGGCGTGGCCGTCGCTGCGTCGCCCAACGACAATGACGATTTTACACTCGACGAGTGGGCCAAGACGCTGCTCGAATTGCAGCTGCTGCCGCCGCTTGAATCGGTGTTTCGCCTGGGATTCTTGGGCCAAAACTCCTCGACCGCGTACACCGTGGCCGGCGCTTTCCTGCACTGGTTCCACGATCACCACGGCGCGGCAGCTCTCCGCCGCTGGTACGGCGGAGAGTCGATCGAGGCCGTCTCGAATCGATCCTTCAGTCAACTCGAAGCCGCCTGGCGCGCCGATCTGGCGCGCGTGACCGTCGCTCCCGCGTTGCTCGACGCAGCGCGCGTGCGCTTCGACCGCCCCTCGTTGTTCGGCCGCCACTGCCCGCGCATCGTGGACAAGTTGAACGGCGTCGCCAATCAAAAACTCGGTGCTGGAGATACCGCGGGCGCGCGGCGCGCCATCTCGGACCTGCTGCGCCTCGACCCGCACCACACGGGAGCCAAATTCCAGCTCGCCGCGTGTGAAGTCAAAGATGGCAACGAAACGGCCGCGCTCCGAGCGTACGCCACGCTGGCCGCTTCACCCGAGTTGGCCAAGCTCGAACGCGCCGGCGCCCGCGAAGCTCGAGCCGACGTCGAATTGCGCGCCGGTCACCTAGACGCCGCGCGACGCGACTACGACGCAGTGGCCGAAATCGTGGCGGACGAAGATCGCCTGCGCACCCTCGACGTCAAACGTTCACCCGCAAACGAGATCCAACGCCGCGCGATCGTCGACCTGTTGGTGGGCGATCCGCTGTTGGGCGCCGCGTTTGAAGTGGCCGCGCCCCGGCTCGCAGATTGGGCCAACGCCGAGCCAGAAAATGGCCTCCCCAAGTACCTGCTGGGCAAGAATTTGTTCGGCCGCGGGCGCTATGCGGAAGCCGCCGACTACCTGGATCAGGCTTTGGCAAGAAAGCTCAGTCTCCCGCGCGTGGCCCGCGAGGCCTGGCGTACGCGGCTCACCCTGGCCTGCGCCATGGCCGATAGCAGCGCCAAAGCACGCGCACTCGACGCTCTGCGCGCGGATCCGGGGCTTAGCTCTGCGCGGCGCGCCGCGACGGAGCGACTCGCCCTGCGCTGCCTCGCGCCTTAAGGCCCGCGCCGTCCCAAATTCGCCTCCAACTCGGCAATTCGCCTTTCAGCGGCGGCCAGCGCTTCTGTTTTGAGTTTCAGTTCATCCTCGGCTGCCCGCCGCGCTTGCGCATTTTGCTCGGCGCTGGTGGGGAACAGGAGCAATCCTTGCTTGTCTCGACTCAAACGAAGCGTCAAACCTCCGTTGGGCTCTCGGACAGTCAGCCAATATCCGGGGAGATGGTGGCTTCGAGCCAACGACTGGAACAAACGCCGTTCGAGTAAGTCATCGCCCACGAAATCCCAGATGCGCAGCGAGTGCTCGGGCGACCCTGGATCGAACCAGACCAACTCGCTCACGCCGAGCCGGCGATACCTTTGGAGTTTCTCAGCCCAGCTCAGCTCGCTCGCATCCGAGTCACTGATGATTTCGACGGCGACCTGGGGAACGCCGCGCTCCCAGACCTTCCACGATTGAAATTGTTCGTCCTTTGCACCGAAGCGCAGACACGCATCGGGTGCGAGGTTTGCGCGCGGGTCGCCCGGATCCCAGTAAACGAACTGATCGCAGCCGATCAGCGCGACGTCTTCGAAAGCGAGTTTCAGAAAATCGTAGACGAGCGTGCGCAGTTCGAAGTGCCGCTTGCCCTCAGGCATCTCCGCACTGACCGGAAAAAAGATCGCCGGCTGGTCCGAACCCAACATGGCCGCAGTTTACCCCTCCCATCGCACTTCATCCAGTCGGGCGGGCCGGCGGCGAGTTGCGACGAATCGCCTGATTTAGCCGCCGAAACCGCGAACGGTGACGGCACGCAGCAAATGGCGCTGAGCTGCCGCAAATACGGCCAGGGCGGGCAAACTCAGGATCACGTTGCCAGCCATCACGAGGTGCCAACGCACGCCCGTGCCTTGTTCGCGCAACAGGGCGATAGCGAGCGGCAAAGTCCGCGCATGCTCGTCCGTGGTCAGCACCAGGGGCCAAAAGTAGTCGTTCCAATGCGAGACGAAGCTGAACAAAAATAGTGAGATCAAGGTCGGTTTGAGCAGGGGAGCGAGCAGCCGATACACGATGTACAGCTCACTCGCGCCGTCGATGCGTGCGGCCTCGATTTGCGCATCGGGCACGCTGAGCAGGGCTTGCCGCACCAAGAACGTGCCGAGCGCGCTGACGCCAAAGGGCAAGATCAGACCGCTCAGCGTGTTGACCAGGCCGACGCTGGCGAGCAATGAAAAGACCGGCACGAAGCGCACTTGGGCGGGCACGAGCAGCGTGGCCACGACCAAACCGAATGCCCAGCGCTTGCCGCGAAAGCGCAACTTCGCGAGGGCATAGCCGGCCGGCAGAGCGAGTGTGATCTGCAGCGCCGCGATACCCAGGGCCATCACGCTGGTGTTGAAGAAATAGCGCGCCAAGGGCAGGGAACGGAACACTTCACGGTAAGCGGCCAGCGTGGGTTGCTTGGGCCAGAGCGCGGTGGGTGAGCTGATAATCTCGGCCAGCGGCTTGAGGCTGGTCAGTCCCATCCACAGGTAGGGGAATAGCCAAACCAAGGCCACCGCGCCCAGCGCGCCTTGCCCCAGCCAGCCAGCAAAGCCGGATTTGCCAGGTTTCATCAATGCTCCGTGCCGCGAAAGAGCAGGAACTGCGCGCCCGTGAGCAGCAACAAAATGCCGAAAAAGACCACGGCTTCAGCGCTCGCGCGGCCAACTCGCAGGTCCAGAAAGAGTTGCTCGTAGATCGCATACACGAACACCGTGGTCGAGCGCACGGGTCCACCTTGGGTCATCACGCGCACCACATCGAACAGCTGAAAGCTCGCGATCAGGCTGGTCGTCGCCACGAACAGCGTGGTCGGCCGCAGGAGCGGCCAAGTCACGCTCGCGAAGCGCTGCTGAGGCGACGCACCGTCGAGTTCGGCCGCTTCCAAGATCGACTGCGGCACGTCTTGCAAACCGGAGAGGAAGATCACCAAAGCATAGCCGGTGATCTTCCAGATCGTGACGGCAGCTACGGCCCAGGGCGCGAGCGACGGATTTGCCAACCAATGCGGTGCGCGGCCGCCCGCCAAGGTCCGCCAAAGACCTGCAAAAATGCCGGAATCTGCGTCCAGTAGCCACAAAAACAAAAGCCCGACACTGACCCAGGACACGACGTACGCGCTGAACACGGCGCTGCGCACGAAGGCCGCCCAGCGCCCCGGCCGATCCAAGAGCAAGGCCAGAGCGAGGCCCGCCGCCATCGAGCCCAGCACGACCGCGGTGCTCATCGACAGCGTCGTGCGAAACGTTTGCCAGAGCTCTCCGGAGCCGAGCAGGGAACGGTAGTTGCTGAGTCCCACGTAGCGCGCGGGCGTCAGCAGGTCCCAACTAAACAAGCTGTGCTTGACCAGCATGCCGAGTGGGAAAACGAAGAACACGAACAATAGCAGCAGTGTCGGTAGCAGCATCCAATACGGATCGCCCCAGCGGCTCGGCTTCATGTCGGCTCCAAGGCCAGGGCGCGCGCTTCGGTCAGTAGCGCGCTCGCGTCACGCTGCTGGATCACCGCGCTCTCCAAGCGCGGTTGCACGATTTCCCGCTGGATGCGGAACAAATCCACGGACCAGGGCCAGGGCTCGGCCACCGCCAGCTGCTCCAGGGCAACGCGATCATTCGGGTGCGCGGCGTAGTAGCCGCGCTGCTCGAGCAAGCGCACGGCCGCGCGCGTGACCGGGATATACCCGGTGCGCGTGGACCAAGTGATCACTTGCTCGGGTTCGTGCATGAACCGCAGGAAGCGCACGGCCGCCGCCTTCTCCGCGCTGGGTGCGCCCCGAAGCACGACCCAGAACGTGCCGCCGGTGGGTACCGCGCGCTTCGCGCCTGCGGGCAGCGGCGCCGCGATTAGCTTGAAGCGCGCGTGCGCTTCCAAGTATTTCAAGAACGCGGTGGACGACCAAATCATCGCCGCTCGGCCGCTCAAAAAATCCTGATTGCACTGCTCCCAAGCGTTGTAGTCGCGTCCCGGTGGCGGCTTCATCAGCCCGTCGCGAACTAGCTCTTGCCAAAAGCGCAGGGCCTGCACGCCGGCCTGATCGCCCAACGAAATTCGGCCATTTTCCGCCACAATCGAGCCACCTGCCTGACCCACTAGTGCGACCCAAAACCACCAATTGATGGGGCAGCCAAAACCGAAGCGGCCGGCCACTTTAGGCTCGGTGAGCCGCTTGGCCACTCGGCGCAATTCCTGCCAGGTGCTCGGCGCGTCGAGGCCGGCCTGCGCAAACAGGTCCCCGTTCAAGTACGCGATCGGCGTCGAACGATTGAAGGGCAGGGCACACAGCGGCCGCGCTCCGCCGGAGATCCAAGTGCGCTCTTGGCCGAGCTCCGGGATCAGCGCGAGCTCACGCACGCCCGGGTAGTCCGCGAGCGGTTCGAGCACCCCCGCCTCGGCCAGGTATGGCACCACCTCGCCGACCACGTGGCTCAACACCGGCGCGCACTTGGCTGCGATCGCCGTGCGCAGCTTGGCAAGACCCTCGAAATAGTCGCCCTGGTACACCGCCTGCACGAAATCCCGGGTCTGACCGCGATTGAAGCGCCGGACCAAGCTCTCGAGCACCTCGCGATTCGTGCCGCCGTAGCTGAACCACAGACTGACCGGCGTGCGCCCCTTCGGCACTGCATCGACCGCGCACGCAGTCAACAAACTGCCGCCAGTCACGACACTCTGCCGCAGAAATTCTCGTCGCGGAATCATCAGCAAAACCAGGTCAGCCCGGCCCTAGCCGCAACGACCTAACCCAGCTATAGCCCGTAGTTCTGCACTCCGATACGCCGCCCCCCAATCGTCACCGTCTGCTGGCCCTGCTGCTCCTGGCCATCAGCCCCAGCGCGGCCTGCACCCACGAAAATCCCCCGTCCCCGTCTCCCCCTCCGTCCGCATCTCTCCCGCCCGTGCCCGTACCCGTACCCGTGCCCGTGCCCGCTCTCTCCTGCCCACCCAGCATGTCCCTCCTCCCGGGGGGGCCGTTCTGGGTCGGCTCCGAGCCCAGCGAGCATTACTCCGAAGACGAGAGCCCGCGATTTCGCACCGAGCTGCCGCCGTTCTGCGTGGATCAAACGGAAGTGACGGTCGCGGCCTACGCGGAGTGCGTGACGCGCGGCGCGTGCACCCCTGCGCTCGCCTCGCATTCGCATTGCAACGCTGCGCACCGCAATCGCCCTGACTATCCGATCAATTGCGTCACCTGGCCGCAAGCCGACGCCTTCTGCGCCTCGCGCAGCGCACGGCTGCCGACGGAGATCGAGTGGGAATATGCGGCGCGGGGCGGCGAGCAATACTTGAAGTATCCCTGGGGCTCTGCGAGCCCCGACGGCCACGCCTGCTGGAAAAAGGGGGAAGCCTGCCCGACCAAGAGCTACCCCGCCGGTGCGTTCGGCTTATTCGACATCAGCGGGAATGTCTGGGAGTGGACCGACGATTGGTACGCCGCTTATCCGTGGCCGCCTGAAACCGGCTTCGCCAAAGTGTACCGCGGTGGCAGCTGGAGCCGGCGCTTCGAGAAGTGGATGCATACCCGCCTGCGCGATCGCGCCAAACCCAGCGATCAAGGCGCGCACCTGGGCTTTCGCTGCGCGAGCATCCCGGACTTGAGTCGTTGCCCATTCGGCAAGGCGGACGCCACGCACTGCTTGGCCGGCGTGACCGAGCGGCCCTGCAAGCCACCGCGGGTATGGAATGGTGTGCGTTGCGCAAAAGCCGGCGCGACGCGCTGCGCCGAGGAGTACGTGGAGCGCCCAGGCCGCGGCTGCGTGCGAGTTGAGCCCGAAGTCGCGCAGCGGGTCGATATCGAAGCCGAAGCCAAGCAAGTGCAACGCGCGCCCGCCCCGGAGTTCAGCGACGATTGCCGCGCGAATTTCGGCACGCGAGTGCGCCCGTTCCGCTACTTCGGAGGCACCCACCGGGCGCGAAACCTGGTAAGCGGTAGGGCCGGATGCAAAAATCGCGACGTCGGCGTGGGCTGGAACTCAACCTGCTGTCCGTAGCGTTGCTCGCGGCCTGCTCTGCGACTCCGCCCGCTCACGCACCCGCGACGCCCAGCGCTGGGCCTGCCAGCGCGAAGAGTGGGTCTACGGACGCTGCCAGCACCTCGGGCTTGCCCGCTGACAGTGAGGCCAAGCCGCACCCCGCCTTGCTGGCGGCGGCTCCGATTGCGGGGTCGCAGTTTGGCGTGGAGCCGTTGCCCAAGGGCACACGAGTGCTGCAAATCGGCGATTCGTTTGCCGCGGCGCTGGGCGGCGAGCTGAGCAAGCTGTTCAAGGACGCGGGCATGCGCAGCACGCTCGAGTACAAGACCGCCAGCTACATCCCGAACTGGAGCTACGACGGTGACGTGATCAAGTTCATCTCCAGCTACCGGCCCGACTTGGTCTTGATCACGCTCGGCGCGAACGAGCTCGAGATTCCGAAGCCCGACGAGCGCGTCAAGCCGATCAAGCATTTGGTGAGTTCACTCGGGGGTCGACCGTGCGTGTGGATTGCGCCTCCCTTGTGGAAGCCGGACACGGGCCTGCTCAAGGTGATCCGCAACAACATCGCGCCCTGTCGCTACCTGGACAGCAACGCGCTGCTTCACGACTTGCCGCGCGCCAGAGACAAGATCCATCCAAACATCGAGGGTCGGCAAATTTGGGCCAAAGTCGTGTTCGATTGGTTGGCCAAAGAACGCCAGGGGAGCCCGACCCAGCCCTGGGCACTGAAGCCAGAACCAGTGGCCAATTAGCGGCAAAAGCGTCCTGAGCTGCTGGCGGCGCTGAACAACGAGGCTGGCAAACGCTACGCGCGAGCCCGCGCGCGCCGTACGGCAAACTCACCCACGCACAGACCCAAGCCCCCACCGAGGAATAGCGCGATCAGGAAGGCGGCGAACACGCTGCCGAATAGGTTGCTCTTGGCGGCGTGGGCAGGGAAGTAGAGCGCGAAGGCGATCGCAAGTCCCAGCCACGCGCTCAGCCGTGAACGTAGGCCGCGCTGCGCGCCCGCCACTTCGAACACGACC
>DATEPG010000635.1:0-11323 GCA_035273265.1 Polyangiaceae bacterium
CGCGCCGAGTGGAAGAAGATGGCCGAGGCCCGCAAGTGTGAACGCCGCGCCGGCGCCGTGTTTGGGGGCGCACTCGGCACGACGGGTGTGGTCCTCGGAGCTCTCGTGCTCGACGACCAATTCGGCGATTTTTCCGACGACAACCGCAAGATCTTGGGCACCGCGCTGATTGCGGGCAGTGCCCTCACCGTCGGTCAAGCCGTCGTCGATTGGATCGTGCCGTCGCCCATCGAGCGCGGCTACGCTCGACTGGAAGCGACGCCTGGTCCCACGATTGCGTTTTCCGCTGGTCCCACGGCAGGTGGCGCCTCCGTCGGGCTGAGCGGAACATTCTAAACACGCCTCGGCGCACGCCCACGAAAACGACCTTCGATCCGAACTTTGCGCCCCTGCCTGGCATTTGCAGTGCGTGCTCCGAAATTGCGAAATGCTCGTGGACCGCAGAAGCCAGCCAACCTCACGGAATCGACCATTTCTTTCGCTGGCGCTGGCGCTCCTTGCCGCGGCTTGCGGCGGCGCTGGCGCTCCCGGCAACAACGCCGGATCAGCGGGCGTGGCGGGCACCCCAGATGCCGCAGGTGGCGGGGATGCGGCCGGCGGCACGAGCGGCTCCGGTGGGACGAACGAGGCCGGGGGCACGACGATCGCCGGCGCCGCGGGGGACGACCAGCCGTCGGTGCCCAAAGAGCAAATCGGCGACAAAGTATTCAACGAGTCCGAGGTCCAGTCCTACTATCTCACTTTCTCGGCAGCGGAGTACGAGAAGCTGATGGACCTGTCCACGCTCCTGTTGGACCAGTGGACCGTCAACGAGGATCGCTATGTGGAGGCCTCGCTCCGGGTCGGCAACACGGAGCTTCCGTCGATCGCGGTCCGATTCAAGGGCCAATTTTCGATCACGGGCTGCGTGGACAAACCGACCGGCACGCGCAAAGTGCGGTTCGAGCCGTTTTACCGCGACATCGACGTGTGCAACCGGTTCTCCCTCAAACTCGACTTCAACGAGTACGCTCCAGACTCGCGCTTGGATGGCTTGAAAAAGCTGAACCTGCACGCCATGGCGGCGGACCCCAGCAAGATGCGCGAGCGGCTGGGCTACTCGCTGTATCGGGACATGGATCTGCTCTCGCCGCGCGCCGTGCACGCACGCGTTTACATCAACGGCGAGTACCACGGACTATTCGCAGCAGTAGAAGAGGTCGACGGCAAGTTCGCGGACAACCGCTTCCCGAACTCTGGCGACGGCAACGTGTACAAGGAGCTTTGGCCGGCGGCTCATGTCACCAGTGCCGATGCCAAAGCGGCGCTCAAGACCAATGACGATCCGGCGACCGCGGATGTGTCGGATTTTCTGGCCTTCAAAGCGGCGGTCGTCAGCGCTACCGAGGCTGACTTTGCGACCAAGCTGAGTCCGTATCTCGACTTCGATTACCTGGCTCGCTACATCGTCGTGAATCGCGCGATCAACGACTTCGATGGTGCGCTGGCGTTCTACTACGGCTGGGGACCGCCGCCCGCCAATCACAACCTGTGGTGGTACCACGACACCGAGAGCGGCCAGTTCAAGCTCATCCCCTGGGATCTGGACAAGAGCTTTTGGTACCCGGAACCGAACTTTTGGTCAGACAACGCCCCCAACGGCAGGAACATCACCCCGAACTGGAACGTGATCACGAATAACTGCAACGGTTACATCGCCTGGTTCGACAATCTCGAGGTGTCGTACCGAATGATGGCGATCGACTGCGACCCATTGCTGCGGCTTTTACGCGGCAAGGTCTACGGCAGTCAGAAGGCCATGACGGAAGCGTTCATCGCGGGACCGTTCTCGCAGGCGAGCGTGAAGGCAAAGCTCGACCAATGGCGAGCGCAGATCTCGGGCGCGATCGAAGAGGATCCGTTGATCGATAGCGCACATTGGCAGACCTCGGTCGACGCCTTGCTCGCGGATCTGCCCAAGTTCCAGAGCAACGTGAGCTTGATGATGAATGGCTTGATTGCCGAATGAGTCAACGCCTGTCGATTCTCGACAGGCTCGGTGGAAAGGATCGAAGAGCAGATACGAGGGCAGATACGACGAAGGGGCGATGGAGGATACTGGTCGTCGCGGCGTGGCTGATGTACCCTTACTCGGATGCCGCGCTCGTCAACGTTCGTCGCGATTGGGTGGGTGCTAATCACAGGGTGTGGAGGGGTGGCGAAGGAACCGACCGGGGCCAGCGCGGGCTCCTCTGGCGCTAGCGCCGCTACGGCCGGGGCTCCGGCCAGCGCTGGAACACCAGCGGTCAACGGCGGGTCAGCTGGCGGCTCGAGTGCGGGCACCACCGCGCAAGGCGGCAGTGGGGCGAACGCAGGCACCACGCCAATCTCTTGCGATTGGAATTTCCTCGCGATGAACGTGAACGGGATTGGGGCCGGCTGTACGGGCGAATCGACCGCGGCGGAAGTTGCCGCCTGTCTCGGGAATTTTTGCACTCGTCGTGTGCTTGCAGATCGTTGGCCGGCTTCGACCCCCGAGCAATTCTATAGCGGGCATTGCAGCAAGCATTGTCAAACAGCCAGTGACTGCGGCTCGGGCTTCGTGTGTTGTGAGCCGCGGCCCGGGCCATTTTGCGTGCGTTATCGCGAGGGGGCAGTACACGGTAGCGGCTGCAGCGAGCGCTGCGCGACCGATCACTTGGGCTGTGCAGAGGGCGAGATCTGTTGCGAGCGCATGGGGAAGATCTGCATCTCCGATGGCTGTGAAGGCGTGTGCCCATAGTAAAAGTGTCAACGGGCCATATCCAGCTATCGTGCGGCACATCTATTGATGGTCTATTGACGGGTTGAAGTCTATTTCACTGATCGCTCGTCGTCGCCTGGCTGGCGAGTTTCGCCATCCTAAAATCGATTGACCCGCTTGTTTGCGAGATGTCTAATCGACTGCGATAGCTGTGGTGCGGGTGGGTGGCAAAACGTCCACGACGACTAATGAGAGCGAACGAGATCGCTTCGCGAATGGGCAGCGATTATCGAAGGCCAGAAAAGGATTGGGGCATGAGGTTTTCACAGTTTGGGTTTGGGGCAGCGCACGTGCGCTTGATTGCAACCTTGGCAGGAGGGGCTGCACTGCTCGTTTCGTCCGCGTGCTCGGACCAAGGGGCGAGCGGTTCACCAACGACGGAGACCAACTACGAAGCGCTCAAGCTCACGCCCGGTCAGGCGCCGGTCGCCGTGGGACACGGAGCCATTCTGTACGCGGACGGAACGGTCAAGAAACCATCCCCGGAAGTCATCCGGGACGCCCAGAGCTATCTCGTCAACCGCCTGGCATCGGAGGCGACGCCCGACGTCAAAGCGTGGCTTCACCAGTCGCTGCCGGAAGCCGCAAACAGCCCAGCGATCAAGGGCCTGCAGCCACAGGGACAAGTGAGCCTCGAGCAGTTGGAAAGCGACGCCAAGGTGCTGGAGTGGTTAGTCAACGCCGTCGAGGCGCCAGACGCCACCGTCCTCCAGCAGATGAGTGGATTTCTTCGCGATCGCATCGGACGCGCCAAGAACGAGCGTGCCCCGACGGATGACGACCTGGGCTCCCAATCGGCCGCGCTCGAATCGAATGCGGGCGGCGCGGCATACGCCACCGCTTGTGCTGCCGCCGGCGTTCCGAACCCGCCAGCTTGGCGATCGGCGAGCTGGGTATTTCGAGGTACCTTGACCGGCTCCAATAATTTTCTGGGAGGCAGCGACCTGGCAGAGGTCTACTCGTACACGAGTACCTCACCAGCCGGCGTCTGCATCGCGCTCCCGCGACGTCCCTCGACGAGCTCGACGAGCTACGAGCTGGTCGGCATCATTTGCCAGGGCACCGTCAAGAGCCGCTCCTGTTTTTGGGACAGCAGGAAGGGGCAAACGATCACCACGAGCGAGACCAGCTTAGCGGTGCCGGGGCCGAAGTTCGTCGGCGGGGCTGAACTCGGGCCCAACAATCAAGGTGTGTGTACGGATTGTCACGCGGGTGAAAACTCGTTCATCATCCATCCGACGTCCGCACTGGGCTCGGTGCCGAACACGATCGCGGCAAATTGGGTGCGCCCTCTGATTCTCCCGTCATGGCCGCAAAATACCGGACCGGGCAGCGAGCTGATCTCCGCAGGTACTGCGTGTTCCAGCAGTGGCTGCCACACGAAGAGCGCGGGCCGGCGCTTTCCCAGGCTCGAGGATCTCTCGGGCTGGTGTTCCATCGCCAATACGGCCACCGGCAATACGATGCCGGTCAGCGCTCCCCACGAGACAGTCTTGGGCAGCAAGTGCACGCCGCGCGCCAAAGCGACGAAGTTTGCAACGGCGAAGACCAAGTGGCACGACTTCTTGGTCGACGACACCGAGCTACCCTTCGTCGGCGACTTCAACGGTGACGGGCGAACGGACCTGCTCACGTTCTTGCTCAATCCCACCGCCGACGCGTACGTGGCGCTGACCAACTCCACTGGTTCGGGGCTAGCTAGCCTAAGCAAGTGGCATGACTTCTTTGGGCTGACCGGGGAGCAGCTCAACGTCGGTGACTTCAACGGTGATGGAAAGGACGACATCATCACAGCCACCATGAACAGTTCCGGGACGGTGTATGTCGCCACGTCCACGGGAGCCGCTTTCAACCCCTCATCGGTCTGGAACGGTCATATCCTCGCGGGTGAAGTGTATCAAACCGGTGACTTCAACGGTGATCGCCGGGATGACATTGCGATCTTCACCAAGGGCAGCACGAACGACGTGCTGGTTCAGCTCTCCAATGGATCGTCGTTCGGGGGCGCCGGGCTCTGGCACGGCAACCTGTCGCCCGGCTCGGAAGTGCCACTCGTGGGCGACTTCAATGCCGACGGCTACGACGATATCGTGTCGTTCACGCTGGGGTCGACCAATGATGCCATGGTCTCGCTCTCGAGCGGATCGTCCTTCGGAACCGCCAGCAAGTGGCACGATACGTTCGGATGGCCCGGAGAGGTGATGCGCGTCGCCGACATGAACGGTGACGGCAAGGACGACATCGTGACCTTCGTGCTCTGGAGTCAAGCGGTCTACGTGGCGCTCTCTACGGGTACCTCGTTTGCGCCGAGCACGCTCTGGCACGGTAGCTTCGCTTCGACCGGCCAAGCCCCGTTCGTCGGTGACTTCAACGCCGATCACCGCGCTGATGGCATCTTGTTCACGAAGGGCGCAGCAGCCGATGTGTTCGTGAGTGCCTCGATCCCGTAATCGAGCGCGCAGGCGGAAGGGTTGAACGCGAAGGACGGCCGAAGTCGGCCGTCCTTTCGCGCGCTGCCAACGTCACACCGTCGTACCAGCGCCGATCCCGTCTCGGCTCTGCGGCAAGCTGCTCAAGGGACCATCGAGAAACAATAGAAGCCGCCATAGCCGCCGCCATTGCCGACGGTGTTGTCGTTGGGAACCGGGCCACCGCCCTCCGTGATCCTCACACCGGGCGCGCAGCCAGGCGCGTCCAAGGCCGACATCCAATTGGTCGCGCTTCCGCTGGTCATGGCGCGCGGCCAAGCGAGGCCCGCCCGCGGTCGTCCTTCGCTCGTCTGGCCTTGGTTGCTGGTCCAATCGAGGCAGGTGGCCGAGGTCGACTGGAGCTTGCCCTCGCGGTTCGAGCCGGTGAGCATATGGTGGTTGTCCGCTGCTTCTTGGGTAGGATCGGGCCTGTGATTGGGCACGCCGTCTTCGTTGGGCAGATCGTTGAGGATCGCGTCGTCGGCGCCCTTGGGGCGATCCGCGAGCAGATCGGCCTTCGATGCGGCGACGAGACGGCCGCGCCGATCGTACCAAGGTCCGGACCCAATGCGATCGATGGCGTCGACTTGCGCGCCGCTGGCGTCCTTCGTGGCGCTCAAGAAGGCCCGCCACGGCTTGCTACCGGCGCCCGACATCGCATCTTCGGCGATGGCAGCGCACAGTTTGTCGGCACCACGAAGGCCGGCACCAGGACCGGTTTCCCCATTGCTGAAATCGCCGCCAAAGCCCTCCGGCTTGTTCGGTCCTGCCTTGGCCAGGAGAGCCCTGAGGCTGGTGACGAAGAAGCTGAACTTGGCAGCGCTGCCGCCTGCACCCCCGCCGTCCCCGGAGCTGCCCGCGCTCGTGCCGCCCATCTCGCCCTTGCCAGCGGCTCCTGAACCGCTGGTCATGCCCGCGCTGCTGGTCATGCCCGCGCTGCTAGTCGTGCCCGCGCTACTGGTCATGCCTGCACTGCTGGCCATGCCTGCGCTGCTGGTCATGCCCGCGCTGCTGGTCATGCCCGCACTGCCCGCGTCAGTCGACGAGCCGTCGCCACATCCAGCGAACAGGGCAGAGCAGAAGACATAGCCAGCCAACAACGATCCTCCGGGCAGGTGGCGCATGCTTTGACTTTTAGCACTTCCACTGCCGATCGTTGGCGATCTCGGTTTGCGATTGATGGTCTTGATTCTATGAAAGGGCGCGTATTGCAGTGAGGCGGTCAACGTGATGCTCGGTGACTGCTTTCAGCGCCAAACCCTTCAAGACTGTGGCGCTATTCATGGATGTCGGTGCGGTGTCGAGCGGACATCCCACGATCTTCATGAAGCAACCGTGAGCAGCTCGAGATGACGAGCTGGGAGCGACGCGCAGCGCTCCGACGTGCGTGCCCGCTCGCCAAGAAATAGCGTGCTTAGCTTGATGATCCTCGAACGCAGAGTTGTGCCGGCGTGCGCCGCCTCTCGCGTACAATTGGGACTAGACTCGGCCGGCATGAAACTCGTCAAACCCAGCCCCGGTCTGATCGCCGAGTTCAAGGCCATGGTGCCGCTGTTGCCGCTCGGTGAGCCGCGCAAGATGTTCGGCTACGACGCGGTTTTCGTGAACGGCAACATGGCCGTCGGCCTTTGGCAGAACACCTGCGTGGTCAAGGTATCTCCAGCCGATCAAGCCGTGCTGCTCGAACGCGGCCACGCCGTCCCCTTTGCGCCAATGAAGGATCGCATCATGACCGGTTGGCTCGAGCTATCCGAAGAGCTCGCGCACGATCCCGAAGAGCTCTTGGAGTGGAGCCGACGCGCCGTCACCTACGTCACCACGCTGCCGCGCAAAGTGAAGAAGCCGAGTAAGAAAAGCGCAGCGAAGAAGCCCTCACAGCGAAGGAAGCAGGCGTCGGTAAAGCCTGCGCCGAAGCCAAAGGCGTCTGCCAAACCCGCGCCAACGAAGAAGCCCCGCGCTCGCACGGCGCCTCGCCGAACTTGATGCATGTGGAAGAGTGCCTTTGAAATAGCACTCTGTCGCAATCTGCCAGTCGGTTTCCGCCGCGCGTTTTGTTCAACACCGATCTTGCGGGGATGAGTCGTTTGCGTGAAGATATCGTATCGGGCGAGCGAGGGCACCCCTCGAATCGAGGAGTCCGCGCGCCCTAGGGATGGAGGATTGATGACCATGAATAAAGGTTCGCTAGGGGTTGCTCTGTTCGCAGGTGCGATCGCCTGCGCTTGTGCGACCGAAGTCGTTTCTGGCTCGTCTACTGATTCCGAGCTCCCGGCGCCGGGTGCTTCGGCGGAAAAGGAAATTCCGCTGCTCGATACGGTGCCAGACAAAGAGCTGCCGGCGGGCTTCGACGAAACTCTCCCCTACATGGAATATCGGCTGCGAGATGGCCGTCATGTGGTGATCGTCTCGGCGCTCAAGCCGGGCAGCGACGCGGCGCCGAGTGAAGTGAAGGGAGAGGCTGCTCAGCAGAGCGCGGCCTTGTCCACCGTGAACGTGTTCCCGAGTCAGGATACCTGGGTGCGGCGGACCGCTGCCAATACCGTCGATTTCGGGCGCTCGTGCGAACTCCGCGTAAACAACATCCTGAACACGGCGAGCCCCAATCTCGACATGGCGCTGCTCAAGTTCCCGATCCCAACAGTAGTAACCTGCGGAACGATTGTGAGCGCCACACTGCTACTCACGACGGCACAAAACCCGGCAGGCGGAAATACGCTGGTCGTTTTCCCACATCGCATTTATCAACCCTGGGTACCGGGACCCACCGGATTCCTCGGCTGCAACACCTGCGCCGTGTCTACGGGCGCCGCGCAGCCGTTCGGCCTTCCGCCGTTCGGTCCCTTGAATCCCGGCGTGCCTGTGAATCAACCCTGCACGACGTATAGCTGGAGCATTCTCCCGCTGGTGGCAGGAGCAGGCGGTTGGTGCGCTGCGCCTGCCACGAACTTTGGAGTTCTGATGGCAGGTCGCAATGGGACCGCGGTCGTCAGCTTCCATTCGAACGAGGCTCCCGCCGCTGGCAGTCGACCGCGACTCGTGATCACCTACTGAATCGGCCACTCGGATGGCACAACGGGCCCTCGGCGTCGTTCCGACGACGAGGGCCACGTTGCCCGCGGCCAGCGTGCTGAGCGTGACGAGGCCGCGCTGATCGAGTTCTTGAAGACGCACGTCAGCTCGAGCTGACTCACGAGATCGGGATTCGACTCCGCAGCTGTCAAGTGTCGACATCCGTGGCGCCCAACACGTTCGGGGGGGCTCGCCCGCCCGATTTGCTGGCGGATACCGTCACTCGAAATCACTCTTGCTCCGGCTCGAGGGGACGTCTATTCGCGCCTGAGTACCTCGCGCGGAGTTTGGATGGCACGCACTGGAACAGGATCGGGCACTCGGCGGGCTCAACGCTCAGGCGCGGGCACCGCACCGTTCGAACTTTCATTGGCTGCGCTCGAAAGCGTCGAAGACGCGGTGTGGCTGTGCGACGCTCGCCGAGCCACGTTGTGGAAGAACGAGCACATGGCTCGCTTCGAGGCCCAGTTACGAAGCGGAGGTCCGCTCGGACAACTGCTCGATCTCGATTGGATCCCCGCGGACGGCGAAATCGGGCTGCCGGCAGGTCGCATCGTGCGCTGGACGGTCGAGCGCGTCGATCTCGGAGCGGATGACTGTGGCTACGCATTCACGTTCCGTGACAACGAGCTTTCTCGCAGACTAGCCGAGTGTGAAGGTCGCTTGCGACTGCTCTCGACACACACCAAGGGCATCATCTTCGAGCTCGATTCTTCGGCTCGCTTCGTGCGCGTTTGGGCCAGCGATCCGACGCTGTTGGCGCGGCCCGAGGCCGAACTGCTCGGTCGGACGCTGCTCGAAGTGCTCGGCGAAGAAGTGGGTGGCTGGCACCATAGCAGAGTGTTGGCGACCCTCGAGAGCGGGCTCGATCAAGAGTACGAGTACGAGATGGTCGTTCCGAGTGGCCGTCGCCACTTCGCCTGTTCGGCGGTGGCGCTGCCGGGAGCGGATGGCCAGCGCTCTGCGGCGTTTTGGATCCGCGACACCACCGACGAGATCGCGCTGCGTGCCAAGCTCATGCACGCCGAGCGCTTGGCCTCCATCGGCACGCTGGCCGCGGGCGTGGCGCACGAGATCAACAATCCGCTCGCCTACATGCTGTTGAATCTGGGCTGCATCGAGTCGTTGCTCGGGAGCTCGGCTCACGAAGCGCAAGCGACTCTCGATCTCCACCTGAGCATGCTGTGCGAAGGCATGCACCGCGTGCGTCGCATCGTGGCAGACCTGTTGACCTTTGCCAGGACGGAGCCCCGAGCGACCGAAGTCGACGTACACCATGCGCTCGACGTCGCACTCGAGGCGGTTGCGGCCGAGGTCGGAGCGAACGCCCGCCTCGTGCGCAGCTACGGCGAAGCCCCGCTAGTCGAGGCCAATGAGGCTCGCCTAGTGCAGGTCTTCAGCAACTTGCTGCTGAATGCCGCTCAAGCCGTGCCGGCGGGCGAGAGCGAGCGGCTATGCATCGAAGTCGTAACCAGCACGAGTCGGGACGGCCACGCGCGCATTGAACTCCACGACTCGGGGCCCGGTGTACCCGAGCACTTGCTGAAGCAGATCTTCGAACCCTTTTTCACGACCAGAGCCAGCCGGACGGGACTTGGGCTGCCGATTTGCCAGCACATCGTTCACTCGTGTGGCGGGCAAATCACGGTGCAGAATCGTGCGCAGGGTGGCCTCGTGGCAATCGTCACGCTGCCACCCCTGCGTGCGGGTTCGATCAGCCCCTAGAAGATGCCGGCGCCGGGCGTGAGTATGCCCTTCGGATCGAAGCGGCGCTTCGCTCGCTCGAAGTCGTGCCACGACGCTCCGAAGTGCTGACGCCAATCCGCGCGCGTCATCGGAATGGCGCCGCTCGCGTAGCGGGTGCCACGAGCTTCGACGGCCGCCTCGTACAACGCGCGGTTGCTGGCCACCATGGCCTGTTGCACGGCAGGATCCGGCGGCGCAGTGCGTAGAATGTTGAACGCAAACGACACCGGCTCGTTGGGTAAGCGGAAGAATGGTCGTCGTACGCGACTTGGCAACACCGGGTAGAATAGAATCGGTCCTTGACCGGTGTCGGCCGTGGTCAAAGTCGTCAGCAGATTGCCCACGTATTCCGCGGCCCGAGAGGCCGGTAGGAACAAGCTGAGCCAAGGGTGCGGAAGGCCCCAAACGCCGATCGATTTGAGAAATTCGATCGTGGGTGCGAGCCGAAAGGCAAAGTCGAGATAGGGCGTCTGGCTCCGCTCGCGAGTGGCCTCGTCATCGCGCAAGCCGCGCAGTAGGCGAGCTTCGTTCGGTGGACACGCGGACGTGTACAGGCTTGCGGCCTCAATCATGAAGCGCCAGCCACCGCTCGGCGTGCTCACCACCTGACCCTCCAGGTACTCGAAGCGGCCGTCATGCACGAGTCGAAGTTGGTCGCGGACGAACACGTCGATGTCATCGTAATAGAGGTGAAAGACCAAGGCCTGCGTCGGGGCTGGGATCATGCGCAGCGTGGCTCGCAAAATCAGTGCGCACTGGCCGAGCCCGCTGGTCACCGCATCGAACAGCTCTCGCTTGTTGTGTCGTGAGCAGGTAACGAGTTCACCTTCGCCCGTCACCACCTCGAGCTCGAGCACGTTGTCGGCTTGCACGCCGAACTGCTGCATCGTGCCGCCGATGCCGCCCACGGATACGGTGCCGCCCACCGATAGCTCCAAATAGTCGGTCAACACCGGCGGCGTCAGGCCCTGCTCGGCGGCAGCCACGACCAGATCGCTCCAGCGCACGCCAGCGTCGACGCGTGCGGCACCTTCCGCAAGCGAATGAATCGTCGCAAGCGAGCTAGAGTCGATGACCAGACCTCCTGCAACCTGAGCCTGCCCGTACTGCGCGTGTCCCTGGCCACGCATTGCCACAGGAATTCGATGTCGGCCGCAGTACCGCACCATCTTTGCCACATCGGCCGCGGAGCCCGGAAGCAGCACAGCGGCCGGAGTCGCATGAATCAAGTGCCCGAAATCATCAGCAGCCGCTTCCC
>DATEPG010000636.1:0-9250 GCA_035273265.1 Polyangiaceae bacterium
ACCACGCGGGATTGGGGTAGGAGGTTAGGCTTCTGCCGGTGAGCTTCCCGCTGTTCGAATTGTTTCCGAAGCTTTCGCAGGGCGTGCCTCGCGTGGCATTGGGGGCTTTCCCGACCCCCGTGGAATCGCTGCATGCCCTCGCACGTGAGCTCGGTGCAGGCGACAGCGATGCCTGGATCAAGCGCGACGACATCTCCTCGGCCGTGTATGGCGGCAACAAAGTGCGCACGCTCGAACTGCTCTTGGGGCAGGCGCGCGCGCGCGGCCACACCAGCGTGCTGGCGACCGGCGCCTTCGGTTCCAATCATGCGCTGGCCACTGCCCTGCACGCGCCGCGCGTCGGGCTGAAGGCGAGCGCGTTGCTCTTTCCACAGCCGCTATCGGAGGCAGCGTTCCTCAACCTGCGGGCGCTCACGAATAGCGGAGCGCTGCTCCACGCTCTTCCGCATTGGAGCGCGTTTCCGTTGGCCATGGCGTGGCTGCGTTTTCGCACTGGGCCAGCGCCTTACGTGATGGTGCCCGGAGGCGCGACACCACTCGGCGCCTTGGGCTACGTCTCAGCGGGCCTCGAGCTCGGACGCCAGATTGCAGCTGGGGCGTTGCCCGTGCCGCGTCGGGTGATTGTCGCGGTCGGATCGACCTGTACCTCGGCGGGCTTGCTGCTCGGTTTGACCCTAGCAGCGCACTTTCGCATCGGTTTGGAGCCGGGCACGTTGCCTCGTGTGACCTCGGTCCGGGTTTCACCATGGCCGGTCACGAGCCGGCTGCGCATCCTCGGTCTCGCGGCGCGCACGGCGCACCTTCTGCGTGAACTCGTGGGCTCGGACGTGCCTCGCTTGGATAGCGCCACGCTCGGCGCGCACTTCGAAGTCGATGGACGCTATCTCGGTCCGGGCTACGGCGAACCGAGCGCCGCTGGTAGCCAAGCGGAAGCGCAATGGGAGCGCCTTGGCTTGCCGCGTCTGGACGGCACGTATAGCGCGAAGGCTGCTGCGCGCGTGGTGTTTGGACTGCGCGCGCGTGAAGCGGGCCCGGTGCTATTTTGGTCGACCAAATCGAGTGTACCGCTGCCCGCTTCCTGCGTCGATGAAGCCGCGCTCAGCGCGCTGCCGCTGCGGATTCGAACCTGGTTGCTACGCGCGCAGCGAAAACTCGACCTCCACCGACACTAGCCCTTGGGCACCAAGCTGGCGAGCGCGCGCATCAACATCGTATCGACTCGGTGATAGTACTCGCGCGTGACGGCGATTGATTTCTCTTCGTCCGCAGCTTCGAGAGTGGTCACCAGATCCCGCAAATGTTGCGGAAAACTGGGCTCGAGCATCCACAGTGCGGGGAAACGATCGAGCAACTCGCGGTACGCATCCAAAAACGGGTTGGCGATCCAACGCACGGCTACCGAGTGTCCGGCGTCCAGCAATGCGTCGAGCCAGCGTTGGAAACCGTGGGCGATCACCACCGGGTCCCGGCGTTCGAAGGCCGCGATCAAAAGCTCGGTGATGTCGCGTAGGCGCGAGATGTCATCGGTGCTCGCGCGCTTGGCAGCCAAACGCGTCGCAAACTCCAGCACCAGCAGGCGCGCGGGCAAGATGTCCTCGAGCAAAGCGTGGATCTCTGCGGCGTTGCCAGTGTTCTCCAAGAACGGCGGAAGTAGCTCCATCGTACCGGTCTTGCGAAAGTCCGCGACGGTTACGCCTTGACCGTGACGCACCGTGACCAGTCGCGCCTGCTCGAGCATGCGCACAGCCTCGCGTAAAGTATTGCGATTGGTACCGTACTGCGCCGCCAACTCGCGCTCTCCGGGCAGCCGCTCGCTTGCCTTGAGTGCTCCCTTCAGGATCTGGCTGCGCAAATCGCGAAAAATCGTGGCAGCGATGTTGGTCGATGGGGGAGCGCGGTGTTCCATGGCTGGCGGAGTCTCGACCAGGCCGAGGCTGGCGGACAAGCCTACAGCAAGATCGAGACGCCGGCCGAAAGGTATGGATAGCCGAGACGGAGCAGGAAGCCGACGGAATCGCTGATCAGGAAGCGCCCCCCGGCCGCGAAGGAGGGCGCGGCGAGGTTGTCGCTGAATGAGCCGCTGCAGACGTTATTGTTGCCGCAATTGCCGTTGTAATCGTTGTCGAAGCGGCGGTGCTGGAGCACCAGGCCGGCCTCGCCGAAGACGCTGACTTTCGGCAAAAGGAAGAAATTCCATTGCACGACCACGGGGATCGTCCAGATGTCGGCGGTGTACCCGTTGCCGTAGTAGATGCCGCCGCGGTAGTACGCCGGGCAGTTCGCGCTGATGCCGGAGTGCGCCCAGTCCAAGCCGAAGCCGATGCCCATGTTGTTGTTGATGCGCGGGATCGGGCCATTGTCCAAAAAAGGAATGGTCGCGCGAATGCCGGGACCGAAGCCGGAGTTGGCGCACGGCGCATACTCACTCCATTGCACGATCAGGTGCGGTTCCAGCTCCGCCGGGTAGCGCGCGTGTGCGCCCGGTTGCTTGATTTGAGCAGAAGCCAGCGATGGGGCCGCCAGCATGCTGAGCACGACGCAGGTTTGCGTGAAGCGCATGAGAGTTCCTTTTTTCTAAGCTAGGGTGACTAGCCGCTATCGGCAAGCCTGCAAGCGCTGCTCGACTTCACGTAGCAGCAACGGCGCGCCGGAGGTGATCTGTGAGCGGGCGCTTTCGACCCACTCCCGTACAACGGATAACCCGCGCTCGTCCATCGCCAGGCGCGGGCGATCCGCCAAGATGTTCTGCAAACGCGCGGCAACGAGTTCACTCGGCGGGTTTTCTCGAACGGGACCGCGGCTGCGCAGGTTGTGGCACAGATGCTGAAAACGTTCGCCGGAATCGCTCGCTTGCCAATGAATGAAGCTCCGGACTTGGTCGGTCGAGCCTCCCGCAAGCGCCGACAAATACGCCTCGTTTGCGCCAGCTTCGCGGGCGAAGGCCGCGTCCAAGAGCAGCTCGACACCCACGTGTGCGACGGCGCGCGCGGTGCCGCGCGCCACGCCGCGATCGCTCAAAACGCGCGAAGCCTGGCGAGAAAATTCCAGAAACGATTGTGAGCCGTGAAACGCTTCGTCGGTGCGATGATGAAATGAAAGGCCGGCGCTCAGCGCCTCCAGGGTCACCGCAGGAGGTCGCGTTCGCAGCATGGACGCGAAATCCGGAAGCATGGCGCCGAGCACGAACTCTGCGCGAATCGGCCCGCGAGTTGCTTCGTCGCGCTGCGCGATCAGGGCGTGACCAAAAAAATTCATGGCAATGAGGCGGACTAACCTTCTATGAACGGGCGATGTCTGCCCGTCGCTTCGTTGTCGAACTCGTGGCTCGCTCGGCGCTCTCGAG
The DNA here is from genome assembly GCA_035273265.1 of Polyangiaceae bacterium. Taxonomy (GTDB): domain Bacteria; phylum Myxococcota_A; class Polyangia; order Polyangiales; family Polyangiaceae; genus PMG-095. The sequence goes on from DATEPG010000636.1 coordinate 3,344, forward strand.
CGGGGTGGATCGACTGCGCTTCGTCTCGAGGGAAACCTTCGCTTGGGCGGCGGGCCAGCACTTGGTCGTCGTTCGCAGGGAGGGGCAAGCTCTTTTCCTACCCTATTCCATCGCCTCGGCGAACGATCCCACAAAGCCGGGGGAATTCGAGCTGGCCGTGTCCATTCACGCCGGTGCGGACGTGATGGATACGCTGCCACTCGGCGCCGAGCTGGAAGTGGAAGGGCCGGCGGGTGGCTTCACCTGGCAAGCAGCGCCGAGCCCTGCCGCGCTGCTGGTGGGCGCGGGCACTGGCATCGCCCCGCTCCGCGCGTTGCTCCAGGAAGAGCTCGCGCGCGAGTCCGACGCGCGTCTGCTTTTGCTCGCTGGCCATCGCGCCCCGGAAGACGTGCTGTTCGCAGACGATTTCGAGCGTCTAGCCGCGGAGCACTCGCGCTTTCATTTCATTCCAACGCTCACCGGCGCAGATAGCCGTTGGCTCGGTCGGCGAGGCAGAGTCCAGGCGCAACTACTGGAGGCGGCGAGCGCTCTCGCTCCGCTCGACGCCTACGTCTGCGGGCGTCTAGAGATGGTGAGTGAGGTGGTGCGGTTGCTCGTTGCGCACGGCGTGCCGGAATCCCGGATCCGCAGTGAAGGTTTCTAAGGGGGCTAAATACTGGCTCGGCTTGCCCGCGCTCGCGACTTGCTCGACGCGCGCCGCTCTGCCGAGGGTGGATCGGGAGGCGCGGATTTCGCGCCGGGTAGCAGCGATTTGATCGGTAGCGCTCCGCCGCTGCCTAAGCGTGCGGCGAGCAACTCGGCGGCTGCTTGCAGATCGTCTAGACATGGCTCAGAACCGAGAGTCGCGCTGCAGCGCGCCCGAGCGAGGCGATAGGCGGCGCGACCCGTGCCGCCGGACTCGCGGACCAAGCGCAGATAGCCGTCGCTCTCCTCGGCGAGTCGAGTCAACCACTCTCGGGGATTAGCGAATTCTTGCTGGGTGGGGCGCATGGTGGTTCTCGTGGGCGGTTCTATGACAACGGCCGCAATGCGTTGTCGCGTAAGTCAGGGTGCTGCAACGTGCGTGCCTCGCGCCGCTGGTTCAACTCGTCGATCTTACTGTTACTCGAAATCGCTCCGCGTTGTTGGACACTTGCGTCACCCGGCCGTTTGGCCATATGGCTCGCGATTGCCGCCAGCGGGCGAGCTAGGGTGTCTAGCCCCCTGACGCCGGTGTCACGCGTGACGCAGGCGCTGCGGAGCGATGAACTCGAACGCGAAGCAGGCTTCGCGTCGAACCGGCAATTTTTCCCCACGGCGAATCGCAACGGTTTCCCCCACTTGCTGCTGGTCTCGAGGCCCGCGTGACTCGGAGCGGGGCGTTGGGCAAAGTCTTCCCACATGGCAGCTCGAAAGTCGGCAATTCCTAGTCCCAAATTGCGCTGCTGGTGGACCGGCGACGATCCACTGATGATCGCCTATCACGACACCGAGTGGGGCGTCCCCGTGCACGACGATCGTTTGCTGTTCGAGTTCTTGACCTTGGAGGGCGCGCAGGCGGGCTTGAGTTGGCTCACCGTATTGCGCAAACGCGAGGCGTATCGAGCCGCATTCGCCGACTTCGACGTGCAGCGCGTCGCGCGTTTCACGCCGCAGCGGATTGAGCGATTGATGCTCGACCCTGGCATCGTGCGAAACCGGCTCAAGTTGGAATCGACGGTGAAGAATGCCCGCGCATTCTTGAAGGTTCAAGCAGAGTTCGGTAGCTTTGCTCGCTACCAGTGGCGCTTCGTGGACGGCGTGCCGCTGCAGGGCGCCGTGCGGGCGCGGCACGACATTCCCGCTCGTACGGCGGTATCCGACGCGCTCAGCAAGGATCTCAAGAAGCGTGGTTTCAGTTTCGTCGGATCGACGATCATGTACGCACACATGCAGGCCGTCGGCATGGTGAACGACCATTGGCTCGACTGTTTTCGATCGCGAAGCCTCGTCCGCAGAGCGGGCAAGCCGCGCCGGTCGTGAGATCTCGAGCTGCAAGCGCGGCGGGGCAGAACCGCCTTCAGCCGGTGAAGGCTTCCCAGTCCAAATCCGCGCACAGCACGCGAACGCCGTCGGTTTCGGGAATGGCGATCGAGAACGTGACACACGCTCGAGCGTCGGCAATCGACAGATAGGGGCGGGAGATTTGCACGGCCATCGGCTGGGCGAGCGCGCGGCGAAAGTAGGGTCTGCGAAACCAGTTGGCGCCTTCGGCGTCGGCGCAGGGGAGATAGCGCGGATCGAGCCGGCGCGCGGCCTCGCGGGTCCCGATGTTTCCACCGACCTGTACGCCTTCGGTCGACAACAAATAGCAGCGCTGCACGCCCCCGAGCGCCAAGAACTCGCCAAACGCATGCTCTGGTTCGCCACCCAAGCGAATCAGCGCGGCTGCGTCCTCGAACTTCTTCGAATAGCGAGCGAGCACGGAGCGCTCGCTGCTGGACTGACGACTCACACGCTCTTGAAAGCAATGAAATAGTTCGTTCAATACCGGCCGGTAGTCTTCGTCCGTGCTCAAGCAGGACCTCGGCTCGCCGAAGTAGAACCCTTGCACGAAGTCGACGTCACTCTCCATGGCGATCATCGAATGCTCGGCAGTCTCTAGGCCCTCCATGACTACGAGGCAGCCTGCTTCGTGGATCAAGGAGACTAGCCCGGGCAAGATGCGCCGTACTCGCGGCGTGCGCATGGCTTCCACGACCATCGAACGGTCGAGTTTCACGATGTCCGGTTTGAGCCGCCAGATGCGCTCGAAATTGGATTCGCCCGCGCCAAAATCGTCGATTGCGACCAGGCAGCCGAGGTCCCTGAAATATTGGACGCAGCGCGCTAAATTCTCTTCGTCATAGGCCGACGTCTCCAAGATCTCCACCACCACGCGATGGGCGGGAACGCCATAACGTTCGAGCACGCGCGGCAAGATGGCGCGCGTGGAGTGGCCTTCCAAGATCAGCGCGGGACTTACATTCAGGAAGATCCAATTGTTGGCAACGCCTTGTAAGACGCAATTTTGGACGTGTAGCGCACGGCAGATTTGATCCAAGGCGATCGCGTCGTCCCCGGCCTTGCGGAACATGCGATGCGGTGAGACCAAGCGATCTTGGGAATCGTAGGCTCGCAGCAGGGCTTCGTAACCGACCGGCTTGTGGTGTACCAAGCTCAACACTGGCTGCAAGGCGGTGCGCAGCGTGTACTCACCAAAGCGTGCGTGCGCGAGAGACCCCTCGATCCTGATGTTGGCGAAGATTTGCTGGAGCCAGGCGAGATCGACTCGATCCGGGGAAGAAGGCGGCGGAGACGAGGAGCGACGCATGCCTGGTGGATGCGACGATAGGCGCCGCTTCGAGGCAGCTTGTGCCGGCTCGGGCGTTTCCGGTGCCGTCTCCGTGCGAGCACCAAAGGCTGGATTGGCGTCCGTTGGATCTGCCAGGAGGCGTCGCAGCATGAGATCTACAGCGTGGCACATCAGGCATTTCGCGTCCGTTTCCGAGACGCCTTGCGGCAAAAGCAGGTGCGACTCTAGGCTACGGTGTGCGCGAGCGTGAGCAGCCAGCGGCCGAACCATTCTTGCGAGCGTGTGCGCTCGCGATCGTTGTCTCGATCCTCGCGTTTTTCGGCCTATTTGCCGCCGCCGCGTTGGTCTATCCAGGTGGGAACTGGCTCGACCGAACGGCACATGGGCACCGTTTTTTCGCCAACTACGTCTGCGATCTGACGCAACCCGTCTCACTGTCGGGCATGAACAATCTGCTTGGCTCTCGGCTCGCTCAGCTCGCCATGCTGTGTTTCGCCGTCGCGCTTTCGGGGTTCTTTTGGCTGGTGCCCCGCTACTTTGTGCGGGGTACTCGCGCGCTGATATGGGTACGCGTTCTCGGTGAATGCGCGGTGCTTAGCTACCTGACCGTGCCGTTCACACCTTCCGTGCTTTTCGGCCACATCCACGCTTGGCTTTCCTTGCTCGCGGGCGCGTTCGGGCTTTCGGCCGCGCTGTGCGCCGTGTGGGCCCTGTTGCGATCGCATCGAGTAGCACGTTCACTCGGCGTGCTCGGAGCACTGGCGCTCGTGGTGGGTGCCGTACACGCAGCGCTGTTCGTTCGCTACCTGCACGCGATCGAACCGGCGCCGCTGATTGTCCCAGCAGCACAGAAGGTGGCCGCGTTGCTGCTCTGTGGCTGGATGCTCGGCGTTGCCTGGTTGACGCTCAGTCGTCCCCGCGAAATCGATCGGTAGCGCGGCGGTCGGCCTTCGTCGGCCGGCCCGCGCCGCGTTCGCGCACCGCAACACGCTCCTCTTTGGGCGGCGGCGGCGGTGAATGATCGGCGTACAGCAAGCGAGCTTCAGGCGCCCCCAGGCGCTTCTCCGCGAGCCGCAACACTTCCCAGACGATGCTGCCGCGCGGGGAAAATGCACGTATCTCATCGCCCACGCGCAGCGGCTGGCTCGAGCGTGCCGGCTCGCCGTTGACGCGCACGTGATTCGCTTCGCACGCCGTCTGAGCGAGCGTGCGCGATTTGAACAAACGCGAAGCAAACAAGAAGCGGTCGAGCCGCACCGACTCGCTCAACGGATCACCGGCTCGGATTCATTGCGCAATCGCTTCACGTGATTCGCCGCCCGGCACGGGCTGGATGACCACGACCGAGCCAGGGACTGGTGCAGGCGGCTCCATTTGGGTCGGCGAAGGAGCAGGCGCTGGCGAAGAAGCCTGCATTCCAGGGGGTGGCATTGCAAGAGCTGGCATTGGCGGAGGCGAGAGCGGCTCTGGGCGGTCGATGATCGGCGAGAAACCGCGGCGCACGGGCGCGCTCGCTTCGTCTCGCGGCGGCTCGGGCCGCGGCGAGGAACGCGGAGCGTGCATCTCGTCCGCTCGGCGTTGCTCTGGCTCGGGCAGGCTTGGCGCCAGAGTCGAAGCGTACAGTGCGCGTTGTGGCTGGGGACTGTCGAGGGACCTCAGCGTGGTGGCGGCGCGGGGTTCACCGCCGATGCGGGTCGGAATGGCGAGCAGGGCGAGCGCGACGAATGCCAGTGAGCCCGCGGTGAGGCCGGCGCACGGCGCCCAACGCCATTCGAAGAAGTCACTGACCATTTGAGGAACGCGCATCGCGATGGTCCTTGCTGTGTGGCTGGCCCATACCCGCCCGACCCGAGAAGGGTACACGCGACTCGTGCGCGCGTCACGTCGCGCGTGCCAGCTCCGCGTTTCGGTTCCGTTTCGCGCTTGCCCGAGCTAGAACGCAATTGCGTCCCAAGCCTCAGCCGCCTGAAAATTCGTCCTCGGCATCTGCGCCCGGGGGCGTCGCATCGTCGCGATCTATCAGATAATTTTCAGGTAGACTCACCGCCTGGGTGCCCGAGCCTTTGCCGCGCGGCACGCGCATGGCCGAGGGCGGGAACGGCTGGCTGCCATCGATATTCTCCAAAGCGCTCCGCAAATCGGAAAGTGTGGCAATTTGCATGAGCCGCTGCCGAAGCTCTGCGGAGCCACGAAATCCCTTGGTGTACCAAGTCGAGTGACGGCGAAACGAGCGCATTGCCATGCGCTCCCCGAACCAATCGCTGAGTAGCGTGGCGTGCTCCAGCATGATCTCGACGATGCCGCCGAGAAGTGGCGGATTGTCCGGCTCACGACCATCGAACACGCTCACCAAGTCCCGAAACAACCAGGGCCGACCGAGGCAGCCACGGCCCACGATCACGCCGTCGCAGCCCGTGCTGCGCATCATACGCAGCGCATCTTCGGCTTCCCAGATGTCGCCGTTGCCGAGCACCGGAATGCTGCGCACGGCTTGCTTCAGCTCGCCGATCGCCGCCCAGCGCGCCTCGCCGTCGTAGAGCTGGGCGGCGGTGCGCGCGTGCAGGCCAACCGCGCGGCAGCCCTCTGCTTCGCCG
>DATEPG010000637.1:0-3303 GCA_035273265.1 Polyangiaceae bacterium
GCCACGCGGCGGGTCTTCTTCGGCGGCGGCACCGCGCTCGCCTTGCTGCGGCGCGCGGCTTCGTTGACGAAGGTTTCGACCAGCACCAAGAGCAGCGCGAGACCGAGCGGGTACATGTACACGTCGGCGTAGACCGTCTCCACCTTCTCCGAGAGCTCCTCGGTGACTAGTCGCCCGAGGCGTCGCGAAATCTCGCTGATGCCCGTCTCGCCACGCGCGCTCTGCACGATCACGCCGCCGGTGCTGCCGGCGATCTTGGACAATTGTTCCTCGCCCTCTGCAGACAGCGAGGTAGTGAGCGGCTTTCCCTGATCGTCCTTGCGATAGCCTTGAGCCTCGCCGGCCTCGTTCACGTCCGGGATCGGCTCTGGCGTGCGCCCGCCGATCTGCACGACGTGGATGGTGATGTCGGCTTGCTTGCAAGACTCGGCAACCGCAACCGGATCGCCCTCTAGATCCTCGCCATCGGTGACCAGTAGCATCACGCGGCGATGCTGCTTCGACTTGGGATCGCGCTCGAGCAGCTCACGACCGGCTTCGAGCGCGCGCGCGATGGCAGTGCCGCCCACAGGCATGTCGTTCGGGGACAGTTGGCGAAAGAACTGCGCGATCGCTGCGCCGTCACTGGTCAGCGGGAACGCCATCGGCTCACCCGCGAAGGCGACTGCCGCAAAACGCGCCCCAGGCAGCTCCTGGATCAGCCGCCCGACCTCGGATTTTGCGCGCAAAATACGCGAGGGAGCGATGTCCTTGGCGTACATGCTCTTCGAGTAATCGAGCACGATCACGACATCCAGGTTCGTGGCCGGAATCAGCCGCGTGCCGCGACCATACTGCGGCTGTGCCAGTGCCGTGAACGAGAGCGCCACCGCCAGCACGAGCAGCACGCCTTTCAGCGCGCGCCGCCCGCTGGGATTGGCGGTCAGGAGTCCGCGCACCAAGGCTTCATCGCCGAAGCGCTTCACGCTACGGCTGAGCAGCACCCCTCCGACGATCAACGCGAGCGCGACCAAGAGCGCGAGCGCGCTGCCGAACAGCCAGACCGGTACGGCGAATTTCACGGGAACCTCCGCAGCACGAGGGCGCGCAGCACGGCATCGCCGGCGAGCAGCAGCACCCCGGGCAAGAGCAGGAACGCAAATAGATCTTCGTAGTTGGCGATGTTGGCTTCGAACTTGGTCTTCTCGAGCTTGTCGAGCACGTCGTGGAAGCTCGCCTGCAAAGATTTCGCGTCGCTGGCGACATAGGTCGAGCCGCCGGTCTTCGTCGCCAGCTCCTTGAGGAGCTTGGGGTTCACCGGGAAGCCGACCGAGACGTAGCGCGGCTGGCCGAACAGGTCGAAGCCGTCTTGAACCTCGGCCGTGTCGCCTTGCCCGATCTGGATCGTGTACAAGCGAGCGCTCACCGCATTGGCCAAATGTGCCGAGTATTCCGGAGAAATCTTGCCGCCCTTGGCGTCACCGTCGGTGAGCAGGATGATCGCTTTGCTGTGGGCGCGGCTTCGACGCAGACGCGCCGAGGCGACGCCAACGGCATCGCCGATCGCGGTCGCGCTGGAGTCGATCACGTTCAGCTCCATCTTGCCGACCAGAGCGTCGAGCAGGTGGTAGTCGAGCGTCGGCGGTGACAGCACGTAGGCGCTCGAGCCGAAGACCACGATGCCGATGCGATCGGTCTTGCGGCGGGCGATGAAGTCCCGAATTACGGCCTTGGCGGCGTCGATGCGCGTGGGTCGCACGCCGCGCGGCTTGGGCGGAACGTAGGTCTGCAGGTCGGGCGGCAGGTTCGACATGGCCGCGTTCATCGAGCCCGAGAGATCGAGCACGACGACGATGTCGATGCCTTCCTCGTCTGCGGCCTGTGGACGCAAGGTGTTCACCGGGCGCGCGAGCGCGAGCACGCACAGCGCAAACCCGACCGTGCGCAGCACCCCGGGCAGATCCCTGAGCCAGACTCGGATGCCGGACGGCCCGACGCCGAGCGCCGCCAGGGTGCCCAATTTGAGGCGTGGCATGCGCCGGTCTTCGCCCAGCGTGGCTCGGTAGAAGATCGCCGGAACCAGCAGCAAAGCCAGCAAAAACCAGCGCGTTTGCCAGTGCGCGCGCAGCAGCTCCTCGCCCCGGGTGAGGGCAGGATAGGCGAGGCCGAGCAGCAAAGCGCCCAGCGTGTACACGACCAGCAGCCCCCCGCGCAGCGCGCGGCGGAGTCTGCCGGCGGACGCGCGCAGGTCCAAGCGTGGCGGCTCGGGCTTGGGCTTCTGCGGCTTGCCGGGCGAGCTCAACGGCGGCTCGGGCAGTGTGGGCTCGGGTTTCAGAGCATCGCTCGTGTTCGAAGCGTTGGTCACGATGGCCCCGCTGGGTTCTTGGGTGCGGCCGGCTCATCCGAGTCCGTTTCGGTGTCGCTCTCGCCGCCCTCGCCGGCTTCGGTCATCAACGGCGGCGGTAGTGGGGCGATCAGCATGGTGCGGGTGACGATGCTCTCGGCGCGCGCCAACAGATCGAGGCACTCGCCTTCACTGGGAGTGAGACGGGCGAATTTCACCAGATCGGCGTCACGCATGAAGCCCTCGATGCCGGGCAGATCTTCGATCTGGGGCGTGGTCTCGCGCAGCGACGAAAGGGCCTCGCGAGTGGTGCTCTCCAAGCCGTCGTAGCCATAGCGGTCGCCCAGGTAGCGTCGCACAACGTCCGAAACCCGGTCAAAGACCTCGGCAAAACGGCCCTCTCGCGTGAGGCCTGCGTGACGGATATCGTGCAGGGCCTCGAGCGCGACGTCCCACGGCGGGCGTGGTGGCGGCGGTGGCGGAAGCTTCTTCGGGCGGCGCAGCCAGCGGCTGACGAGCAGCGCGCCCAGCGCGCCCACGACCAGCGCGATCAAAACCGCGAGCGCCACGTGCTTGGCCGCGGTCCAGATCTCGAGTTGACGCCTCGGTGCTGGATTGCCGCGCGGTGGCGCATTGGGTGTGTTGGCGATGGGGTCTTCGACCAGCACGCTGTGGGACGCGGTGCACACCGTCAACAGTTCGCCGCTCGCGCGCGAGATCGCGATCGGAAGCGGCGGAAGCACGAGCTCGTGTCGTCCGGGCTTCGCTGGCAAGGGCACCACGGAGATCCGCACTTTGGTCGTGGCGCGCTCGCCCTGCTCGCTGCGCTCGAGCTTGGGACCGGCAGCGCCCTCTGGATCGGGCAAGGCGAAGCCCTCGCGCTCCAGTGCTTTGGCCTGCGGGCTGTCGCTCAACAGCCGAAAACCGGTGGGCAGCACGGTTTCGCCTCTACCGTGTTCGACTGCGACCTCCAGCATCAG
>DATEPG010000638.1:0-16236 GCA_035273265.1 Polyangiaceae bacterium
CCCAGCGGATCGAGAGCGCGCCATCCAACAGCCGGGCGTAGCCGCGCTTCACCACGTCGAAACCCCGGTTCACGAACCGCGTCAGCCGGCCCTCCTGGCCGTGCTCCTTGACTGCGAGCGAGCTCATCACCGGCGACAGGGTCACCGCGACGACGCCGGACACGACCACGGCGGCCGCCAAGGTAATGGCAAACTCGAGGAACAGCTCGCCGGTGAGCCCGCCCTGAAAACCAATCGGCGCGTACACGGCCACCAGCGTCACGGTCATCGCCAAGATCGGCCCGAGCAGCTCGCGCGCGGCGATCAGCGCGGCTTGCTTACGCGTTTTGCCGTCGTGAACGTGCCGTTCCACATTTTCTACGACCACAATCGCGTCGTCGACGACCAGCCCCACCGCCAGCACGATCGCCAAGATGGTCAGCAAATTCAGACTAAAACCGGCGATGTACATCACGATCGCCGCGCCCACGAGCGAGATCGGCATGGCAACGAGCGGCACCAGCGCGGTCCGCACCGAGCCGAGGAACAAGAACACCACGAGACCCACGATCACGATCGTTTCGGTCAGCGTCTTGCTGATCTCTTCGAGCGCGTCCTCCATGAACACGGTGCCGTCGTAGGCCATCTGCATGTCCACGTCTGGCGGCAGAGTTCCCCTGATGCGCTTCATCTCGCCCCGCAGGCGATGCGCTACATCGATCTCGTTTTCACCAATCAGCGGCCAGACACCGAGGTACACGGCTTCTTTCTTGCCGTGCTTGGCCACCATCTCCGCTTCTTCGGCGCCCAGCTCTACCTTGGCCACGTCGCTCAAGCGCACGATTGCTCCGTTGCGCTCGGACACGATCAGGTCTCGAAATTCTGCGGCTGAGCGCAGATCGGTGTTGGCCAGCAGATTGACCTGGACCAGCTCGTTCTTGGTCCGGCCGACGGCGGCCAAGTAGTTGTTGCGCTGCAGCGCGGCGTACACGTCCCCCGGCGATAGTCCGACCGCGGCCAATCGTTCCGGATCGATCCACACGCGCATCGCAATCTGTTGGCCACCTTCGAACGTCACCCGCTGCACGCCCGGCAATGTCGCCAGCTGCGGCTGCAGCGTCCGAAGTAGCCAGTCCGTGATCTCCGGCCCGCTGCGCATGCTGCTGGTAAAGCTCAGATAGAACGAGGCATACGGTCGATCGGCGCGCTGCACCTCCACGACCGGCGGCAGCGCCTCCGCTGGAAGCTCCGAGCGCACTTGCTGGAGCCGCGCCGTCACCTCGGCCAGAGCCGCGGTGCTGCTGTGATTGAGCTTGAGCCGCACGGTGATGGTACTGACGCCCGCACGGCTGGTGGATTCGAGATGATCCACGCCGCTGATGGCCGATACCGCACGCTCGATCGGGGTGGTCAAGAACCCGCGCACGGTCTCGGCGCTGGCGCCGGTGTACACCGTGGTAATCAGCACGGACGAGCTTTCGATTTGCGGGTATTGCTGCACGGGCAGGCCGCTCAGCGCGCGCAAGCCAACGAGCAAGATCACCAGGTTGACGACCAGCGCCAACACCGGGTGCTTGATGAACACGTCTGTAAATGACCGCATGGCTGGCTCCTATTTCCGCGAGCTCACTTGGACGCCGCCACAGACGGTGGCTCAGCCGCCTGCACTCTGACGCCTTCGCGCAGCTTGAAGGAACCCGATGCTGCGAGCTGCTCCCCCGGCGCAAGCCCTGCCAGCACGATCACCGTTGCACCGAGTGCGGGGCCGCTCTCCACCTTGCGCTCGTGAGCACGCAGCGCGCCAGCGGCATCTGGCGCGAGCACCCATACGTGGTCGCCTTCGGGACCTTTGCGCAGCGCGCTGACCGGAATCACCACCGCGCTGCTGGATCCACCCACGCCGAGCAACACTCGGACCGAAGCGCCCGGCGCAGGCCCATGGGCGCCGCCCTCCAGGCGAGCGCGCACCTTCGCGCTGCGAGTGTCGGGATCGACACGGGCGTCCACCGCGATGACTTTGGCGGTCAAGGTTTGGCCTTGGCTCGTCCGCACCTCGACGTTGGAGCCCAACTCCATACCCGCCGCCAAGCTTTGCGCGACCGAAAAGTCCACGTGCACGCCGTCTGCAACGCCCTGGAGCGTGGTCAACTCCACGCCGACGCTCAGGTACTGGCCGGGGTGTACGTCCGCTAGGCCGACGCGAGCCCGAAACGGCGCGCGCAAGGTTTTCCTGGCGATCACGGCGCGCAGCCGCGCCGACTGTGCCTGCGCCACGTCACGCTGCGCATGCACCTGATCGACCTCGTCTTGCGTAGTGGCGCCGGCCTTCAGCAGCTCTTCTCGGCGCCGGGCCATGGTCTCCGCCAGCTTGGCTTGCGCCTCCAAGGCGCGCAGCTCCGCCTGCTCCACGGACGTATCCAGGGCCACCAGCACGGTGCCCGCTTCCACGATCTCTCCAGGCTTGAGCGAAACGCGCGCCACCGAGCCCGCCACTTCATTCTTCAGGGTGATGGAACGCAACGCGAGTACGGTGCCGATGGCCGTCGCCGTGGCGTGGTGCTCCTTCGCTTCAGCGCTCGCAATCGTGACGCGCTCTACGGGCTCGGGTTGCTTGGCCGCGGCCGCGGCCGCTTCACGATCCGCGCCTTGCTTCCAACCAGCCAACAACGCGCCGGTTCCCAGCACGACACCCACCAATACGAAACCCGCAATCCCGCGACGCGCGACCGCAATAGACATCAAGCTCATGGCGAACCTTCGCTGGTGTTCGATAGTTTGATAACCGCGAAACTGCATGGCACCCGGGTAAGCCAGCGCAAGCCCCCGAGGGCGAAAGATTTGCGCGCGGTTCGAACGCGACTCGTCCGGCCGCCCAGCGCGCGAACGTTACGACGCCAGGCAAATGCAGAGGTTTAGGGCTCGCGAACGGCTAAGTCGATCGCCTCCGCGGCCCGATGTCCTTAGCGGACGCGGGCCACGCGGCGCATGAGCTCAGCCGCGTAAGCGGCGAGCACCTCGCGCCGCAGCTCGTAGAAGGCGTACTGACCGGATCGACGTTCTTCGATCAAGCCGGCGAGCATGAGCTCCCGCACGTGGTGAGAAACGGTGCCCTTGGTCACGCCTGCCTCCGAGCACAGTTTTTGGCAGGAGTATTCACGCTCGCTACCGATCGACTCCAGCAGCGCCATGCGCCGGGGATCTGCCAAAGCCTTGGCCACCGCCTGAAACTGACGCGCCGTCAGAGTGATCTGAGTGCTACGGGTTACCACCGTCTCACCGTTATCAAACTCACCGGCCGGCCTGTCAAGTCGGTCGCCCGCCGCCGCGCGTGAGTCGCCAGCGGACACGCGCGGTGGCAAAGCTTGCTCGGCGGGGCAGCTCAGCGCAACTCGCAGCTCTTGCCGTTGAGCACGAAGTTGGTCGGCTTTCGGGGCGGGGAGCTCCCGAGCGTCGCCTGGTAGCCAAAAGTCGCCTTTCCGCCCTTCGGGATCGCGCCGTTCCATGCCGCGTTGCGCGCGCTCGCCGCGGAGCCGTTCTGGGTGACCGAGGCGTTCCAAGCGTTCACGAGCCTTTCACCCGACGCGAAGTTCCATTTCAATGCCCAGCCGTTGATGGCCGCCGAGTTGTTCGTGATAGTGAGGCTTGCACTGAGGCCGGGCGGCTTGCCGTCTTTCGCGGGCCAGGAGTTGATGCTGTAACTGACAGTGCACGCTGCTACGAGTTCCTGATTGGCTTCCTCGGTTGAAAGCTCTTCCGGCGCTGCCCCGCAGCCGCCCAACGCGAACGCCAGACCGAAGCACGAAATGCTCACCACAGCCCTAAATTTCCGATCATTTCCCATGAGTTTCTGATCTCCCTTTCGCGCGACGCAAAGATCTGCGCGCGCAAAGGCAGCCTAATCAGACAACCGGACACGAGATAGCACGCGATTGCGTCTATCCTGCTTGCAGTTCGCTACGGAAAGAATGCGGAAGGGTCGCGCTGCATCGTCAGCTGAGCCAGGACGTGCCGCATGAGGGTGAATCATGACCGAAGCAACCAACTCAGAAATGAAGATGCGCAGACTGGTGGCTGATTTCGAGCTGCCATGGGCCGTCGGCAAAAGCTGGCAGCGGTGCGCCGACTCGGGCGCGAGCTCGACTAGCGTCAGGCAGCTAGCCTGGCGGCCCGCGCGCCTGCATACTGCCGAAATGGCGCGACCGGAGAGCTTTGGTTGAAAGCTTCTCTGATTCTGTTGTTGCTGGTTTACGCCGCGTTCGTGAGCCTGGGACTGCCCGATGGGGCATTTGGTGCTGGCTGGCCAGCGATGCGCGTCGAGCTGCGACAACCGCTCGAGGCGTTGGGTCTGGCCACGTGTTTGTGGACGACCTGCTCAGCGCTTTCGAGCTTCGTATCCGCCTATGTCTTGGTGCGCCTCGGAACGCTGAACGTGGTGTTGGTGTCCGGATTGCTGACCGCCTGTGCGCTGCTCGGTTTCTCACTCGCGCCGTCGTTTGCTTGGGTCGTCGTGTTGGCGGTGCCGCTCGGCTTTGGCGCCGGTTCGGTGGACGCGGGCTTGAACCATCACGCGGCCGCGCATTACAGCAGCCGCCACATGAACTGGTTGCACGCCTCGTGGGGCGTGGGCGCGACGCTCGGCCCCCTTGCGCTATCAGCGGCAATCGCAGGTCCCGGTGGCTGGCGGGCAGGCTACGTCGCTATCGGACTCGGGCAGCTGGTGCTCGTGCTGCTTCTATTCTTGTCGCGGGGTTTGTGGCCTGCCCACGCCGGCCAGGCAGCTCCCATCTCCGACGGTGACGCGCCCGGTGGCGCTGTGCGTTCGTCGCTGACCCTGTGGTTGGGGCCAGCCAGCTTCGCGCTGTACGCGGGCGCCGAGGGCGGCATTGGTATGTGGGCGGCAAGCGTTCTGCGGGATAGCCGGGGGTTTTCGGCGGCGGGCGCAGGGACCGTCGTCGCGTCGTACTTCGCGGCGATCACCTTGGGGCGCATCGTCTCGGGTGTCGCCGCGGATCGCGTCGGCAACCGGCGCCTGGTGCGCTGGGGCTTGGGCATCGCTGGCCTGGGCGTGGCGGTCTTCGCGTGGCCCGGAGGGACCTTGGCTGCCATCTCCGGCCTAACGTTGATTGGGCTGGGCTTTGCTCCCATCTATCCGTGCTTGATGCACGAGACAGCTCAACGCTTCGATGCCGCCAGCGCACGCCTGGTGATCGGGCGACAAGTTGCGTGCGCCTACCTGGGCGGCATGTTCATCGCCCCACTGATCGGATTCCTAGCGGGAGCGATGGGCCTATTCGTGATTGCCCCGGCCGTCGGCTGGTTCGTGTTGCTACTGACCGCCACTGTCATCGCACTCGACCGGCAAACTCCTAGGGACGTGCTCCGCTAGCTCGCATTGCGGACCGCCCAATTCATCGAGCAATGGATCAGCGGGGTGGCGCCTCGCTCATTGTCGCTAGTCCATCCACCGGGACTTCAGTGTGCTCAGCGGTGATGGCTCCGACCTTGACCACGACCTTCTTCCAGCCTTCGCCCATCACCTGGTATGCGGAATCGTTCTTGGGGGTGACGAAGCCGGCGTGGACGAGGCGAAGGCGCGTGCCATTTTCGACTTTGGTGAGGCTCCAGGTCACCACCTTGTCCAGCGGCGCGCCATAGCCAGTATTTTCGTGGTGTCCTCCCTTGTGCGTCTCGTGCCGAGCTCGCGGCGGATGGCCTGACGCCCCAAATGCAATTTTTCGCTCACGCTGGCCAAAGAGGTGGTTCACGCAATGAGCGGCAAGGCTGGGGCTCATCCGCCCCCTTTGATAGGTGCTCGCCGCAGCCTCGACACAAGAGTCGTGCCTCAGCTGCGTCGACGCGGGAGTCCGCTTCATGTGCTCGAGCAGCAAGGCGTTCTGGATAGGTCTTCTCCTGGCGGCCGGGTCGCTGGGCGCGGGATGTGCGAGTTCGAGAGCGCGCTGGCCCGAAGTCACGCAAACTGTCATCTCCCTGGAGATGAGCTCTTGAAACAACGAGTACTCCAGCTCGCACGGCGGTCTCTCCCGCTGGCCTCCCTTCTGATCTCTGCCTGTACCGCAGGAGCCGATGATCAGCGAGCGGCAGCGGGCGCCGGTGGCAGCTCCTTTGCAGTCGGCGGTGGCTCACCGGCAGCGAGCGGGGCGACGACGATCGGAGTCGGTGGCGGTATCGTTGCCGGCGGCGCTGCAATTGCGGGCGGCGCTCCGAACACTGGCGGGGCCTCGGCAACGGGCGGCGGTTCGAGCATCAGCGGCAACCCTGGAGTCGGCGCAGGAACGGCTGGCGTCCCGAACGTTGGCGGCAACCTCGGAGCCGGCGGCAACCTCGGGGCCGGGGGCGCGATCGTCAATCCTGCGCTGCCACTCACTCCCGTGAGATTTTTTCCAAGCAAGGACCGAAAAGACGCATGCGCGGATGCCGCCGTCAGTATCGAGTTCAACCGCCCACCCATCATCAAGAGCGGCGCGAAGCTCGAAATCCACGAAGCTGCCGGGGGCGTTTTCGACAGCGTCACATCCAAGGTGAGCGAGCTCTACTTCAGTGATCTGGTGACACGCAATTCTTTCAAGACAGACGCCTTGGACATCGTGTTCAACACGGTCGTGTTTCAGCCCAAGGGCGACTTGAGCTACGGCGCCACTTACTACGTAACCGTCGAAGAAGGCCTGATCACGGACTCCTTAGGGACCAAGTTCTCCGTCCAGAAGGCTGACAATTGGACGTTCTCCGTTCGAGCTCAGAAGCGCGCCACTGCCGACACGCTGACCGCTGACGGAAGCGGCGACTACTGTTCATTGAAGGGCGTGCTCGATGCTCTGCCCGATAGCGCCGCAACCACCCGAGTCGTTCAAGTCGGACCGGGCGTCTACCCTGGCATCATCCGCATGAAAGATGGGCATCTCCATTTCAAGGGCGCGGGCGTCGATCGCTCGATTTTTTCGCACAAGAACAGCGCAACGATGAACAGCGATCGCGCCGGCATCGAGCTATCCGGGAGCGACGTCACCTTCGAGAACCTCACCATCTTCAACACTTATCTCAAGGACAGCAACGGACAGCAGGCGGAAGCTCTCCACGTCACCGCAGCAGGCAAGCGCGTGTCGCTCGATGGCGTCCACCTGAGAAGCCATCAGGACACCCTCCGAGTCGATGGCCAAGTAGCCATGAAAGGCGGAAAGATCTCGGGCAGCACCGACCCGCTGTGGGGGACCGGAGCCTTCTATTGCGACGGCTGCGAGCTGATGTCGCGCACTTCAGGGCACGCGTTCGTCGTCGCCCGAAGCACGCAGGGTTTCGCCTTGGTCAATTGCCGCGTGACCAAGGAGAGCGCGGCGGTAAGCGGCACGTTTTTGGCGCAGGTTCATACGGGCAGCGAGCCCGGAAAGATTGCGTTCGTTGGCTGCGCCATCGACAGTCACATCGTCGGCTGGCGAGAGCCCGCGGACCATGCGTGGTACGAGTACGACAACACCAAGCTCGCAGGCGGCGGAGCGGCCAAGTACGACGGCAAGCAATTGACCGTCGGTGACGCCGTGCTTCAGGCCGCCAGCTCGGCTCAGAACTGGCTGGGTTGGACTCCCTGATCGGTCGCTCGTTCTCTCTCGCGGACACACAGGCGTCGGCGCAGAATCAGGTAGTAATCGGACGCTCGTGGCACACTTTGATCCCATTGGCTCGAGCACATCAAGCTCGAGATCTGGCATTGAAACACGCTCGTGCGCAGGCGGGAGCTTCGAGCCCACCACCACTCTCTCCCCAAGATGTGCCCGGTAGTCTTTCGAACTTGATCGTACTCATCGTCGAGACCCAACATGTGGCCCAGCTCATGGGCCATCAGGTGCGGCGAACAAGCGATGCCATGAGCCACCAAGTACGGCGGTCGTGGGCAACCGGACGCTAGCTCTACCGAAAAATCGGCAAGTTCCGGCGCTTCCACGACTTCGGCCACGAAGGTGACCGGAGGGCCTGCGGTGACTGCGGCCGGCGCGTTGTCGGTCCAGATCTCGGCCGCGCGCTTCAGCTTTCTCGCCATGTGTAGGCGGTTCTGGGGATCTTCCGCGAGCCTGCCGAAGTAATGCACCCTGATCGTGACGATCGGATGTCCATTGTCGTCCGAGCCAATCTCGTACCGGTAGGGCAACGCAACGAAGCCCATATAGGAGAGCGTGCCTTCGATGCGCATGCTCGAACCGCCGGCATTCAGCGCGACCGCGGGCTCCGGCAGGCAACCATCGAGGCTGTCTCGTTCAATGTTATCGCGCAACGCCAAACAGCCCCAGTCGGGGCCCAACGCGTTTGGCAGAACTCCTTCGAGCTCCATTTGGCTGAGCTCGCTCGCGTCGTAGCGACACGACTCTCCTTTGACAGCCAACTCCAACGCTTTTGCGACACTGGAAAAGGAAGGGACGGCGCTGGGCTGCGACGTTGCCGGAGCGGAGAACTCCGCAGCGCTGCACGAAGCGCAGACGCTCATGATGAAGATCACGCACAGGCGCAGCATGCGGGTCCCCCGCACCGAGCAACTCTCGTTGATGCGGCGTCGGCCATCGACTGAACGATACGCCGGATCTCCAGGATTGACGAGGTGTCGAGAATTCTATGCTTGCTGAGCGGTAGGCTCCGTGCTCGAAGTGCCTTCGTGGAGCCGCCGATCGTTCCGCGACCGCCACCTGGGCAAAGCGTTCCGCGCCCTTTCGCACTCGAGCTGATCATCGGCTACAAGTTCACGAAAGCGCCGCTCGTATTGTTGCTCGCGGTGTTGTTGACCGCTAGCCCCAACGGCGCCGAGCGCGTGGCCCACGCGCTCGCGCGCGAGCTCAGCGAGGGAGGCGCGCTGCTGGCAAGGGTCGGTACGTGGCTCGGTCTGCATGTGTCCCGCAGCGATCTGCGGCACGCGGCGCTTTTGGCGTGGGGCGACGGCCTCGTCACGCTGCTGGAGGGCGTGCTCTTGCTGCGCGGGCATGCCTGGGGCGAATGGCTCGTGGTTGCTGCGCTGGCAGCACTCATTCCGTTCGAGGCCCTATCACTCGAGCAACGCCCAGGGCCGTTGAGGGTGGTCGTCCTGACGCTGAACGTGGCGATCGTTGCCTATCTCGCATCGCGGCGCTGGCGGGAAGGTCGTCGGCACCGCCACTGACCCGAGGCCCCGCGGACGTCACGCGCGCGCCTGTGCCCCGTCGGGAACCGCGGGGTGCGGTGGACGTCAGCCGATGATGCCGAGTGCCGCCAGAGCGGCCGTAGCGAACTGACCCATCGGTACGATCGGGCGGGCTTCGGCTTGGCGGAACAGGCCCTTCACGAAGTCGAGCGCGACATCGACCTGGTCGACTTGGCAGAGCAGTAAATCGCCGGGTTCGAGGCTGGAAATGGCGGCGGCGATCGCGGGCAGCTCGCCGGCTTTCTGCAAAATTCGGCGCGGTTGGCGCTTCGAGCGTTGCATGCCTTCGCGCATCAACCGAATGATTTCACCGTCGGCGCGGCCGCGCGTGCACTGATCTTCGTAGATGTACACGTCATCGAAGAAGCCGCCGATGATTTCGGCTTGGCGATGGATGTCTTCGTCGCGACGATCGCCGGCGGCGGTGTAGACGACTTTGCGGCGACGATGCGGCATCTTGCTGATGGCCTCGTTCAGCGCCAAAAGTGCGGAGGCATTGTGCCCGTAATCCAAGATCACGGTCGCATCGCGGTGCACGAGCACGTTGAAGCGCCCGGGCACGGTGCCGATGTCGCTGGAGAAAGTCTGCACGCCGAAACGCAGGGCATCGACCGATAGCCCGAGCCAGAAGCCGGCCGCAACGGCTGCCAACAGGTTATCGACCTGGAAGCCGATGCGCCCGCCATGCGTGAGCGGCAGCTGATCCACCTGCGCAACACGGCGTTCGTCTTTGCCGGAGCAGATCACGATGTAGCCGTCGCGCACGGTGACCGCTTTGCCGCCCGCTGCACGGTGGCTAACGATGCGCGGCGAGTCGGCATTGCGGCTGAAGAAGATTACGCGACCGCGGCACAGACTGGCCATCCCCGCGACCAACGGGTCGTCCGCGTTGAGTACCGCGGCGCCGCGCTCGGAGACACGCCGCACCGGGATGGCTTTTACGCGCGCCAGCTCGGCCGCGGTGTGGATCCCGCCCATGCCCAGGTGATCGCCTTCGCCCACGTTGGTCACGACGGCGACGTCGCACCAGTCGAAGCCTAGGCCCTCGCGCAGCATGCCGCCGCGCGCGGTCTCGAGCACTGCGGCGTCGACCCGGGGGTGGGCAAGTACGGCGCGCGCACTCTTCGGGCCGGCGCAATCGCCGGTGTCGATCCGGCGACCTTCGACGTAGATGCCATCGGTGCAGGTCATACCCACGCACAGGCCGCGTTGCTGCAAGAGGTGCGCGATGCAGCGGGTAGTCGTGGTCTTGCCGTTGGTGCCGGTGACGGCCACCACCGGGATGCGCGCATCGTCACCCGGAGCGAACATGGACTCGACGATAGCCTTGCCCACGGGGCGACCGACGCCACTCGACGGCTCGACGTGCATCCGCAGACCGGGGGCGGCGTTCACTTCCACGATCGCGCCTCCGCTGAGCTCGAGCGGCTCACTGACGTTGGCTGCCACGATGTCGACGCCTGCGACATCCAGGCCTACCATGCGTGCGGCTTCGACCGCGCACTGAGCAACGCTCGGATGCACCGTGTCGGTCACGTCCGCGGCGGTACCGCCAGTGCTCAGGTTCGCGTTACGGCGCAGAATCACGACCTCGTTGAGCGCCGGTACGCTGTCGACCGTGAGCGACTGCTCGGTCAAAATCTCGCGACCGATCTCGTCGAGCACGATCTTGCTCAGTGAGGTGGAGTGATCGTCACCACGGCGCGGATCGAGATTTGCGTGCGCGACCAGCTGTGCGATCGAACTACGGCCATCGCCGATCACCTGCGGCGGCTCGCGACGCGCGGCTGCCACCAAGCGGCCGCCGATCACCAGCAGCCGAAAATCCGCGCCTTCGATATGGCGTTCGACGATCACTTCACCGTCGGCGGCGAAGGCAATTTCGAAGGCGGAAATCACGGCTTCGCGAGTACGGAGACGCACCGACACGCCGCGACCCTGATTGCCGCTGCGCGGCTTCACGACCACCGGTAGGCCGATCTCTCGAGCTGCTGCCCACGCTGCCTCAGCGGAGGACGCGGGCACGCCCTTGGGCACCGGGATGCCTACCGCGTCGAGCAACGACTTAGTGAGCTCCTTGTCTTGCGCGATCGACTCGGCGACGGCGCTCGTGCGGTCGGTTTCGGCGGCCCAAATGCGACGTTGGCGGGCGCCTTGCCCGAACTGCACCAAGCTACCGGTCAAGCGACGCACCGGGATTTTGCGTTCCTGAGCGGCGCGCACGATGCAACCGGTGCTCGGACCTAGCCGCGTGTCTTCGTTCAACTTGCGCAGAGCGAGCAGTTCGGGCTCGAGCTCGAACCGTTCCGCAGCTCGAGCGGCGTGAACCAGCTCGAGCGCGAGCGAAAGCGCGCGACGCGCGGTCGGCTCCTCGGTGTATTCGGCAGCGATGCGAAATTCGATGCCGGGCTTCAAGGGGCGCGCCATCCAAAAACCGACTTGGCAGCCGGCAGCCGCTTGCAACCCGACGACCAAGCGGGCGAAGAGTCCTGCCCACGAAGCCGCCGCTTCAGCAGCCACGAAATCACGACGGAGCGCAGCAGCCAGGTTCGAAGGCAAGGAAGCGCACAGACGGCCGAGCGTATCGGGAGCAAAACTCACTTGGTCGAGGACGACCACGGCTTCGAGGACCGATTGGTCCGACCAGAGGTTTGGGCCTGAGAGCGCGCGAATCGACTCGATGTTCATCGGGAATGTCTTACGGAGGCGAGGCCGCCGCTCATCCTGCGGCTCAGACCTATTGTTTCGAGGTGACGCAGTACACGCTGTAAATCCCCGGAATTGGCGGGGCAGACGCAAACGAGATCCGCGTTGAGCTGCTCGAGCAATTGATCCAAGCAGGTCAGGACATCTGCTGACTGGCCTGAAGGCCGGCTATTCAGCCCCGGGCGCGCCATTTCGCAGGCTTCGACGAAAGACCGCGCTGCAGAATTCAACGCGATCGTAACCGTTGAGAACGATTGACTAAGCTGCTGAAGAATTGGCTCGGCATCAGCGCTGCGCCAATCGCCCGGCGGACCGACCAGCAAGTGAGCTGCTCGGCCAGGGAATTGCTGTTGCAAGTGACGACCCCACGCTTGGAGTGCGGACGAATTGCGCGCTGGCGTGACGATCAAAAGCCCGCCGCTTGGACGAGAGGCCGCCTTGGGCAACTCGAAAGTGGCAATGCCACCCTGTCCGAGGCAAGCGCTGACGCCCGCCTGGATTTGCTCCGCGCTAGCACCCAGCGCGATCGCGCCGGCAACCGCTGCCAGTAAGTCTTCGACCAAGAATTCAGGCAACCCGAGCACGGGACAACGCAAAGCGGATAGCTCGAGCAACGGGACAGGACGCGCGCCGTGGCGAAGCACGATCTGCTCGCCCTCGCGCAGCACTGCTCGGCCGTCGTTCTCGAGATGCTCGATCACCGCGGGCGAGTTCGCCGTGCGCGAGAAGAGCAAAATCTTACCTTCGGTGTGCGATGCCATCTCGAGCACGGCCGGATCGTCTGCGTTGAGCACCGCGTGCCCGTCGGGCAGCACGACGTCCACCGGCGCACGCACCGCCTTGGCGATCGTCACCAGCTCGTCGACGTACTGCTTGCCTAGATGATCACCGGAGCCCAGATTGGTGACCACCGCCACCTCGCAACGGTCGAACAACACGCCTTCGTCCAGCACGTTGGGCTCGGAGACTTCGAAGACGAACGCGTCGGCATACGGATTCATCAACGCGCGCCGCATGCTGTCGGCGTCACAGCGGTCACCCGTGGCCAGCACTCGCTCGCCGACGCTTAGCCCCTCGGAACTGGTTTCACCGACATTGAACCCGGAAACACGCAAAATCTGCGAAATCAACGCGGCAACCACGCTCTTGCCATTGCTGCCCGATACGGCGCACAAAGGCACCCGACCCGTTTGTTCGGGCCCGAACAATTGCCCGATGATGGCATCGCCAACGGGCCGCGCCGAGCCGACCTGTGGCTTCAGGTGCATGATCAAGCCAGGGCTGGAGTTGACCTCGATCACCGCGCCGCCTTGGTCAGCGAGCGGCAGCGAGATGTCCTCGGCGATCAAATCGATGCCCGCGATGTCGAGGCCAATCGCGCGTGCAGCGAGCACGCACTGTTCGGCAGTCTCCGAGTGCAGGCGATCGGTCTCGTCAATCGTCAAATCGCCGTTGTAGCGAAGGACCGCGGAGGCGCCGAGGGGGAGTACGGAGCTCTCGTTGAGCCCCTGGCGCTCGAGCAAATCGAGCGCAATCCCATCCAACACGAGCGGCGCGAGCGGCTGCGCGGCATCTTCACCGCGCAGCGGGTCTTGATTGCCGATCGCCGTCAACTCCAAGATCGTGTGCACGCCGTCGCCCTGCAGCGTTTGCGGCTGACCGCCGCTGGTCGCGACGGCTTTGTCCCCGACGACCAGCACCCGATGCTGTCGACCTGGGATGCTGCGCTCGACGACCACGCTGGAAGGCAGGACTTCCTTCTCGGCAATGGCGAACGCTTTCAGCACCGCCTCGCGATCCGAGAGCTGAATCGACACGCCACGGCCCTTGTTGCCGCGCTGTGGCTTGACCACCACCGGTAGCCCAATTTCCAGTGCCGCGAGCCAAGCATCTTCGGCACTCGTCACGAGGCGACCGCTGGGCACTGGCACGCCCACGGATGTGAGCAGTTGGCGCGTGAGTTCCTTGTCGTGCGCGATGCTCTCGGCGACGGCGCTGGTGCTGTCGGTTTCGGCAGTCCAGATCCGGCGCTGGGCCTTGCCGTAACCGAGTTGTACTAGATTGCCGTCGGTCAGACGCAGACTGGGGATTGTGCGTTTGTTCGCGCCGTCGACGATTGCTTGCGTGCTCGGACCATAGCAATAGTCATCGGCTAGCTGACGCAAGCGGCGCAGCGAAGCCGGTAGCTCGTAATCTCGGCCCTCGGCAGCAGCCATGACCATCTCGTGAGCGACGTTCAGGCAAGCTTCACCGAAACGAAAATCCAGGACCTCGATCGCGACTTTGTATACGCCACGCTCGCTGGTTTCTCGCGCGCGCCCGAAGCCGACCGGTGCATGTGCCAACGACTGGATTTCGAGCGTCACGTGCTCGAGCACGTGCCCGAGCCAAGTGCCGGTCTCCAAGCGCTGAAAAAAACCGCCGCGATCGCCGATCGTGCAGCGGTGTTCCACCATCGTGGGCAACCAGCGCATCAGCTTCTCATTGAAGCCGACCAAGGTGTTGGACGGGAAATCCTCGTACTTTCCCAGATCCACCCAGGCCTCCAGGACCGGGTAGTTCGCCCAAATGCTGGGACCAACGAGGCGTTTCAGTGCGCAAATCTGCATGACGATCTGGACCCCAATGGGCTGACAGCGGCGGCATGCTTAGCGGGACTCGCGAATTTGCGCCAGTTACCCCACTAACGCAGCAGTAGGACGAATTTCTTTAACGCATCTCTATTCTGCAGTTCGAGCTTTAGCCGCAGCCCTGACCATTCGGACAAGGCCAAGACGTGACGCTGCCGCAGGTCCAGGTCCCTGCCTCCGAGCACACGCAGTAACCTGGCTTTTGAGCACCGGTGGAGTCCTGGTACTGCGGAACCGCCGAGTTCCCTCCAAAGCACACCGTGCAGGCGGCAACCTGACATGGCCGACCGCCGCGCGGCACCGTGGCTGGACACTCCGTCGGCAAACTCACTGGCAGCTTGTAGCAGGAGTAGCTTTGCGTCACCGGGAACGTGCAACCGGACTGCTCGACGTACTCGCCGTTTTCACAGGTCTCGGTTTTGTGTCCCAAGTTATCGGGCCCACAGCCCTTGTAACAGAATGGCACGCCGGCCATGCACGGGCTGCCCTTGACCACACCCTCTTTGCACGCCGGCTGAGGCAGGTTGCCAGAACCGGCTTCCGAAGCGCCGCCGCCGGCGCTGGTCGAGTTGCCTGCCCCTCCCCCACCAGTGGTGCCGCTCGCGCCGCTACTACTCGCGCCGCTACTACTCGCGCCGCCACTACTCGCGCCGCTACTGCTCGCGCCGCCGTTCCCAGCATCGCTGCTCGTGCTCCCAGCGTCGTGGCTCGAGCTCCCGGCGTCGCCGGTCGTGCCACCCGAGGCGCCGTTCTGCGCCGCATCGCTGCCCGCATCCGGAGCAGCGCTGGCGGCAGCGATCATCCCGGCCGCACCGAGCGCGGACGCGCCACCCGCCGTGGCGAGCGGCCCCGAGCCGGCGAACTCCGTTTGAATGAAGTAGTCGTCGACCACCGGGCAAGCCGGCAGCAACGCGCAAAGGGGCAAAGCTGCCACGGCGAACCAGCGACGCTTGAGAGGTGGGGATTGCTTGATCAACGCGCTTCCTAATCCGAGCGCTGCGAGCGTGAGCGCATAACCGGAGAGGGTCGCCTCGCCGGAATGCAGCGCCCACGTGCAAAAAAAAACATCCCTCCGCGCTTTGTTGCAGCGTGCCGCAACTTTCAGCGAAAGAGCGACGGCTCTGGAAAAATCCAGTCCAACATGAGCGTCACTCCACCTCGATCCCCGCACGACGCGACGGCCTGCTCGCGGCTATCTTCGCGGCCACATGCGGCGCGCCGAAGCAACGCCGAGCATGCAGTAGATTGTGCGCCCGACAAAGCAAGCGAATGTTCCGAGCATCGGCCGCACCGAACCGTGCAAAGGGCTCGACGTGATCGAATTCGAGAAATGCCCGGCCATCGCAGCGCCGACCATCCGCCGACACGAACGCACACTGACGCTGGTCGCGAGAGTGAGCGTCTCGCCGCACTGCCACGGCCACGTAACGCCCACGTTTCCCGATCGGTACTGAGCGACTCTCTCGGCTCGGAGGTGCGACTGCCGCTGAGGATGAAACTCCACCTGGTGGAGCGACCCGTTCCGCGGAGCGCACCGGATCCGCCTCCGGCTTGGCCCGACGCGGCCTCGAATTAACACCGAAGCGTCGCTTCTCTTCCTGCCGTACAAAGCTTGCCAGCGCCAGCTTCATCAAACCCGCGAGCTCCCCCTTCGGCAGCCGATGGCTCGCGAGCTCACGCGCGCGTTCGATCAGCTCGCGCAACTCCGCGTCGGCCGTGAAATGCACCCCAAAGCGCTCGGCCGAA
>DATEPG010000639.1:0-23825 GCA_035273265.1 Polyangiaceae bacterium
CGTCCGCCGGATCGCGTGTCGCCAGGGGCGCGAGCGACGCGTTCGACGTGAGCGCGTTCTCGATGTAGCTGGAGGCGAAGAGCTCCTCCTGGCCGCCGAGGATGTCGCCGAGGTTGTAGGTGTCGGCGCGGTTCGCGAGCATGTCGGGGATCTGGAAGCGCGCGCCCGACTCGGTGTACGGGTTGCCGGCCATGACGACGCAAAACTTCTTGCCTCGCAGATCATAGGTCCGCGAGCGGCCGTTCCAGACACCTTCGATGCGGCGTTGCGCGTCGCACAATGAGATGAATTTCTGCAAAAGTTCGGGGTTGGTGTGCTGGATGTCGTCCAGATAGAGCATCACGTTGTTGCCCATCTCCAGCGCAAGATTGATCTTTTCGACTTCTTGGCGCGCGGTCGCATTGTGCGCTTCGCTGGGGTCGAGCGAGACCACGGCCGTGCCCAAAGCCGGGCCATTCACCTTGACGAAGACCAGTCCGAGGCGATTCGCGACGTATTCCATCAGCGTGGTCTTGCCGTAGCCGGGGGGTGAGACCAGGAGCAAGAGGCCCATCAGATCGGTGCGCTTGGCCTTGCCGGCGGCACCCAACTGCTTGGCCAGGTTCGCGCCCACCAGCGGCAAGTACACCTGGTCGATCAATCGGTTGCGAACGAAGGAGGTGAGCACGCGAGCGGCGAATTCATCCAGCCGGAGTCGCGCTCGTTCTCGCGCCGCGACCTCGGATCGCAGCTTTTTGTAGCTCCGGTAGCGCGGCGCGCGCTCTTCGATGAAACCGCTGACGCGCTCGAACAGCTCGTCGAACGAGAGCTCGAGCTCACGATTCTCGAGCCGAGGATGAGTGCCTAGCAGTCCCGAGACTACGGCCTCGGTCGGGGCCGAAGACACGTTGATGCTGGCCCCGCCCAGCGCAACGAAGCGAGCGACCACCTCCAGGCGATGCCTGACCAGGTTCGGGTCGGGGTTTCGCTTCAGGAATGCGTCGACGTAGGCCAGCGCAATGCTGATCCGCTCCGGACCGTGCGCCTCCAACAACGAAAGATCTTCTTCGAAACCGCGTCGCGCTGCCAGCTCCTCCAGATGCTTTTGAAACTCGGTCTGCAGCTGCTCGGCGCGTGCGCTGACGGTGAAGCTCGGTCGTGATTGGGCGAGTTCTTCGATCAGGTAGCGTGCGGCAAAAGCCGCCGGCACTGCCTTGCCCAGGCCGACGCTGGCCGCGTAGTTCAGCATCGGCGCTTCGAACTCGCGCGCCAGCGCCAAACTCGACGCGAGATCGCCGAAGATGGCCCGCAACCGGCCAATGCTCTGTGCGCGTCGCGACAGCAAATCCCGCTGATCTTCCGGCAGTGATTGCCAGTATAGCCAGGCCAAGCCGCGCGCGTCGGGAGAGAACCGCAGCAGGCCCGCGGCCTTCTGCAAGACCAGGACCTTGCCTAGGATCAGAGCAGCGTCAGCGTCGTGCACGCCCGGTTCGTAGCCCTCGTCGAGGCGTTCCGCGGCGTAGGCACGCACGAGCTCAATCAGGCGCTCTTCACGCAGGGCGGTTTCC
Source organism: Polyangiaceae bacterium (assembly GCA_035273265.1). GTDB lineage: Bacteria > Myxococcota_A > Polyangia > Polyangiales > Polyangiaceae > PMG-095. Next base: position 1,548 of record DATEPG010000639.1, read on the forward strand.
AAGGCACGCAGGCTCGAACCGCGACCGGCCTCCGCATCCAGCAGCATCGACACCGCTAGGTATTCGCCGCGATACACGGCGGCGCTTTCGGACACGAGCGCTTGGTCCCAGAACTCGCGCCCGCGCTCCAAACCCTCGTCACGGAGCGGTTCGTAGAAGTCGGTGCCGGTCAAATGACTGAACAGACCGCCTTCACGGGCAACGATCGTCAACTCGAGCGGTTGGGTGTTCACCAAGAAGCGATGTTCACCAAAACGAATCGAGTCATCCTCGCCGCCCGAGAGCTCGGTTTTGTCCCGCAAGGCGCGCAGCGCGGTTTGGCGAGCCGACTTCAGCTTCGAATCCAGCTCTTCGGCACGCACCGAATCACCGAGCTCGAGCAACTGCACGCGCAGCTCCTCGAGCTTGCCGAGTGTCGGATCGGAGACGAAGAAGGTGTTCAACTCGTCGAGCTGCTTGAAGTTCTGCGCGCGGCGCACGATTCCGGACAAGATGCGCTCGGCCGCGAGCGCGAAGTTCTGCGCGCGGCGCTGGCGGTCCTCGACGATGGCTTGTCGCCGAGTCGCGATCGTGCCCAACACCTCTTCGCGTTTGTCGGCAATCTCTGGCGCAAACTCCGCAAATTCTCCGAAGCGCCCCTCGAGCTCTTCCAGCTGCAGCATCAGCTTGCCGAGTTGCTCGTCGCAGGTCTCCGGGGTCTTGGCCAAACTGAGCGCGCTGACCACGTTCTGACCGAGCAGCTTGAACTGAACCGCAAACTCGGCGCGGCCCTCGCTCACCGAGAGCTCCTGGTAGCGGCCGTCGAAAATGGCCCGAGCCCGATTCTGCCTCGCGAACGCGGTGCTCGTACCATCGAGAATGGTGGTTCGCGCGGTCGGGTCGGCGACCTTGAGCCCGTTGATGGTCTCGGCGAGCAGCGTCAAGCCCTCGTAGATGCGGTCTAACTCGCCACGAGACTGCGCGAGATCCGCCGCAGTCTTGCTGGCTTCGACCTTCAGCACCAAAAGATCGAGCTCGTCGAGCAACGGCTTGAACGCGTCCGCGGACAGAAAAAAACCGACGCATGCCGCACTCACCTCATCGAAGCGCTGGGCTATCGCCGCATCCAGGGGGGCGATGCGCGCTTGGTCGACCAAGCGCACTTCCTTGAGGGACACCAGCGAACCGCGCTGCTTCTTCAACGCACTGAGTGCAGCCAAAAACGCATCCACCGTGCGAAGATCTGCCGGGCGAAGCTTATCCAGCAGCTCTTTCTGGCTAGCTTCGGCAGTCTGGATGGCGGCTTGTGCGGTCTTTTGCAGCGCCCGCAGCTTCTCGAACTCGTCGATGATCAGGGCAGCGGCGGTCTGCGTCTCGCGCACCACGCTCGCCAGATCGAAGGCCTCGGCGTGACCGAGCCAATGGTGAGAGTCCAGCAAACGCTGCGAAAAGCTCACTACGTCTTCGAAGCTGCGACGCGTGGGAGTACCCAGCTCCGCCAGCTTCTGCACGGTCAGGGCTTCGCTGATCCCGGCCACCAGATCCGCGTTGCCGATCTTGGCCAGATACGAGCCATCGGTCGGCGCGGAGGCCGCGAACTCGACCGTCGTGAACGGTGTTTGCCAGACCTGGACCGGGTGCACGCGAGTCGGCTCTTGCGCCGGTGTCGCGCGGAAAACCAGCATCGTGCCATCCGGGAACAAGCTGCAACCGTGACAATGGATTGGAGTTTGAACCTCCTTCTTGATCAAGTTGTACGGCAAGAGCGCGTACTCACCCTCGTCTTCTCGATAGAACACGAACAGCACGTCTTCGCCGTTCGGGGACGGCAGCACGCGTTCGATGCGCAGATCGGGGCTACCGCCCCACACCTTGTATTCGCCGGACTCCAGGTAGTACCCGGCAGGAAAAATGATGCCGTGATCTTCTGGCAGCTCCAAGCACGACTGACCGATCGAGTCTTCACGCAGAACGTGGGAGGTGCGCGTGTTGTACACCAAGTAGCGGGTCCGCTGCTCGCGAAACGGCCTGATTTTGAGCAAGATCAGGCTACCGACTTTGGCGTAAGCGATCTCTGCGTCGTCCAGGGTCTGGTTCGGATCATCGACCGGCTCGCGGTAAACGCCGAAGCCGTCTTGCGTGTTGTTCTCAATCTTGATCGTCAGATCTCCGCCTACGGTCTCCACGAACACCTGGTTCAAGACGTTGACGTGCGGGTGCGCCCCCGAGACCTGATCCTCGCGCGTGGTCGGTGTCCAGGCGAAGGCGTGGGCGCGCGGTGGGGCCGCGTCCTCTTCACCGCGCGCGTCCATGTACGAGACTCGACTCTGCGCGTCGATCGCGAACCGAAATACCTTCACGTCTCGGGCGGTGGACCCAATCTGCGTCACGATCAAGAGTCGCGTGTCGGTACGCCGCAGCTGAAGTAGCCGAGCATCCTTGTAGTAGCGGAAGGCGTCGCTAAATTCGCGAACGAAGTCCGGATTGGCCAGGAACGAAAGCGGCCCGTCGAAGGCCGCGCTCGAAAGGTCGATGGCGTCCGCGCTGCGTTGAAAGCGATAAGCCGAGAGCGCATCACTCGGCTTGGTCTCGCTCTTCAGGCCGATGAATACTTGAAACCCGAACAGCAAGTGCCCGGCGATGCTCACCACGTCCCGCGGCACGCAGTTGTTCTCCGTGCGCACGCGATCGGTCGCGAGCAACGCGAGTTCACGCCCGCCGAACAATTTCGAGCGCGCGGCGTTCAGCGCGTCACAGCGCTTGCCTAGCTCCCGAGCGCGGTCCAGCAAGCGTTGGCGAATGACGTCGTAGCTGCCGCCTTCGAGCTTCGTCTCGCCGGCGACCGTTTGCGGAGCAGCCATGGTGCCGTTCCGCTCAGCGCGGTCGAGCTATCTGCACTTCTTCGACCACTATGTCTTTGCTGCCGACTGGGGTGACCAGCGGTGCCAGCTTGTCGAGGGCTTCGGCCAAGCCCGCGCCGCCATTGCCGTTCATCAGGTTTTGCACCAGATCGCGCAAGGTATCGCTCTGCTCGAGCGCGCCATCGACCGATTGGCCCATGGAAATCGCGCTCATGAAGCGCTCCAAGAACTGACCGTCGCCGCCGACGATGTTGATGCGCGCGTTGCCCATGGCCTGCGCCAAGATCTGAGCCTGGGACGCGACTACCTCTTTGCGGGCGCGGATCTTCTCGAGCTCGACGCTCTTTTCCTTGTCCAAGCGCAGCCGGAACTCTTCGTGGCCGCGCCCGGCGCCGTCGAGCAGCTTCATCGATTCGGCTTTTTGAGCGAGCCCGGCAGCCTCCGCGACCAACTTTTCGCGCGTGACCTTGGCTTCGACCAAGCCTAGTTTCTCGCTCGCCGCCGCGTCTGCTTCACGGACTCTTACCTTGGCTAGGCCTTCCGCCGCAGACTCGGCTTGGACTCCTTCTGCAATTCGGATTTTGGCGCGTGCGGTCTTGTCGGCCGTATCGAGCTCGGAGTCGGCAAGCAAGATCCGCTCGCGGGCCTTGAACTTGGCTGCTTCTTCGCTGGCTTCCGCGGCCTTCACTTGCTTGACCAGTACTTCCTGCGCAGACGCCTCGGCGCCGATGCGCACCGCTTCCTTCTTGCGTGTGGCTTCCGAGGTGTTCCGCAGATCCTTGATCTGCTCCTCTTCAGCGGCCACGCTCTTCTCGACCGAGATTCGGTCGCGAATCACGTTCGCGATCTCCTTCTTCTGGACCTCGACCTCTTTGTCACGCGCGATACCGACCAGCGCGACTTCTCGCTCGCGCCCAATCGCCTCGAGCGCGCGAGCCTTCTCGACCCGCTCCGTCTCGACGGCGATTTCGCGCTCACGGGCTTTTTGGGCGATCGCAACGCCGCGTTCCTTATTTTGCTCGGCGATCTGCGCTTCTTCTTCGTTCTTGGTGGTGATCAGCACGGTCTTCTTGTGCTCTTCACTGGCCACACGCAGCGCCTCGTTCGATTCACGCGATTGGGCGACCGCGACCTCTTTGTTCTTCTTGGCCTCCGCCTCCGAGCGCCGCTGTTCGAAGCGAAATACCGCTTCGTCCGCGGTCAGGTTCTGACTGCCGGTTTCCATACGCTCCTTTTGGCGGAGCTCATTGGTCTTCAAATTCTGGATCACCGTCAAATCGGTGATTTTTCGGATGCCGTCCGCATCCATGATGTTGTCTTTGTCGAGGGCTTCGAGCGGCGTCTGCTCCAGGTAATCGATGGCCGCGTCGTCCAAGATGAAGCCGTTCAGATCCTTGCCGATCACCTCGATGATCTTGTCCTTGAAGGCATCGCGCTTGGTGTAGAGCTCTTCGAAATTGAAGTGCTTGCCCACCGTCTTCAGGGCCTCCGCGAACTTCGCAGAGAACAGGTCCGACAACGCCTTGGCGTCGCTGGCGCGCTGGCAGCCGACTGACTGTGCGACCTTGAGCACGTCGTCCACGGTCTTGTTCACGCGCACGAAGAAGGTGACGTTGATGTCAGCGCGAATGTTGTCGTTGCAGATCAGCCCCTCTTTGCCGCGCCGATCGATGTCGATCGTCTTCACGGACAGGTCCATGACCTCCGCTCGGTTGATGATCGGATAGACGATGGCGCCAGTAAAAGCCACCACCGGCTCGCTGCGCATGGTGTTCACGACCAACGCACGCCCCTGATCGACTTGTCGATAGAAGCGAGACAACAAGGCCAGCACTCCGAACAGGAGGACGACGATGACGCCGACGACGATCAAAACCGGAACGAGCCCAACGACTTGAGGATCCCCAGTATTCATTGCCGGGAAAGATCGCACGACTTCGGGCGCGGCGAACCCCCAAAAACGAACTGAACAGGCGTGAGGCGGATTAAAGGCGGTCGTTGTCGAGTCGCAGGGCTTCGTCGATCTCGTCAATCTCGTTCAGCGGCTCGACCAAGAACGATTCGCGCTCGCGGTCCCATTCTACGATTAACATCTGATCACCGCGCTTCACCGGCAGCTCACGATCGACGCGTACACGCAGCACGAGCCCGGCGCCGCCGTCTTCGAGCGAGGCTTCGCCGAACGTCGAGGTCACGGTTCCGGTGCGTACCACGCACGTCTTGCCGATCAGATCCGCGTGCGAGGTGCCTGGTCGATGGCGAAACAGTTTGGCCAACGGGCGGGCCGAGAGCGAGGTGAGCGGTAGGGCCAGGACCGGTGAGCCAGCAAGCAACAGCCACGCAAGGAGCGCGTGCGAAGCGGCCGGCATTCCGCGCGAGACCAGCTGCATACCGACCGTGGACACGAGCCAGGAAAACGTGACGATCAGGCTCAAAATCACGGTCGCCGGCACCGAGCGCAGATGCAGCGCGTGGATCAACGCGGCCACCGCCGAGCCGTCGTGGCCGTCGCCATCGGCGAGCTCACCGCCATCACCTACATCGCCCACATCACCGGCAGCGTCGGCCATGCCCTCGAAGTGACCTTGCAAAGCGCCCTTCGCCGCGCCTTCCAACGAACCCTTCGCGGCCGCGATCGCGCCTTCGGAGTGGAATCCCTCCAGCGCGCCGTCGGCTGAGCCATCCCCCAAGCTGATCGCCCCCAGCACCACGAACAACCAATACACCAGCACCACGCCGAGCAGCACCGTGTACACGACGCTCGGAAAGGATAACGCGAGACTCAGAACCTCGGTCATAATGGCCGCGCACGAAGCTGAGCCAAGATTGCGTCGAGGCTTGCCACGATTCGATCGACGGCTGCGTCACTGACGCCGCTCGGCTGAGACGTGGCGACGCCATAGACTGGAGCGGGCACACCCGGCGGATCGAGTGCACGCGTGGCGAGCGCAGGCCCATAGGTCATGAGCAGCGCGCCGATTGCTTTGCCACCGGGCGTCTTGGCGAGGATGTCGGAATAGCCAACGGACAAGTTGGTCGCGGCGAACACCAGTGCGTCGTAGAAGGAGTTGACCTTCGGGTTGCGACCACGCTCGGCCACGTAGAACGCGGCGGCGGAACCGAGCACGGTGAGCAAGATTGCGTTGGCTGGCTCCCGCGCCTGGTAGTCGCGCATCTTTTCGTGCAGGCGACTCATCGCTTGCCCCGGACCACCACGGGTAGTGCAGGCAGCCAGTAGGCCCAGCGTGATCAGCGCGCGCTCGTTCATCGAGACCAACCAGCATAGCTCGCTTCTGGCAGCCCAGAAAAATATGCGATTTACGCTCTCGCCCTTGACCTATCGGTCGATAGGTAGCAGGCTATCGGTCGATAGGCCGCGCGGCCATCGGGAGAATCATCATGAAGGAAGCTACTTCCGCCGTAGGTTTGCGTTACCCGCTGCACGCCTTGCTGTTGGTGTTCATCACTTGGTGCTTCTTCTTCGTCGTGGCTTTGGCTTTGTCGCTCTTCATGCTGCCAATCGTGCCGCTCGCGCCAGTATTCGTGATGATCATGGTGGCCATGGGAGGGCTCTTGAGCTCGGTCCACGAATACGCGAGATCCGTGGCAAGCCCCGTGCAAGCGACTAGGCTGCGCTCCCGAGTCGATGGGAAAAACCCCCAAGCCCCGCCCTGCGCGCAAAAGCCGTGCTGAAGCCGAACCGCCGGCACGCCGCGAAGAGGTACTGGAGAGTGCGCTCACGCTAGTTTCCGAGCACGGCGTCGCGGGCGCTTCGCTGCGCAAGCTCGCGGCCGAGCTCGGCATGAGCCAGCCCAGTCTGTACCACTACTTTCCGAGCAAGGAAGCGTTGGTCAGCGCGGTTGTCGAGTATTGCGCGGACAAGATGCTCGCTTCGGCGCTCGAGCTGCCACCGCCGCAGCGCAAGCAAGACATTCCGCGTTTTGCCATGCGCGCCGTGGTCGATCTGTGGTCGACCGAGCGCCACCCGCGCTTCGTGCGCTTCATGTTCGTCGTCGCGCTCGAGAGCAAGGCCAACCGCGCCTTCATTCAGCGTGTCTTCGAGGAGCGGCTTTACCCGGGCTTTACCCTGCTGGCCAATGCCTTCGGTCGGGACGAGGCGGAGCGCAGCGAGCTCCGTCACGTGGTGTGGATGGTCGTCTACTCGCTCGGCCTTTCGTTTCTGGAGCAACGCGCGCTGTTCGGAAAACCGAGCGCCAGCCAAGAGGTGCTCGACCATGCCGAGTGGGTGGTCGGCGCCGCAGAGCGCCTATTGCAGTCATTGCCCGACTGAGGATCGCCGGAGCCGGAACCAGGGACGGTCACGGCTGACACCAAGCATCCATCCGATTCACCAGAGAACGCTCGTGTGCGCCGATGCGGTCCAGCTCTCGATTGAGCCGCTCGGCCTCGGCGTTGTTGGTCGACTCGATGGCGGCTGCCAGCGAGCGCAGATTTTCCGCGGTGTTGTTCAGCAGGCCGGCATACTCAGCGACCAGCTTGGCCATCTCCTCGCTGCCGAATTCCATCGGGCCGAGCTGCTTTGCCAGACGCTCGTAACGGCCTGCCGCGGCGATGTAGCCGTTGCTGACCGCCGCGCTCCCGCCCGCGCCAGCTGCACCGCCTCCAGAACCGCCGCTCGCGCCTGCTCTGCCTCCCGCGCCTGCTCCTGCGTGGGTGATGGTGAGCACGTCGTCGAGTGCCGGATTGATCTGAGCAATCAACGCGCGACATTGCTTGGTGCGCGTGAAACGACTGCAGCCGCTGCTCGGCAAGCCGAGCAAGACGAGCAAGACGAGCAAGACGAGCAAGAACCGTGAGACCAGCGAGCGCAGCGAAGGGCGCGCCGCTTCGCGCTGGGCGGGCTTGGCGAAGTAAAAATGGAAGAACATTGTGCTTGCGCTCGGGCGTGACCGGGCGGGAAAGTCAACGTAGCATCATGGGCGCCAAGCAAACAATCAGGCGCGCGCTGCTCGCGGTCTGCCTGCCTTTGCTCAGCGCCTGTCACGCCAAGAGCAAGCCCGCTGAACGTCGGGCTCCGCCGCAGCTGCCGCGGGGCCTCGCGTCGGCGGTGTTCGGCGACGCCTCCGCCGAGCAACCGCGAAAGGAGCGCGCTCTGGGTCCGTTGCCGTCGGCGGTGGTGCAAACGCTACGTTCCTTGCGAGAGCAACGCCTCGAGATCGCTCCGCCCACCGTGCAGAGCGCGCTGCTTTCGTTCGGTACCGCACGTTTGCTGCAGGCGAGCGTGGACAAGGCGACCTTCCGCGATAGTAAGCAGGGCGATGTGATCACCGAGGCGAGCATCGGTGCCGTTCGGGCAGTGGCTCACGGCTCGGATGGCGCGCTGTTCGCCGTCGGCACGTCCGGAGGTACGCGCCTCGAGCCGCGGGCGAAGGTGGCGAAGCCGTTCGCTCACGTCACGTTCCTGCCTGGTTCGCAGCTGCTGCCGGATTTGGAGCAGCCGAGTCACTTTTTCGTCTACTACCCGGAGGATTCGCAACTCATTTGGTACCCCTTCCAAAGCGAGCCCGGTAAAATCCTGCCGATCGAGGCCAGCTTTCGTCTCGAGGGCTGCCGCGAACCGATGGCCCAACTGCGTGATGGCGCGATCGTCTGTCGGACGAAGGCCGGTTTTTTGCGTCAGGCGCCGCGCGGGAGCCGCGCCGAGTTCTCCTTCCCAGCGAGCGACGATCCGCCGGTTCGTTTGCTCGCGGGCATGCGCCTGGATGAGTTCTTTGCCGTCAGCAAAGCAGGGGAGGTCATCCATCTGCGGCTGGCCGGCGGCCTGGCCGTGCTCGCCCGCTTTCGCTTGCCTGCGCCGCCCTACGCCGCGACGGCCAACACCGAAGCCCTCGCCTTCGTCCTAGTCAGCAATCCGCAAGCGGGGCAGCCCCGGCGCTGGTCACTGCTGGTCACGAACTTCGACGGCCGGCCACGCTTCGAGCGTGAACTCCCGGTCACGCTCGCGAGCGCCGACGAGGATTGGCTGTCAGTCCTGCTCGAAGACAAAAACCTAGCGATTTCCGGGTTCGAGCCCTTGGTCGCGGTCGGTGGACCGAAACGGGTGACGGTTTGGGATTACGCTCAGGCTCGCGAGTTGTTCAGCCGTTAGGGCCGCGCTGGACCGCCGGCCAAATGCTGGAAAAGTTGGCCGTTTTCTGGATTCCGGGCAGATCGCTCAGGTGATGACCGGTGGCCGAATCGAGTCCGAACTTGTTCTCGTGAAACGGATTGCGGATGAGCTCGCGCAGCAGCAGAAGTCGCGCGCGACGAGCGCCCATCTGCTGGCGGCGATCGCCGCTCGTCCGAGCCCCGCTTGCGACTTATTGCGCGAGCGCAAGTTGGGTGTCGAAGAGCTGCTGCGCGCGGCGCGCGGCATCGAGGAGGAGCTCGAGGACCCGGTCAAGGTTTGCCTGCAACGGGCTCGTGAGATCGCCGGCCGAATGGGCGACGGCGACGCTGCTGCGGTACATTTGCTGGTTGCGTTGGTGGGCGAACCGCGCAGCTCGGCCCGTCGCCTGCTCGAGGGCTTGAACGTCGATACCTCACGACTGCGGACGCAAGCCGTGCAAGTCGGTCTCGGGCTGGTCGGTCGACGTCGCGCGTCGCCCGAACAGCCGCGTGAAGCGGCTGTGATCGCGCCACGCCGCGTGTCGAAGGCGATCAAGGTGCCGCTTTACCCACCTCCACGCAAATCGACCAGCGCCGACGGCAGTTCATCGCCTGCGCCGTCCGCTTCCGAGACGCGCGGCGCCGGCGTCGTCGTACCGGTGATGGCATTGCCCAGCGGTGCCCAGCGCCCGAGCTCGATGCGCGCTGTTGCGCCGGTGCTGCTCGAGAAGCCGCTGCATCGAGAACCAGAGCCCTGGGAGCGTTTCGAGCTCGATCCGCAGAAATTCCCGACTCTGACGTCGCTCGGCAGAAACCTGACTTTGGCTGCCGCGCGCGGCGAACTCGATCCGGTGGTGGGACGCGACGCGGTCATCGAGCAGGCTCTGGATGTGCTGGCCAAGCGCGAGGGCAACAACCCTTGCCTCGTGGGCATCGCTGGTGTGGGCAAGACGAGCATCGTGCGCGGCCTCGCGCAGCGCATCGCTGCCGCCGAAGACGTGCTCTCGCTCGACGATCGCGTGATCGTTCAGATCCCAGTCAGTGAATTGGTCGCGGGCACGGGCGTCCGTGGTGCGCTCGCTTCGCGCGTCAGCGCGCTGCGCAAGGAGGTCCTCGCGGCGAAAGGTCGCGTCGTGATCTTTTTCGACGAGATCCATCAGTTGTTCATCGGCGAGGCGGCCGAAGAGATCGCGTCAGAGCTCAAGATCGCCTTTTCGCGCGGCGAGCTGCCGTGCATCGGTGCCACGACGCCCGAAGATTTTCAGAAAGCCTTGGCTGCGGACGCCGGCTTGGCTCGTCGCTTCTCGCTGGTGGAAGTCGAACAGCCGAGTCGCGAAGACGCCTACCTGATCGTCGACGCCCTGAGGCCGCGTCTCGAGGCACACCACCAGGTCCGCTATCAAACCGAAGCTCTGGCGTTGGGCGTGGGTTGGTCGGTCCGCTATCTGCCCGGTCGCGCCCTGCCAGACAAGGCGGTTTCAATCTTGGATTTGGCCGGTGCGCGCACGCGTCGCCGTGGCAAACCCGAAGTTACCGCCGAAAGTGTGGCCGAGGTCGTGGCAGAGCTCGCTGACATGCCGGTCGATCGCCTGCTCGAGGCGGATGGCGATCGCATGTTGCGCCTGGAGGAAATCTTGGCCGAACGCGTGGTCGGTCATGGCGATCAGATCCGGCGTATTGCTCGCATTTTGCGGCGCAACGCGGCCGGCCTCGGATCGCGACGTCCGATTGGTACCTTCCTTTTGCTGGGCCCGACCGGTGTGGGCAAGACAGAGAGCGCGAAGGCTATCGCCGAAGTTTTGTTTCATTGCGACACGGCCATGACTCGCGTCGACCTGTCCGAGTTCTCGGAACCGCACGCGATCGCGCGCTTGATCGGGGCGCCGCCAGGTTACGTCGGGCACGAGGCGGGCGGGCAGCTCACGGAAGCCGTTCGTCGAAGGCCATACCAGGTGATTCTGCTGGACGAGTTGGAAAAGGCGCACCCCGATGTGCTCACCTCGTTCTTGGCAGTGTTCGACGAGGGTCGGCTCACCGACGGGCGCGGTCGCACGGTCGACTTCACGAACACCGTGATCCTAATGACATCCAATCTGGGCGCCGAGGAGAGCGGCAGCTCGCCGCGTCGCCGCGTGGGGTTCGGCAATGAGGCGCAAGACCGGTCTGATCTCGAGCAACGGGTGGTGGCCGCGGCGCGTAGCGCGCTGGCGCCGGAATTGTACAACCGCATCGACGAGGTGTTGGTGTTCGCACCGCTGGCTCGCGCCGAGGTACGCGAGATTGCCCGCCGCTTGCTCGAGGGAGTCAGCCGTGCGCTCGCCGCGCAACGTGGCTTGCGTTTGGATTTCGGCCCGGAGGTCGTCGAATTCTTGCTCGATCATGGCGGCTTCGACCCGACCCTGGGAGCGCGGCCGATGAAGCGCACGATCGCGCGCCTGGTGGAAGCGCCCCTGGCAGAGAAAATCCTACGTGGTGAGCTGCACCCGAAGAGCGTCCTGCTGCTGTCCGTCGAGGGCGACAGCCTCGAATGCGATGTGCTCGACGCCACGGCCTGCAGCGCCGCCGAGTAGCGCGACGCCGCTGGCGCTTCCCGCCACTCGCGTCTTGGGCAGCCCGGGCTTCCGCCTGGGCGGTTGGCCAACGGCCGCCCGGTTGGGGCGTGTTCCTGAATTGTTCGGGCACCCGTGCCCGTGCCCGTCCCGAAAGCGGCAAACGGGGGAGGCGGATGTCGCGAACGACACACGACAACAGCGCCCCACCGGCCCCGAGCGAGTGATGCCGCGGAAGGCCATCGAGGCCATCGCGGCCCATCACTCGTATGGGTGGGGTGAGTGAGTGAGTGCGGGTAGCTGAGGTGGGTCTGAGTGCGCAGGTGGAGCAGATCCGGTCGAAGGATTTCACTTTTGCCCGCCCATCGTGTTACCTATTCCGATCGACGACGGCGATATTTCAGAGGCACTGAGCAGAGCACCGACACCGAACCCCCGAGAACCAGATGGCGGCCATGGACTCCCTCAGCATTCGGCATCGTCCGGTGGAGCGCGCTATCCAGATCGTTGCGCCGTATTGCGATCTCGTGAGTCGTCTCGAGGTCGTCCCGCCGTCGGCGCTGGTGAGAGGCCTCTATCTTCGATCGCTGGAAACCGTGCTGCAACGTGCCGGCCGTCCTCAACTCTATCGCGATTGTTTCGAGGGCGAGCGCTGGTCGCCGATCCGAATGTATCCTTTGCGTGACTATATGATTCGCTTGGCAATTGCCGGCGCGTCACTGCGCACGCCAGAGAAGGTGCACGAGGGCATGCACGACATCTGGCGTACAAATGCCACCACCTTCGCCGCCAGCTTGCTTGGACGGACCATGCTGCGTCTGCTTTCGCACGATCCCGTCCGGCTCGCCGAGCAGGGCCTCGCCGCGCGTCGGCAGACCTACCAATACGGGCACTGGGAGATCGTTCGCCACGGCCCGCGCTCGGTGGAGATGGTGTACCGCGAGGAATACCTCTGGATCGAGTCGGCCATCGCCGGTGGTGCCGAGGGCTCGTTCGAGGCGTGCGGTATCGAAGCCAAGGTCGAAACGAAATTGCTCAGTCGATTCGACGGCTCGACCATGATCACGTGGTAAGAGTAGAGGAGGAGCAGCGAGCCGGTTCCGTGACCAAGAACGACGAGCCAAACCTGCCCGAGCCAGAAGGCGGAGTCGGCGTGTGGGTGCTCGTTCCGAGCCCCGAGGCGGGCAACCGTATTTCGGCCACACTCGCCGATCGCTACGCGACGCATGACACGCAAATCTTGGTCGTCGATGGCGCTCCGGCCGAGCTCCTGCCGCGCCTCCGGGAACGCGTGGGCGGTGCTCCACTCGGCTTCGTCGCGGTCGACGAGGTAGCCGCGCTCGACGCGCTGTCGCACGGCGCGGATGAAGTCCTGGTCTGGCCGGCTGCAGACGATCGGGCGATTCACGGCTTTTTCGATCGTACGCAGCTTCGTGCAATGCTGCGCAAGGGGCAGGAACACAGTCGCGCCTCGATGGTTCACACCGAGAAGTTGTCGGCGCTCGGGACGCTCGTGGCAGGCGTGGCACACGAGATCAACAATCCCTTGATGGCGCTACAGCTCAGCATCGAAGCTTGCATGGCTCTGATGACGCCACTCGCGAACGTCGTGCACGAGTTGAGCGTTTGGGCGACGCGCGGCTGGGGCGCCACACCCGAACAGGTGCAGATGCTCCACGATCTCGCGTTGACCGGCGCGCCGCGCGTCGAGGGCCGGCAACTGCTCGAGGAAATGTTGGCTGCTTCGTCGGCCATCGGCAGCGTCGTCCGCGATCTGCGCGTCTTTGCTCGCTCCGATGGGGACCGCGAAGAGCCGCAGATGCTCGACGCCAACGACGTCGTCGATCAAGCCCTGCGGCTCGTAGGTCGCGAGATCGGCATGGTGGCGCACATCGAGCGCGACTACGCCCGGGCCCTGCCGCGGGTCGTGGTGCCCCATGGACGCCTGACGCAGGTACTAGTCAACATCCTGATCAACGCCGCTCACGCCATCAACGACGTCGAGCGCGAAGTGCATCGCGTCCGTATCACCACCCGCGCCGACACGGAGTTCGTCGCCATTTCCATCTCCGACACCGGTCCTGGAATCGCGTCGGAGGCGCTGTCGCACATCTTCGACCCGTTCTTCACGACCAAGCGCTCGGGGCTCGGCACTGGGCTCGGTCTCAGTATTTCACGCTCGATCATGCGTGATTTAGGTGGGGATTTGATCGTCGAGAGCGTACACGGTTCGGGCGCCACGTTCATCGCGTTGCTGCCGCTGCCGGACCACGCAACGATGCGCAAAGCCTATTTGCAGAACCGGGACGCGGCGGTGCGTCGGCCCTTGAGCAAGCGTCACACGGTCCTCGTGATCGACGACGACGAACGGATTTTGAAAGCCTACGCGCGCATGCTGGCAAGCTCGTGTGACGTGATCATGGCCAGTGACGGTCAAGAGGCAATCGACCTGCTCAGCTCCGGCTCCAGCCCCGACGCGGTCGTGACCGAGATTGCGTTGCCCGAGGTCGATGGGCGCGCGCTGTTCGAGTGGCTCCGCCGCGAGCGGCCAGCGCTCGCAGCGCGCACGGTATTCGTTACCTCCGACGCGACCCGTGAACGCTACCGCGCGTTCCTCAGCGAATCCATGAACGGCATCCTGACCAAGCCCGTCAGCGCGAACAGTCTGTGGACCGCGCTGGCGAACCTGGTCAATCAACGCCCTACCAGCTCACGGCCGCCGCCGCGCGAGTGAAGCCAGCACCCTGCGCGTAAATCACGACCCTCGCGCCCTTGGCGAGCTTGCCCGCGTCGCGCGCGGCGATCAAATTGACGATAGGGCCCACGCCCCCCAAATGAGCATAGCGTCGATAGGTCTCGATCGCGACGTTTGGCCCGAGACCGAGCGCCTCGGCGATCGCCAACGGGACCCAGCGGCGCGGCTGAACGCTCAGCAGCACGTCGATCGAATCGACCGCAAAACCAGCTCTTTGCGCGAGCTCCGCGACGGTGCGAGCGGCCGTGGGCACGGTGTCTTGCATCAGCGCACGAGTGGCTTCGGGTGAGCGGCTGCCCATGGCGAGCGCTCCACCGGCTTCCCACCAGGGCGGGTCGGTGTCGTCACTCTTACCTCGGCACCAAACGACGGCATTGTGATGCTCTCCGTGCGTCACGCTGTGGGTTTGTAGAATCCCAGGAACGTCGCTGGCCGTGACCAACATCGCCGCAGCGCCGTCGCCGACGCTGGGCGCAGCCGGATGAGACATTGCGAAGGTTCGCGTCGCCAAGTGTGATTGCGTGAGCAGCACCGTGCGCGCGCGTCCCGATTCGATCAGCGCCGCGGCCAGGTTCAAATGGGCGATTGGACTGGCGCAGGCCGCGTCGACGCTCGCCGACCATGCGCGCTTGGCGCCGATTAGGTCACCGACGCGGCAAGCATTGCTGGGCATGATTCGATCCGGAACCAATGCCCAGGAGAAAATGGCATCGACCTCGGAAGCATCGATGCCCGCGTCGCCCAGCGCGGCTCGCCCCGCGTTGGCTTCGGCTTCCGCCGAGGTCATGTTGTCGTCGGCGACGCGCCGCTCGACCGTGCCCAGAAACGGGTCCTGCCCTTCCTCGGCCAAGTAGCGTTTGACGATGCGTAAGGTCCTGTCGCGATCGTCCTCGGGTACGTCCACCAGCGTGCGATCGCCTTGTTTCATGCGACTCTGAGCGCTGAACGCCTCGGGCCAATCGGCGTTGGTGCGCACGCGCTCTGGAAACCATTGCCCCAGACCGACGATGCGAGCGTGCACTAGCCGGTCCCCTTCATCATCGACATGTGCTGCAAGGCCTCGTTCCGTCCACCGCCGGTGAGCTTCACGTCTCGGTCGATGCGAATATCGAGCACGACGGGCACGCGATTGGCACGCAGGCGCGCGAGTTGCTCGGCATTGATTTCGCCCGGATGGTTCACGCGTAGACCTGCCATGCCCATCGAGCGCGCCCACGCGGCAAAGTCGGTCCAGGGGGACTCCCACTCTGCTTCGCGTCCGAATACTTGGCGATAACCGTGGTAAACCATGTTGTAGCGAGCGTCGTTGAACACGGCGAACACGATCGGCAAGCGGTACTTGAGCGCGACCAGCGCTTCCATCCCGACCATTTGCATGCCGCCGTCGCCGCACACGCACACCACCGGACGTTCCGGGTTGGCGAGCGCGAGGCCGATTGCGCCGCTGATCCCGGAGCCCATGCTACCCAGGCCCAGGTGAATGGTGAAGCTGTCCGGCGAGCGCGCCGTCAGGTAGTGCAGCGCAAACAGCATGTGCTCACCGATGTCGGTGATGAACGCCGTGTGTTCGGGAACTGCGGCTTGCAGATCGGCGATCGCGCGCTGGGGCGTGATGCGCGGGCTCGCGTCGACCGCGAAATCTGCGTGTTCGCAGGGCGAACTATGGCGCAGTTCACGCAGCCGAGCCTGGGATTTTCCGTGCCGCAGACCTTCGCTGACCACTAGCGTCTGCAGATCCTCGGCGAACGCGCCGAGGTCGGCGACCACCCCCAGCGCAGTCGGTAGATTTCTGCCAATTACTGCCGCGTTCAGGTCCACGTGCACCAGTCGCCCGCCTTCGGCGATGTAGCGCGTCGGACCGATCGAGCAATCGTCCAAGTCGGTCCCCAACACGAGGGCTGCGTCCACGCCCCGCCCGATGTACTCGCGCGCCCAGAGTGAAGCGGCGAGTCCGCCGTGCCGTAGCGAACGCGGGTGGAGTTCACTGACGAGGCCCTTGGCTTGAGGCGTGGTCACGAAGGGGATGTCGAAGGCGTCCACCAGTTTGCGGATGGTCGCCGCATGTGCGCGGCAGCCGGCGCCGATCACGAGCAGCGGGCGCTCGGCTGCGACCAACCAGTCTGCGGCCTGCTGCACGGCGTAGGCCGACGCGCGCGCCACGAATTGAACTGGCGGGGCCTCGACGAGCGACAGCGGCACGGTGCCGCGGCCAAGCTGAATCGGCAAGACGAGCAGGGCGGGGCCAGGATTGGCCGGATTCTTTGCGGCGTTGAGCGCGGCCAGCCCCTGCGCGGTAGCGGTCTTGGCTTGGGTCACGCGGATCGTGGCTCGCGTGACGTGGCCCAGCATCTTTTCGATGCCGATGCCTTCCGGGCCGCTGTCTTGCAGCAAGCGCCCGCCCTCTGCTGCCCAGGCGACATCCCCACAGATGAGGAGTAGCGGCACGCGCTCCAGGTGCGCCGAGACCACGCCGGTAACGGCGTTCGTCGCTCCGGGGCCTGCGGTCACCACGACCGCTGGCACCCGCCCCGAGCCGCGATAATAGTCGGCCGCTGCGAACGCTGCCGAGGTCTCGTGACGCGATTCGACCAGCCGCGCGCCTTCGGTATTCAAGATTGCATCGAACACCGGCGACACCGGTCCACCGGGGATGCCGAAGAACGTGTCTACACCTGCGGCGACCAACGCGCGCACCAACCGATATGCGGCGGGCGCTTCCGCTTCGAGCACGCTCGACGTCGCGACCACCGCTGATTGTGGCGCGCTCGTCTCGCGACTTCGTTTCGGCTTCAGTTCGGCAATGTATGATTGCGGAGCGCTTTCGTCCTCACTGGGATCAAATGCTATTTCCGCAACGTTCTGTTGTGACATGTCATCTCCAAGGCGATCCCCATCGTGGACCGCGATAACACAGTTGGGTTGTCCGTTGTGTGAACACCGTTGCGTTTTTGTTACCCGTTGATTTTTAATTTGCCTGTATCCCAAACGTGCGCGGCGCGTAGCAGCGTGCGCGAGATGTGCGCGAGATGTGCGCGAGATGTGCGCGAGAGGTGCGCGAGAGGTGCGCGAGAGGTGCGCGAGCGCACGACTCGCGCACATCGAACAACACTATCGAGTGTCTTTTTCCCAGAGCGCTGGAATCGAACGGTTCTACCGGTCGTGCGCTGCGGACTGTGGGCTACGGGCTACGGGCTACGGGCTACGGGCTTGCGTCGAGCGCGCGTCGATAGCGTTCGCGTCTGAGGTCGTCTTCGAGAATTTCGAATGCTTCCGCGAGCACCTCCAGGATCAGTTCCACGTCCTCGCGGAGATCCACGGTCTCGCTGGTCAGGATACGACTCGGATCATATTCGTCCTTGAGCGAGCTGTAGGCGCGTCGAATGTCGTAGCTGGTGGCGCTGCGGCCGACTCCCAACAACGCGAAATAGTCGCCCTCTTCACTCAGGGCCCTGCGTGAAAGGATGCGTGCGCGAAGCGCCGCGTGATCCAAGTGGTCGGGTTTTGCCGCGCGTTTTTCGTGCGTCTCGCGGGGAACGCGCCGCTCACCGCTGGCTCGACCGAGCACGGACAGCTCGACCAGCACGTAAAGCACTGCTGCAAAATCTTTGTGACCTGCCCGACGCAGTGTCTCGGTGAGCGGCTCCTCGATGATTGAGCGCACGACCTCTGCTTCGGCATCCGTGATCGCGCACTCGCCGAGCAAAGTTGGGTTGTCTCCCTTTTGCAGCACGGTGTTTGGCCCGCCCAGGCGCTGCACCGCTTGCTCTGGAGAAACCGCACGTCGCACGATTTCCACCAACACCTCCGCGCCGGTCGCACCACCGAAGACCGCCGGCTCGGCTTGCAAGCGCACGGGCACGTCGGCTTCCACGCTGACTGCACCGCTGCTGAGCAATACGATGCGCCCCACGAGCCACTCGGCGTGTGCCCGCAATACGGGCCACAAGTCGTCTTGGCGCAGGTGCCCCTGAGCGATCAGTGCGGCTCCCGCATGCCTGCCGAATTGCGGGAGCTTGCGGCCAATTCGGGCGGCGACCTCGGCGGGCAGATCTCCCCTTTGGGTCAGGAATGCAACCAACGACTCCCCGTCCGCGCCAGAGGCAGCGGTCACGAAGTCACCGTCGCGGAACAGTACGCGCCGAATCCCCGTCTGATCTTCGAACGCCAGGGCGCCCGTGTAACGTGCGCCCACGACCCGGGCAAACGCTCGCACGGCATCACCGGCGCCCAATGAGGCGGGGATATCGAGCTTCGGCGGCTCACGGCGTAATTCGGGCGGCGCAGGTCGGGCGCTGACGTCGGGCAGCGCACGTTCGACCGCTGGGCGTGCGGCCGGCGGCACGGTGGACAGCGAGGCTTGAGCCTCCGCGTGTGCCGCTGCCATGCTGGGCGGCATGTCGGTGATCGGACCATGCGCGGTGGTGCCCGCGAGGGAGTTCGGTGAACGACTGAAGACGGGCTCTTCGAGCGCTGCTCGCTCGGCCTCGCTGCGCATGCGAGTGGTGTGACGCGGCGGGGTCACGGGCGGTTCGGTTGCGCGCGACGACTGCGATTCGGGACCGTCCGGGGGCGGCAGCTCGCTGCCGTCGTGGGGCGCAGCGGTCTTCTCGCGCGTGCTGTGTGGCAACGATTCCGCCGCTTCGGGCGCCAAGTTGCTGCCGCCGGTGGCCGTGCCGGCGCCGGTCGTTTTCGTGACCGAGCGCGGGGGCGGATCAGCGTCTGCGCCGTTGTGCGTGCCGATCGAGCTGTCGTCTTCATCGTCGTCGTCGTCGAAGTCGAGCGGCTCGTCCAATGCGTCCAGCACGTCTGCTGGCAGAACGGCTTCCAATTCGGCCTCGGGTGAGAGACGATCCGAGGGAGGGATCGACGAATTGCGCACCGAGAGCACGCGCCGCTCGGCGGTCGCGAGCAACGATTCCAGCGCCGGGCTCAGCTTGCTTTGCGGGAGCTCCGCGGGGCGTGGTGGGAGCAGGTGGCTCGACGTCGACAGCCGGCTCGAATGCGGCTGGCTATCGGGCGCCGACTCGGAGTTCCTCACGCTCGGCGGGCCAGGTTCGGTCCCCGGACTGCTGGGGGGGGCTGGATGGATGGGCGCAGACGACGAAGGCGAGGAAGGCGCAGACGACGAAGGCGAGGAAGGCGTATCTCGCGCCGAGTCGGTCTTGCCAGCATCGTAGCGGTACGGTCGCCGAGTCGCCGCGACCAGCACGGGTGCACGATTGGCGGCGGTGCTGCGTAAGTTGAGCTCGGGCCGACCGCTGGGCGCTCCGATCAGCGCTTCGACTTTACGTAGCAGAATGAATTCGTCGACCGGGCGAACGAAAACCCCGCTGGCCTCTTGCTGCAGCGCGGCCGCGTTCTGCTCGACGGTGCGACCCGGTTCCCCGAGAAAGAGCACGTCGATGCGGTTGCCTCCGGGCGTCTCACGGACCCGCTGGATGGTTTCGAGTGCCGCGGTCGCGTCGGCGTCGCACAAGATCAACGAGGGCCGTTGCACCGAGACGCGGCTGACGAGCAGCCCGAGCGGAACGTCGATCACCGGATAGCCGCGCCCGCGCAGCGCAGTCGTGAGACGCTCTGCTTCCGCCGAGGCGTCGCTCACGAAGATGAGCGAGCCACCTTCCTCGTTGTTGCCGGTGTCTCCGCCGGCCTCAAGGTGGGGTGTCACTACGGCCAGAGTGTAGCGGCTTTCAAGCGGCGGTTTCACCCCCCAATGGCGCTATTGGTTCGGCGGCGGATCGCTTGGGCTCGGCCCATCGAAGCGGCCGCCCAAACGCCCGCCGATGCGCGCACCGAGAGCCGGCCAATACCGTGCCGAAACCACCATCACGGTGACGAACGTCACGATGAACCACTCGCCGCCGTTCAAACCTAACACCGGCATCGAGTAGGGCAGGTTCCGGTCGCTAGCAAGCCCAGTCGGCTGCTACCGTGCACGCAGCGATGGGCGTCGAACAGGACTACGTGCTCGGTCTCGGTTCCAATCTGGGAAACCGCCTGGAGTTTTTTCGTGCTGCTGTGCGACATTTGCGGCGCCACACGCAAATAACCGGGTTTTCCGCGCTGTACGAGAGCGTGGCCGTGGGACCTGCGCAGCCGGACTACCTGAACGCGGCGCTCCGCCTGCAAACCTCACTCGATCCGCAGGCGCTGCTTTCGTTGCAACTCGAAATTGAACGCACTGCGGGCCGAGTACGGCTGGAGCGCTGGGGGCCTCGCACCCTCGACCTGGACCTGTTGTTCGTCGCCGGCCAAACGGTCGATCAACCCGGCCTGGTCGTGCCTCATCGCGAGCTGACGCGCCGCGCGTTCGCGCTCCTGCCACTCTTGGACGTGATGCCCGAAGCGTGTGACCCCAGCAGCGGTCGCGCCTATTCTGAGCTCGCCGCTCAGCTCGACCGAACCGGCGTCCGGGAGCTGGAATTCAGCCGTGCAGGATGGCTGGAATGATGGCTCGAGCAGCCCCGAACGCAATCGAGCGCTGGCCTAGACACACCGGCGCCAAGGTGGTACGAGCCGCGCGCGCCTCCTGAGTGCGCATTGAGATTTCGCCCGTATTTCGGCTACTTCATCACGCCGCCCACGGGAGCGAGGTTAGACGAAGCATGCTTTTAGAACTGGTTTCCGCGACTGCCGCGAGCTCCCTGTCAGGTGCCACGAAGGCCATGGCCGGTGGAGTTCCGCTCGATTTCGATCGCACCGTGCTCTTACAGATCGTGGTGTTCGCGGTGCTGATCGTGGTGCTGAAGCCGCTTTTGTTCGATCCGGTGCTCAAGGTGTTCGCCTTGCGTGAGGAAAGAACCGAGGGCGCGCGCGCCACTGCCCGCGAATTACAAGAAAAAGCGGGCGAGCTGCTGCAGCGCTACGAGAAGGAGCTCGAGCGCGTCAAGCAGGTCGCTGCCGAAGAACGCGACCTGCTCCGCTCGGAGACCAGCAAGCTGGAAGCCGAAATCCTGCGCGAAGCACGGGACGCGACGACTCGCATCGTTGAAGAAGGCCGCCGCAAGATCGAGCTCGAAGTGAACTCGATCCGCGTAGCCGTTGGCGCAGAGTCCGAGAAAGTGGCTCAAATGATCGTGGAACGAGTCGTCGGGCAGGGAGCGAACTGATGCGCACCCCGGTCCTACGCAATTGGTTTTTGGGGGTTGCTCTAGTCGCTTTCGGTACCTTCGCGTTGCCGGCGCTCGCCGACGAGCCGGCCTCCGAACACGCTGATCACGGACACGCTGATCACGGACACGCTGATCACGGACACGCCGAGCACGCTGAGCTGGCAGCCACCGGCCACGATGAAGCGGGCGCGGAAGACCACGAGCACCACGTCCCGACGTTCGAAGAGTACAACTTCTTCTACGGCTTCTTGGGCGAGCGGGACGACGTTGAGCCGAACGTGCTGTGGCGTCCCACGGGCACGCCCGTGCCGTTCGGGGCGATGCTACTGAACAGTGCCGTCCTTTACTGGCTGTTGATCCGCTTCGCCAAAAAGCCGATCGCCGAAGCCCTCAAGTCACGCAAGGCGACCATCTTGCGCGGCATGGAAGAGGCCGGCAAGATGAAGAGAGAGTCCGAGGAGCGCCTGGCCGAGTACGAGCAGAAGCTCGCCACTCTGGACCAAGAGATTGAGCGCGTCCGCGGGGACATGCGCTCGGC
The DNA here is from genome assembly GCA_035273265.1 of Polyangiaceae bacterium. Lineage (GTDB taxonomy): Bacteria > Myxococcota_A > Polyangia > Polyangiales > Polyangiaceae > PMG-095. The sequence continues at coordinate 23,450 of DATEPG010000639.1, forward strand.
CGGCCAAAGTGAGCGCAAACGCATTTTGGCCGAGGCCAAGGAGAAGCGCGCGCGCATGGAACGCGACGCGCAGACCCTGATCGGCCAAGAGTTGAAGACCGCGCGTGAGGGGTTGTTGTCCGAGATGTCGCGCGCCGCGCTCCGCTCCGCGGAGACCACGCTGCGTTCGAGGGTGACCGCGGCCGATCAGAGCCGGCTGGCCGAAGACTATTTGCTTGGGATCAAGAGCGCCGCCACGGCGCTGCGAGGAAAAGTATGAGCGGCGGTGCCGTTGCCGAGCGTTACGCTCGGGCGATTTTCGAACTCGGCGTCGACGCCGGACAGGTTGTCGCTCTTTCCGAGCAGGTCCGCAGTTTTGCGAACTCCTACGCGGCTA